>CAZHMQ010000073.1:0-10783 GCA_964533645.1 uncultured Coxiellaceae bacterium
CGCGTCGTGATGATAAACAATATAAATATGATGTCTACACTCAACCTGTAAGGATGGTCGATTGTATTCCACCCGCTGTGATTGCTTGTCAATTCGCTACAATGAACAATACACAATTAGTCGATATCAATACAGTTCGTCAGCGATTGCAAGCCCTGTTTTCAGATTTAGACGCTGGAAAAAAAGTTAATGTGGAAACATATACTCACTATCTTTTATTGAATCCATCATCTATACATGAGATTGTTGAGGAACACAAAAAACATATTACTAATTTTTTAGACAAAGCTCAAAAAAGATCTTTTTTAGCAAGGTGTTTGGGTCGGGAAAGTCATTTACATAAGATTACACAAGATAACCATTACTTGCTGTTTTTTAAAGCCGTGACTGATCATGCCCACCAACCGATCATTTCCCTAGATGCACTACGTACTTCGATGATAAGTCTCTTAACTGAATATCAAAGCTATTGGTTTGTGAGTCGTGATAAAATAGACGCGTCTAATGATTTAATAGATCAGCTTAAAAAGGCACAAGATGTTAATGGTTTAGTGCGTGTTTTAAACGAGACTAATGAAAAAATAATGCGTAATGATGGAAAAACGAATCAAGTTTCATTTTGGAAGGTTAACAAACGTGGTAGTCGATTTCAGAAGGTGATGGATGGCGCGCTGAACCTGGCCACTTTCGCGAAACTCGAACAAAAAGATCCATTATCGGATTATAATACTCGAATTGATCAATTGTGCAAGCAGCTCGAGCGTGTGTTAGATAATAAAGGTGTATTAGAAGAGTTTAAGAAGACAAAATCACTGGATGCATTCAAGTGTGCTGTTCAACAATTTATCTATAAAGATAAATACCATGCAAAAGTCCTGGAAAAATCCATATTAGTCTGTTTGGAAAATAAACTTCGGGACGCCCTACCTCCACTGCGTTGCAAATCAGCGTCGTAATTTATGTCAACAGATCCTATATTTTTTTCTACGCTATTTCCGTATAATTCACGATCTTTTGACGTAAGGATTACCTATGCATTCGAATCTGTTGGCGGATAAATTATGGGGCGAACAAGCTACATTCAAATACGTATTCATAGCAGCTATTCTATTATTGTTTGGTATGTTGGGTAGTCGTGAACTTTGGACGCAAGAACATCGCTGGGCCGATATTGTGACCAATATGTTCTATTACCATGATTTTTTGCATCCTATGCTGGAAGGCGATGAATATTATGATAAACCCTTATTGTCTTATTGGTTGATTGTCGCCGTTTCTTTCGTCACAGGTAAATTAAATGCCTTAGTGCTACGTATTCCATCGGCATTGGCAGGGTTGCTTGCTATTTGGTCGATTTATAGTCTTGGTACGCATCTTAAAGACCGACGTTTAGGGTTGCTTTCAGCATGGATGCTGCTAACAGCTTATTATTTTGCGTTTTGGGCGAGAATCAGTAGTGCTGATATGCTAAACCTAGCGGGATCACTCTTTGCTGTAACTTGGTATGTTAAAAAACGCGAATATAGTAGCTTACTGGATTACACAATTTTCTTTTTGATTCTATCTATCACGGCTTCATGTAAAGGTTTAGTGGGTCCTATCGTCACTTTTCTTGTGATACTTCCTGATTTAATAAGACAACATCAATGGAAACAACATCTCAATTTACGTTTGTGGGTTGCTTTGATTCCTGCAGCTCTTGTATATGTTTTACCTTTTTGGGCTTCTTCCTATTTTAGTATAGATGATTATAATCAAAGTGGTTTATATCAAGTCTATCGTGAAAATATCATGCGTTATTTTCAACCGTTTGATCATAAAGGTCCTATTTATACCTATTTTATTTATTTACCGCTGTATTTATTTCCCTGGGCATTATTTTTTATCCCAGCGTTGTTTTATCTTAAGTCACGTTGGAAAACGTTATCCAGTCACATGCAGTGGATGGTGTGGGCAACATGTGTGATTTTTCTCTTTTTTACCTTCAGTGGATCAAGACGTGGATATTATATTTTACCCATGATTCCTTATGCGATGTTGATCACGGCTGATTGGATTCTGTCAGGTAAAGATGTCTTGCAAAAGCGAAACGTATGGGCGGGACGTACCGCGGTGATCTCTTTTGCCTTATTATCATTGACTTTTTTGGTGGCGCAGCCGCTTTATTATGCGCATGGTGGTTTGAAATCATTTGATCATATTGTCAAAACAGAGGCCAATAAAATAAAACCATGGTCCGAATGGAAGATCATGTTACTTGATGCAGAAACAAAACTGACATTCTATATGCAATTATCCCCCGAATTACAAAATTTTGATACAACAGAAGAACAGATCACTAAAGTTGAAGATAGCGATGTTAAGCAACACGAAGTGATCACTCAGGAAAGTTTATTGAAAGTGTGGCCGGTATTAAAGCAGCAGCCTAAAGATACCATACTTATTACACGTAGACAGTATGTGCCATTGATGGGTGATTTACTTAAAAATTATACCATGGTTGAAGCTGCCCCCACTTATTTTGAAGAGTGGTTTAAGAAATCGAATCCAAAACAACCGGTGGCTTTTATTCCAAAAAACTCAGGATAATGTGTTGTTAACTCACGCATTATTCTGTAATATTTTTGTTTTACACTAAGGGAATAGATAAGGAACTTATATGACAGATAATTTTTTACAAAAACTTGAAGAAAAAGTAATGGTCTTGTTGACTGAGCTTGAGAGCTTACGCAAAGAACTTAATCATTTACGAGATGAAAATGCCAGCCTTAAAGCGGAAAAAGCAAATCATGCGAAAAAATTGCAGGGATTAGTTTCACTATTAGATTCATTAGAAGCGGAATCCGCTAACTACAGTAATGAATTACGTGTAGTGGGCGCAGAGGACGAATTTGCGACAGCTTAATTGAATAAATTTTAAGCCGCGAATACTTAAACAGTATTCGCGGTAGATTTAGCAGCTATTTTTTGTTTCAACCACGCACCCTAACCGTCCTTTGACTAGTCGTACATCAATATGATCACCCACTTTGACTTGTTCTGATGATGTAATGACTTTTTGATGATGGCTTGCGATAGCATAGCCACGTTGCAATGTTGCAAGCGGGCTTAGCGTATCGAGCTTAGTCGCGAGTTGTATAAAAGCTTGCTGTAATGATTGTAATTTTTGTTGCATCAAGGCTTCAAATCGGTGTGCCGAGATTTTCACATGATGATTATGATCTCGAATGATATGCATAGGTGTATTGTTAAGTAAATCAGTCTGCAATACAGTAAGTTTTGAATGTTTAGCGTTGATTTTATCGTACATGAAACGAATAAGTGTTACTTCATAATAATCTAATCTCTGGCTTTTTTCTGTCAATCGTCGTGTAGGGTGTTGTTGTTGCAATTGTTTATCTAACCATGATAAATATTGTTGTGAATGTATAAGTGATTGTTTTATGCAACGTAATAGTTGATTGCTATGTTGCTCTAACTGATTTAATAAGGTTTGTTTATCAGGAGTTAATAATTCAGCAGCAGCGGAAGGGGTAGGTGCTCGACAATCTGCGACAAAATCGGCAATCGTAAAATCAATTTCATGACCTACACCGCTAATAATAGGGATGTGACTTTTGAAGATAGCGTGGGCTACGATTTCTTCATTGAATGGCCATAAATCTTCAATCGACCCACCGCCACGAGCCAAAATAATGGCATCACATTCGTTGCGTTGATTCGCCATTTCAATGGCTCTAACAATATTAGCGGCAGCGAGTTCACCTTGCACTAAGGTTGGATAAATAATCACAGGTACACATGCAAATCGTCTTTTCAATACATGTAAAATATCTCGGATGGCAGCGCCCGTAGGTGATGTAATCACCCCTATGCAAGTGGGAAGCGTAGGCAAAGGTTTTTTATGTGCAGCGTCAAAGAGTCCGGATGCCGCTAAACGATTTTTTAGTATTTCGAAAGCCTTCTGTAGTTTACCAACCCCAGCGTCTTCCATATGTTCCACTAGACATTGAAAATCACCGCGTCCTTCATACAGGCTGACTTTTGCTTTGATGAGTACATGCATACCATCTTTGGGGGTGATAGTTAAGCGACGATTTTGAGGTTTAAACATGGCGCAACGGACTTGGGCGGTTTCATCTTTGAGCGAAAAATACCAATGTCCAGAATGCGGTGCGACAAAATTAGAAATTTCGCCTTCTATCCAGATGGGTGGAAACGTGCCTTCGAGTAAAAATCGCACTTCACGATTTAAACGGGTCACAGTGAAAATTTCTTCTGAATGGCTAATGTCAGTGATCATCATAAAACTGGCGTATAAAATAAAAGCTAATCATACCTCTTCAGGTATGATTAAGATATGGATTATTGTTTAACGCAGATTTTTGTAAAAAACCAACTTTAACTGACTGGACTTTGGCCATTCTTAAAAATTACAGGTAGGGTGGACAAAACATTGCGTGATTATTAATTATTTGCACTTTTGGTGGGCACGGTCAAAGAGCGACCTTTGCCCACCCTACGCTACATCGAGCAATGTGTGTCCACCATTTTAAAAATGGCCAAAGTCCAGACTGACAGTAAACCCATAATTTTATATGGGTAACTGTCAGATCAAGTCTTTTTTATCTACACTTAAGAAACGTTACAACCACCTTTACTTTTTTTCGGAGCTTTAACATCGCTCTCTAACTCTTTCAAGTACGCTATCGTATGCATAGCGTACCTATAACGAAAGTGCTCCATCGAATTTACATCGGATGTATAAGCAAGATCATTACGAAGACTTTGTCTATAACTTAAGAATTGTTTTTTCATTTTTTCAAGTAAAATTGAATCATTTCCAAAGAATTGTCGAACATTCGCATGAATCTCTTCTAAAATATTAGGTCCAAAATGGGATAAGAGAGCTTTTTTCACATTAGATGCTTTTGTGCTATTCATACTCAATAAGACATATAATCCGAACATACGCAAACGGAGCTCAAGCTCAAAACGATAACGGCACTCAAGCTCTAAACGACGCGATTTTATCGCGCCCCTAAAACATAATGTTGACTCATATTTTGAATTATGAAAGAAATCCTGTGTAAAACCCGAATGACCGCAATGTTTGTCTTGATAAGCAAAAAGGGCTTGATCTGCAATCTTAAGCATAGCTTCCAATCTTGCACGATAAAAAGTTGTATTGATGCAACTTATCTTATTTTCCATAACATGGTGTGTGTGACGGGAAGTCGCAAAAAATCGATGTGCTTCTTTATGATCCAAATAACTAGCGATTTTATGAATCACCAGATCGGACATCTTTTTAACGTTTGATTTATGAGGCACCGAAGTTTCTGGTATAAGAGATACCAACCCTTCTGGTTTTGTATATACTGGCTTTACTGATTGCTTGGGTTTCTGTGTTTCTTGCTCTCTTAAGTCTTTCATTATAGAAGCTGAGATAGCTGCATCGTTAGCTTTTTCTTCTTTCTTTTCCTCTTCTTCAAGCGCCGCACTGCTGCTTGCGCTAAGTGGACGATTTTCATCTTTTTTTAACGCATCTAGATGCTTTGCTATTTTCTCGCGTATATCACGGTCATTCATCCACGCCATTTCCTTTCTCATTTGTTCTTCTGTACGTGGTTTATGCTTTTCATCTAATTCAGATCTTGTGTTACTCATTTCTATGCCCTCGATTGTTAAGTTAAGCAGTTTTAAATTGATATAATATTGTATATATACAATATTAATGAAGCATTAAGGATCAGAAAGTTCCTAACTTATTGAATAAACTATATAAAAAATAACACAAACCTGACTCTTCGGAATGTTATACTTGAGATATGGTTAAAAAATGATCTATTTATTAGGGGGTAGATTATGGAAGATTGGGCAGTATGGCCAATTTTTGTTTTACAGGCAGTCGCACTGTTATTCTTATTGTTGCCTCAGAATAGACGTTTTTTAGGATTGTCGACCCGCGTCATTGTAATGTTGTTATTAATACTGGCTTGTATTGTGATTGCGCTATCACTTTATCATGACAGTACAACTGCTTTACATCTTAATTTTTAGGGGGTCGTATGTGGAAATTTCTGATATCTATCGAACGACTTGAAATACTCATGAGTATTATTGGTCTATTTACCGTGCTAGGGATTTTGAGCGCAGCTCTAGTCATGCAGTTCGTGTATGGTGAGCCGCCCTGTCCATTATGTGAATTACAACGTGCAGCGTTTATAAGTATTGCAATTGGGCTTTTTATGAATATTAGATATGGTAATAAGGTAGCGCATTGGGCTATTGTTATATTAACTGCATTTGTAGGCACTGCAGTCAGTGTGAGGCAGATTTTGTTGCATGTGAATGATCCGGTAGGCTTTGGCAGTGCTATTTTAGGTTTGCACATGTATACATGGTGTTTGGTTGGGTTTGTTGCAGTGATGGTGGGTGCTACATTAATGTTAATTATTTATCCTGAATTAGCGAATATTAAGCAAAACTGATTCGACATTGAGTCAAAAAGCTGTATAATGTGGCGTTAATTTTTTATCCAGTATTTTGGGGGAAATTAACATGAGCACCATGCCACAAGCACTTACCTTTGATGATGTTTTACTCATTCCAGCAGAATCCTCTGTATTGCCTAAAGACGTTGATTTAAAAACGCATTTAACGCGAGATATTATCCTGAATATTCCTCTATTATCTTCCGCCATGGATACAGTAACTGAAGCTCGTTTAGCTATTGCATTAGCGCAAGAAGGGGGTTTAGGTATATTACATAAAAGCATGACCATAGAACAACAAGCAGCACAAGTTCGTAAAGTTAAAAAATTCGAAAGTGGAGTGGTCAAAGATCCTATTACAGTCAGTCCAAAAACCACAGTACGCCAGGTATTAGATAAAATTAAAGCCTATAACTTTCATGCTATGCCTGTGGTCGATGAGAATCAGCAATTGGTAGGTATAGTGACCAGCCGTGATTTACGTTTTGAAGTGGAATTAGATCAGCCTGTTGCTAATATCATGACGCCTAAAGACCGTTTAGTGACTGTTAAAGAAGCGACGGAAAGAGAGATCGTACGTAAATTATTGCATAAGCATCGCATTGAAAAAGTTTTAGTGATTAATGATGACTTTCAATTACGCGGCATGATTACTGTCAAAGATATGTTAAAAGAACAAGAGAAACCTTTTGCATGTAAAGATCAATTTGGTCAACTTCGGGTTGGTGCTGCAGTGGGAGTGGGCCTTGAAACTGAAGATAGAGTAGCCGCTTTAGTGGAGGCGGGTGTCGATATTTTGGTGATAGATACGGCCCATGGGCATTCTAAAGGTGTGATTGAGCGCGTAAGTTGGGTAAAAAAATATTATCCCCATGTGCCGGTTATTGCAGGTAATATTGCAACTGCAAACGCAGCGTTGGCTCTCGCAGATGTAGGCGCAGATGCTGTAAAAGTAGGCATAGGTCCAGGTTCGATTTGTACCACACGTATTGTGACAGGTGTAGGGGTACCTCAAATTACTGCCATTCAACAGGTAAGTGAAGCATTGAAAAACACTCCTATTGCTATCATTGCTGACGGTGGAATACGTTATTCAGGCGATATTTGTAAGGCGATTGCAGCAGGGGCTCACGCTGTCATGATAGGTGGATTATTTGCAGGAACAGATGAATCACCCGGTGAAGTTGAGCTTTTTCAAGGTCGTGCTTATAAATCCTATCGTGGCATGGGTTCTTTAGGTGCCATGGCGCATCGACATGGATCGAGTGACAGATATTTTCAAGATGGTATGAGTTCACTCGATAAACTCGTTCCCGAAGGCATAGAAGGTCGTGTTCCATACAAAGGCTCTATGGTGAATATAGTCACTCAATTGATGGGTGGTTTGCGCTCGGGTATGGGTTATACAGGATCTCCTAACATTGAAGCGATGAGGACCAAAACGGAGTTTGTACGCATTACAGCATCAGGTGTACGTGAAAGTCATGTGCATGATGTGCAAATAACAAAAGAAGCACCTAACTACCAGACTGATCACTAAGGTATAGCAAAACATGCAGGATATTCATCAACATCGTTTATTAATACTTGATTTCGGATCACAGTACACACAATTGATTGCGCGTCGCGTACGTGAAATAGGGGTTTATTGTGAAATTCATCCTTATCATATGCACGATGATGCTATTCGTGAGTTTGCACCCAAAGGAGTTATTTTATCCGGCGGACCTGAAAGCGTATTAGAATCAGAAGAGTTTCGTGCGCCACAAATCGTATTTGAATTAGGCTGTCCTGTGCTGGGTATTTGTTACGGCATGCAGACGATGGCAGTGCAGCTTGGCGGTAAAGTCGCATCAGGTCAAAAACGTGAATTTGGTTATGCAGAGGTTAGCATAAAAAATCCATCACGTTTATTAGAAGGCATAGAAGATCATGTGGGTATGTTACATGTATGGATGAGTCATGGTGATCACGTATCCGTTTTGCCACAAGATTTTTCTCTATTAGCGAGTACTGATGGTTGTGAAATCGTAGGCATGTTTGATGATTTACGAAAATTTTACGGATTACAATTTCACCCTGAGGTATCTCATACCAGACAGGGTCAACGTATTCTAGAACGGTTTGTATTAGAGATTTGTCAGTGCGTTCCATCATGGACTACACAAAATGTATTGGAAGAAGCGATACAACATATTCGGCAACAAGTGGGCGCTGAACATGTGATTTTAGGGTTGTCAGGGGGTGTTGATTCATCGGTATTAGCCGTTTTACTACATCGTGCCATAGGAAAACAGCTCACTTGTGTGTTCGTAGATACGGGGTTATTGCGGTTGAATGAAGCGAAAGAAGTGTCAGCTTTATTTGCAAAACATATGGGTATCAATTTAATCACTGTGCATGCAGAAGATAGATATCTGCATGCATTAAAAGGTATGGATGATCCCGAGTTAAAACGTAAAACTATCGGAAAATTATTTGTTGAAATTTTTGAAGAAGAATCGAAAAAAATTAGTAATGCAACATGGTTGGCACAAGGTACGATTTATTCTGATGTGATTGAGTCAGCGAAAGCGTCAGGTAAAGCACATGTTATCAAGTCACATCATAATGTCGGCGGCTTGCCCGAAAAAATGCATTTAAAATTACTCGAACCTCTGCGTGAGTTATTTAAAGATGAAGTACGTAAACTGGGTGTTGAACTGGGTTTGCCGTATGATTTAGTGAATCGGCATCCTTTTCCAGGCCCAGGTTTGGGAGTGCGAATTTTAGGCGAAGTTAAAAAAGCATATGCCGATAAGCTACGTTTAGCCGATGCAATTTTAATGGATGAACTTTATAAAAATGATTTGTATTACAAAGTCAGTCAGGCGTTCGTGGTGTTTATGCCTATTAAGTCGGTAGGTGTATTAGGTGATGCAAGACATTATGATCATGTGGTTGCAGTACGTGTGGTGGAATCTATTGATTTTATGACAGCGCATTATGCACGTTTGCCGCATGAGTTTTTAGAAAAAGTATCGAATCGTATCATCAATGAAGTGCATGGTATATCACGTGTCGTATATGATATTTCGAGTAAACCACCCGCAACGATAGAGTGGGAATAATGTTATTTTCAGATCAAGATCATCAATGGATGCAGCATGCTTTGCGATTAGCAAACATTGCAAGATCGCATGATGAAGTTCCCGTGGGCGCTGTGCTGGTGCATAAAAATAAAATCATAGGGGAGGGTTGGAATAGACCTATTTCTACCCATGATCCTACAGCGCATGCAGAAATTATTGCGTTGCGGGAAGGCGCGAAAAATTTGCAAAATTATCGCTTAATCCAAACAACGTTATATGTCACTTTAGAGCCTTGTGTGATGTGCATGGGAGCGATCATGCATGCACGTGTAGGTAGAGTGATTTTTGGAGCATATGATAAACGAGAAAAAAATTGCAATCATCATGCGGAGTATATGGGTGGTTTGTCTTCTGAATTTTGCAGTAAAATACTTAGTGATTTTTTTCAAGCTAAGCGTTAATGGCATAATCCTTTGATTTCATTGTATATTATTTCATAGATGTCTATGCCCCAATATAGTACAATATGAGATCAGTATTTATATTGTTGAGTAATTAAATGACAGATAGTAGTACTAAAGCAATTTTTAAGTCGCTTCCACCATTGTTGACTCGTGGTCAATTGACATCGTCTTCTTTTGCTAAACAAAGTGACGATTCAGAAGGTGGTCATGCCATTCATCGTCCTACAAGTGATGTGATTGAAGATGGTCGCACAGAAGATGCATTACAATTAAAAATACAACCTCCTAAATTAACACCGAAACCTAAGCATACATTAACACCTGAAGAAGAGAAGCGGTTGGCTAAAGAGTTTGCCTCGGCAGAGGCTTTGTTACATCATTTTAAAGAATTGCTACGCCAAGAAGGCGTGGATATTCCAAGTCTTTCTGTTTTTAAAACGCTTAATAATCGCATCAAGTATCACATACCCGAAGGATATGTCGGTCGTTTCAATCTCTTTATGACAAATAAAATCACTCCTTCGAAACAGCTTGATACTCAAGAAATCGAGCTTTCAAAACGCCGTGGGATAAAATGTAAGTAGTTTGTCTCGACAGTTATCTTATTTTTCGTAACAGCTCAGTATTCAAATTTTTAATGGTATTTTGTAATTCTAACGATTGCTTTTTCCAAATATCAGGGGTCCAGTTTGCGGGATCACTTGCTTTAGGCAATGCAGTGTAGTGCATACCTATATAACCTATTTTGTTT
>CAZHMQ010000074.1:0-10732 GCA_964533645.1 uncultured Coxiellaceae bacterium
GTAATATCACCGGTACGTTAACCGGTGCGGATCGCGATACCGGTAGTGTGCTCACCTACGGCATCACGGGTGGCACGGTGAATGCAGGCGTTGTCACTAAAGTCGGCACCTATGGTACCCTGAGTGTCGATGTGGTGACGGGTGCATACACTTATACTCCAAATAATACTGCCATCAATGCATTACCTGCCGGCAGCAATCCAATGGATAACTTCATCTTCAGTGTCAGTGATGGCGGTTTGTCAACGACGCAAGGTTTTGCAATAAACATCACGGGTGCAAACGATATGGCCGTTATCACTGGCGTGCATGTGAGTGATGTGACCGAAGACGTGAATGTCAGTGCAAACCACATTACGACTAGTGGGGCACTGCTTATCAGTGACGCCGATCTGAATCAATCGAGCTTTACCGCACAACCTAGTGTCACAGGCGCATACGGCACCTTCACCTTAGCGGCAAACGGTGCGTGGACGTATACCGCCGATAACAGTCAAACGGCGATTCAAGAATTGGGTGCGGGACAAACACTGGTGGATAGTTTCACGGCCACTTCGTTCGACGGTACGGCAAGTCAACTAGTGAGCGTTACTATCCATGGCACAAATGATATTCCTGTCATTACGAGTACTGCGATCGATCAAACGATATCCGAAACCAACGCCGCATTGAGCAGTTCAGGAACGGTAACCTTTACCGATATCGATCAGAATGCGATTGATACGGCATCCATCACCGGTAGTACGATTTCAACAAGTATCGGTGTCAGCTTAACACCGGCACAACAAGCAGCTTTTGGAAGTGCTTTAGTGATGAATACAGATGGTACCTGGACCTTTAATCTTGCATCGCCTGATTATTTGGCTGCAGGGGATTCGGTAACAACCACGTATCATGTGAGAGTGACCGATGATCAAGGAGCTTATGCAACTCAAGATTTAAAGATTACCGTAACAGGCACCAACGATGCAGCGGTTGTTAACGGTGCAATTGTGAGTCTCCCTGAAACCGATGCGCCTATTAGCACAAGCGGTACACTGACTGTTACCGATGTAGACAGTCCTGTTATCAACGGCTTTGTTGCAACAACGATTAATGGCACACTGGGTACATTCAATATTGATGGAGGAGGAGGTTGGACGTTTACCGCAAATGATGCGTACAACAATTTGAATATTGGTGATTCACTTAGTGAAACATATACCGTGGCTAGCGTAGATGGTACACCTGGCAGTGTCATGATTACGATAACAGGTACTAATGATGCATCTATAGTATCTGGTACAGTCACTGGTGCTGTGACAGAAGCTACCCCTGATGATGTTGGAACTCCTATGGCTACTGGTATAGCGGTTTCAACGGATGTAGACAATCCTGATACCTTCCAACCAGTGGTATCACCTGCTTACAGTGATAATGGTTATGGTACTTATACTATGGACACAGCAGGTAATTGGAGTTACACCTTGAATAATGCTAATCCAACGGTTCAAGCATTAAATGCAGGCCAAATAGTAGTAGATACTTTTACCATAAAAACTTTTGATGGCACGCCAAAACAAGTTGCTGTAACAATCAGCGGTACGACAGATCCTGAGCAACCCGTTGTGATTACAACAACACCAACTATCTCTGTCACACAAGCTTCTACTGCAAATGCGGCTTATATGTATATGCAGACCCTTGCGGATACTCATTCTAATACTCATCCTACTACTGTAACAGCATATGCACCGACCCATTCCTTGGCAGCAGATGTGTTTAAATCAAATCAAAGTTATGGGCAAGAGCAACCATTAGAGAGTTTACGAACGTTTATTACAGATTTTGGTGGTACAATTAGCGAAATGCAAAAAATTACTGACATATATAGTGCTAAGACAAATGGAGAAACAAGCGGAGAAAGTGCTGCTATGCAGGAATTAAATGTGAAGGGAAATGGTGAGAAACAAGTAAGTGTTGCAGTTGACCAAGCAGCAACCGATGTTCTGGTTGAAAAACCACAACCTAATGGCGAAACGCCTATTGCACAAATTAAGCAAGCTCAAGCTGAAATGCCAGCAACGAGAGCTGAAAAAGATGTGTACGCTAAGCAAATGAACTTTGAACAAAAAGTTAAAGCTATCTTAGATGATTTTGGGTTGGGTTAAAATATATCCTGGTTGCTCCGGGATATGAATATGAATATTTAAGCCAATTCTTTTTTTAATTCAACCGCTGTCGCATTAAATTTATGCTGGATAGAGACAGGAGGTTTTCTGTCTAACAAGCTCACGAGTATAATGCCTATCGTTGCAAACAAAAATCCAGGAACGATTTCATACAAGCCAAACCAATGGTAATGATTCCAAATAAGAACGGTGACAGTTCCTATGATAATGCCTGTAAGCGCGCCATTTTTTGTGATTCGCGACCAGAGCAAAGACAATATAATGACAGGTCCAAATGCTGCACCAAATCCAGCCCATGCATAACCTACCATATGTAAAATCCCGCTTTTTGGATTGGAAGCAATGGATATAGCAATGGCAGCAATAGCTAATACCATAAAACGTCCGCACCAAACTAGTTCACGTTGCGATGCTTTTTTGCGGAAAAAGGTTTTGTAAATATCTTCTGTGAGCGCGCTTGAGCACATTAATAACTGGCATGATAAAGTGTTCATAATGGCCGATAAAATAGCGGCAAGTAAGAAGCCTGTAATCCAAGGATTAAATAAATGTTTAGCGGCTTCAATAAAGACGCGCTCAGCGTTATGAGTTACCTCAAAAGCATTTTCTGGATGTGCAGTAAAATAGGCAATACCGAAAAAGCCAACGGATACCGCGCCGATTAAGCATAAAATCATCCATGTCATGCTAATGCGTCTTGCGTTAGGGATGTTTTTAGCGGATTCCGATGCCATGAATCGAACTAAAATATGCGGTTGTCCGAAGTAACCTAAACCCCAAGCTAACAGGGAAATAATACCGACAGCATTTAATCCTTTAAATAAAGATAATTTGCTCATATCTTCGGTAGCGATAATATCAATACTGTTTGAGTATCCGCCAGTGGCGTGAATAATAATGATGGGAGTTAATAATAAAGCAATAATCATGAGTGCAGCTTGTATGGTGTCAGTCCAGCTAACTGCCAAAAATCCGCCTATAAAGACATAACTAATGCTAGCGATGGCGCCTATCCACATGGCTTGGGTATAGGAAATATTGAAGATGCTTTCAAATAAATTAGCGCCCGCTACTATGCCTGCTGCACAATATAGAGTAAAGAAGATAAGAATGGCCATTGCTGCAACGATGCGTAAGGTGTTATGTTTATCTTCGAAGCGGTTGGTTAAGAACTCAGGGATGGTTAAAGAATTACCAAATTTTTCGGTATATAGGCGTAATCTGGCGGCTATAAAACGCCAATTGAGATAGGCTCCTATGATAAGCCCTATCGCAATCCAGCTGCCTGAAATACCGGCCAGAAAGACTGCCCCAGGCAGCCCCATAAGTAACCAGCCACTCATATCGGATGCGCCTGCAGCCAATGCTGTGACTAAGCTTCCTAAACTTCTACCGCCTAGAATATAGTCGGATAAATTGGAAGTAGAGCGGTAGCCTAATAAACCTATGGTAAGTACAGCGAACAAATAACATACAAAAGTTATTACAGTTGGAAGATTTGAGGTCATAAATTCCTGTCGATTGGATTTTGGTTAAAATTAAGTGATAGTGATTGTAATCTACACAGAGTGAGTGGTAAAGACTTCTTGCAAAGGATAACCATGATTGCTACTTTAACCTGTTAAAAATAAAGTATTAAGGATAGAGAAGTGTTTATAGCAGGCGTTGATGAGGCGGGCCGAGGGCCTTTGGCGGGACCTGTAGTGGCAGCAGCAGTGATTTTACCTCCCAATTTTGTCATTAAAGGTTTGACGGATTCAAAAAAATTAACTGAAAAAAAGCGCGAAGTGCTTTTTGGTATTATTCAAGAAAAAGCTGTTGCCTGGGCGGTTGGACACGCTTCTGTTTCAGAAATTGATGCTATCAATATCTTGCAGGCCACCTTTTTAGCCATGCAACGGGCAGTTGCTGGGTTGAAAATAACGCCAGATCTTGCGTTGATTGATGGTAATCGTAGTCCGGTGCTTGCTTGTGAAACGAGAGCTATTATACAAGGTGATTTAACTGAGCCGGCTATTAGCGCGGCTTCAATATTAGCTAAAGTCACGCGTGATAGAGAAATGCTTATCCTTGATCAACTCTATCCTCAGTATGGTTTTGCTAAACATAAAGGCTACCCTACTGAAGGCCATGTTGCTGCGCTTAAAATGCATGGTCCAAGTGTCGTTCACCGGATGTCTTATGAGCCTGTGGCTCGATTTAAGGGCCAGTATGGGCTTGGCAATACTCTATAATGGATGTGCTTGCTGTCACGAGTTTTAAATTTTCTAATTCTTTTATCCCAATAAATTTAGCCATAATTTTATTTAAAAGGTTATTTTTAGTATTTGCATGGATCAATTCTTGTAAATCTTGTAATTCCTGCGTTGCAGGGTGTTCTTGCTTATTTGTTAAAATATTAAGAAGTTTATGAATAACTATCTTATAAGTGTTATACAAAGAAAACATCTGATTAAAATCTTTTGCTTCTGGAAGCGTAAGAAAACTATTTAATAAGATAATTAAATTTTCTACCCTTGTATTATTTTCTAGTCTATCAATGGCTTTGTGTATCGCTGCTTCAGACATGATGGTGGGTGTTTGTTCAGAGATAGGTAATCCAAATAATCGATTAGTTAATATCACTTTTTGTAAATCTGGATGGTTTTTTAATAATAAATTTGAAAAATTATTTTTGTCTTTTGCTTCGAAGAAATGTAATAAATTAAGTATATCTTTTGTTTTAAATCGTTTTACGAGTTGATTATTTTCAAACATGTGAGCGAGAAGATCATATTGATTCGTGTCACTTAAAATATTTATCATTTGAAGTAATTGATCTAAGGAAAATTGTTCCATGATGTTGTGTTGGAATAGTTGTCCTAAAAAATGATGTAAATTTCTTCCGAATAACATGCGTATTATGCCAGGTAATTCAATGATAAATTTTGATAGCATATTTTGTTGTTTTTCAGTGAGATTGGCCAAAAAATTTAAACTTTCTTGAAAGATTATAGGAAAATAGGTGGTTGAAGTCGGTTGTAATTCTCCCTTATGTATACAAGCCACTTCTCTAAGATTGTTTATATCTGCCTGACAGATCCCTCCCCACCAATCAAATTTCATAAGATGTAAATGTATATTCTCATGAAGTTTGTTTTGTTTAAAATGATTGGTTAAAGGCGACAGTATGAGATTTTCAAGATTGTCAAAAAAATAAAAATCAATTTCATCCTCAGGGTATTTTTCTTTTGCTTCATTTAATTGAGCTGTAATAAGATTAATTTTTGAATCATCCACAAAGCCTTGAAATAGCGTATTATTAAGTGTCCATTTATTGTTATTTTTTTGTTTTTCTAATGATAGTTTTTGGAAATTAGAAAAACAAATACCATTTTTATTTAAGTTTGCGCTGTAGTTATCGAGCAAACTATCTTGTCTCATTGAGCCAATTCGAAGTTCTATGGTGTCGTATTCTTCTTTGTTTGATAGATTATCTAATAAATCATTAAATTTTTGTTGTTCGACTAATAGCAATAATAAATTTATAAGCGGTTCATGAGGTTGGTTTTGTAAAAAAATGTCACAAAAAAGGATATCAGAACAGCCATCGTAATCTAAAGAAAGAATAAGTTTTTTTGCCATGTTTTTCCTCTTATAGTTAAAATAATCGTAATTATTCAGCGGTTGCCACAGGTCATGCGTGCCCGCGTGCGGCTCATCTGTCATAGTAACATGATGTTTTAAAAGATAACTCCTTATTCTGCAAAATATACGAGCTCCTTGAGAAACGCACGCGGGCACAGGCACGCAATCGGACGCGCACGACCTGTGCAACTAACTGGATCCCGCCGCGGGACGACGTGGGGGAGGGGATTCATTGACGACACACCCTAGAATCTTGAACTCCCGGGAGCTAGAAGCTTGAGCTTCTCGGGATCATTATCTTCTGTTTTCTTGTGAGCTGGTTTCGTGAGCTCTATTAGAATCTGGAGCCTCCTAGGATCATTATCTTCTGCACCCTCGCGAGCTAGAAGCAGGAGCTTTGTTTGAAGCTTGTGCCTCTCGGGATTTTTTTCTTCTGTTCTCTCGCTAACTAGAAGCTCGAGCTCTTTTGGATCTTCATCTTTTGTATCTATTGTTGTAATTTTTGGAACTCGATGCCCGCTGTATTCCCCAATAATATCTATAATCTCTTTAGGAATATTTAATTTCTCTAATGCTTTTATCATTTCTTTCATTTCTTTCATTTCTTCTTCACTAATATTCGGATTCCTACAACATAGAGCACATATAATAAGACAACAACATATTATACATACCCCTCCAATAGCAGTGGGTATATAATAATTATGATTAGCCGGAGTATTAGTGTCTTCAATACTCTTCATGACACATGCTTTTATTTCTTCATCATTGCGTATCGTATCTTCTAGTAATGCACAATTAGCAAAAAATTTAACTCGAGTTGTCATACTGATCGCTTGTGGGAATTGATACGATGCTTTACACATCACTGCATTTTGAGTGTTATTAATAAATGTTGTCAGATTAGATATTTCTTCCACCATGAAACCTAACGTTTGTAAAGTCAAACATGAAGAAGCATCATATTCGTTGATATCATAAGTTATTGAAAATTGTGGATCTGTCAAAGGTTGAAATGGATTATCATTAGTAGTCAAATAACCTTGTTCGCAGGATTTGGTGAACTCATTGCCGTAAAGATGAGAACATAAATCAACGCCTTTTTTTGGTTTTCCATCATGTAGTTTACTGGCTTCTGCAGCAGCTTGTACTATCATAACTGTTTTAAATAAACGCATCATAAATTAATCCCAATTGTTGTTTAACCAA
Organism: uncultured Coxiellaceae bacterium; assembly: GCA_964533645.1. Classification (GTDB taxonomy): domain Bacteria; phylum Pseudomonadota; class Gammaproteobacteria; order DSM-16500; family DSM-16500; genus JABDBK01. Next base: position 7,008 of record CAZHMQ010000074.1, read on the forward strand.
TACGTGTGAAATTGTTCAATATATTAACACTATTTTAGTTCAAAAAACAACCAGAAATTAAAAAATTGTGGCTAATTTTGCTTATTTTATTGACAAGCTATTGAATAAAGAGAATAAATCAACTCAACACCTCAACAAACCCTAATAAATAACTTCCACATGATTTTCCGCAAACATCTCACGTAAACGAGTTATCAAAGCATCGGTAGGTCGTATACGCCAAGTATCACCTAGGTTTAAATTTGCTTTTGCATCCGATCGTATATAATCAATAGCCACACGACATTTACCACCGCGATATTTTTCTAAAACAGCAGCGAGTTGATGGATGATATCTGTTTTTTCGGATGAAAGACTGATCTTCAAGAATTTAGCATGACGTTCACGTGCCTCTTCAATAGAACACATATCACGACATAACACACGATTACCACCGCTAAATTCATCTAAGCTCACTTCGCCTTCAACAACAATTAATTTATCTTTCGTTAAATAGTCACGATATTTGTGATAGGTTTCAGAAAAACATAATACATCTATCGTCGCTGATGCATCATCGAGTGTGACAATCGCCATTTTATCGCCGCGTTTCGTCATAATCGTACGTACGTTAATAATAATCCCTGCTACAGTTGTAGTCGACGATGTGTCAGGTTTCAATTCAATAATTCGACCGCGCGTAAAATGTTTTAATTCAGGTAAGAAACGATGAATAGGGTGACCGCTTAAATACAATCCTAAGGTTTCCTTTTCTCCGAACAAGCGTTCATGTTCGCTCCATTCAGGTGTGTTGATATAAGATAAGGCTTTTGTCTGTGTTTGTGCTTCACCAAATAAGTCATGTTGGCCTAATATTTTATCTCGCAACGATTGACCTGCATTTTGTAGAGCAAGATCGAGGCTTGCCATCATGCTCGCACGATGTGGTCCTATGGTGTCAAATGCACCTGCTTTGATAAAAGCATCCAATAGACGGCGATTGATTTTGCGCGCATCCACACGACAACAAAAATCAAAAATATCTTTAAATTCACCACCGATGTTGCGCGTTTCTATGATGGCTTCAATGGCGGCTTGACCTGCGCCTTTGATAGCACCTAAACCATACATTAAATGCGTTTCATCAATCATTACGAAAGTATAAAAACTTTTATTAACATTGGGCGGTGAGACAGTTAATTTAAGTGCCTGACACTCTTCGATAAAATGTACCACTTTATCTGTGTTGTCCATATCTGCCGATAATACCGCAGCCATATAAGCGGCAGGATAATGGGCTTTTAACCATGCGGTTTGATAGGCGATAAGTGCATAGGATGCAGAGTGAGATTTGTTAAAACCGTAACCTGCAAATTTTTCCATAAGATCGAAAATGGTGGTTGCAGTTTCTAAATTAACGCCACGTTCGACAGCGCCTTTGCTAAATAAATTACGTTGCATGGCCATTTCTTCGGGTTTTTTCTTACCCATAGCACGACGTAGTAAATCCGCTGCACCTAATGAATAGCCCGCAAGCACCTGAGCGATTTGCATCACTTGCTCTTGATAAACGATAACACCATAAGTGGCGCGTAAAATAGGTTCGAGTTTAGGATGTAAATAACTCACACGTGCGCGACCGTGTTTTCGATTAATAAAATCATCCACCATGCCTGATTGCAAAGGACCCGGTCTAAATAATGCAACAAGTGCTACGATATCTTCAAAACAATCCGGCTGTAATCGTTTTACTAAATCTTTCATGCCGCGGGATTCTAATTGGAATACCGCGGTGGTTTTGCATTCTTTTAATAAATGATAGGTTTTTGTGTCGTCTGTTTTTAATAACAAAATATCAATAGGTTCTTCATTTTTTTCAAGGCGGCGTTGATTTACTTCACGCAATGCCCAATCGATAATGGTGAGTGTACGTAAACCTAGAAAGTCGAATTTTACTAAACCTACGGACTCCACATCGTCTTTATCAAATTGTGTTACGACATGATCAGGTTGTTCTGCTTCAGAATAAAGCGCCGTAAAATCGGTTAATTTAGAAGGTGCAATGACCACGCCACCCGCATGCTTACCGGCATTACGCGTGATACCCTCAAGCTTGCGCGCAAGATCGATGAGGGTTTTTACATCATCTTCTTCATGATAACGTTTTTGTAAAGTTTCTTCTTGTATTAAGGCTTTATCAAGTGTCATGCCGATTTCAAAAGGTATAAGTTTCGCAAGTTTATCGACGTGACCATAGCTCATGCCTAAAACGCGCCCTACATCTCGTACGACAGCGCGGGCTGCCATGGTGCCATAAGTAATGATTTGTGCGACAGCTTCGCGCCCATGGGCTGACGTGACATATTCAATGACGCGATCACGACCTTCCATACAAAAATCGATATCAAAGTCAGGCATGGAAACACGTTCGGGATTTAAAAATCGCTCGAATAATAAATCGTGTGCGATAGGATCAAGGTCGGTGATTTTTAATGCATACGCAACAAGTGATCCTGGGCCTGAGCCTCGACCTGGGCCTACGGGTACGCCATTATTACGTGCCCAGCGAGTGAAGTCAGCTACGATTAAGAAGTAACCCGCAAATCCCATTTTATTGATGACATCGAGTTCTAATTGCAATCTTGCATCATAGACGTGACGTTCAATCGATAACGTTTCTACTGAAACTGATAATCTATCTTCTAAGCCTTCTTTCGCAGCTTTGACGAGATAGCTTTCAATGGTAAATCCTTCCGGGACTGGGAAACGTGGTAAAAAACTTTTTCCAAGGATGAGTGAGACGTTGCAACGTTTTGCAAGTTCCACGGTATTCGCTAATGCTTCAGGAATATCCGCAAACAATGCGATCATGTCTTCTTGGCTACGAAAATATTGTTGTTCTTTGTAATGACGCGGACGTTTAGGGTCAGCTAAAATAAAACCTTCATGTATGCACACGCGTGCTTCATGGGCTTCATAGTCATCACGTGTTAGAAATCGTACGTCATTCGTTGCGATGACCGGTAGGTCATGTTCTTCTGCCAATTTAAGCACAGATTGATTGTAATTTTCTTGCGTGACAAAACCGGTGCGGCGTAATTCCATGTAATAGCGGTTAGGAAAATGTTGTTGCCAAAAAGATACGAGTTGTTTGATTTGTTCTTTATCATTGGCGAGCAACGCTTCTCCTATATCACCTTCTTCTGCACCTGATAAGACGATCAATCCAGATGCAAGTTCAGTGAGCCATTCATATTGAATGATGGCTTTTCCGTGCATTTGCCCCTGCGTGTATGAGCGTGAAATAAGCTCGAGTAAATGCTGATAGCCTTGATGATTTTGGCAAAAAAGTGTTAGGCGAAAAGGGTTTTTGATATTTTTGGTATTTTCTAGCCAAATATCGGCACCTATAATGGGCTTAATGCCAGCATTGATGGCTTCTTGGTAAAATTTTACGACCCCAAAAACATTTGACTGGTCTGTTACCGCAACAGCAGGCATGTTGTTTTCTACGCATTTTTCTATCAATGGCTGGATTTGAACCAATCCATCGCTTAATGAATATTCCGTGTGTATGCGTAAATGTATGTATCTGGGTTCCATGTAACACCTTGTTTAGTCTAGACAATTCAAAATGATAAGCATAACTCAATAATTTGGGCTATGATATATCCCTTTTTTGGGTTAAATCGGATTAATTATAGGTTAAATGAACATAACTATGAATTTAAACTTTCTTGATTTTG
>CAZHMQ010000075.1:0-10437 GCA_964533645.1 uncultured Coxiellaceae bacterium
CTACAAAATGTAATTATGAAGTTGCATTTTACTACAAAAATGGCCAATATATCATCTTATTCAATCAGATATTATCGTTATAACCGCAAAAATCCTCAGAGCCCCCTCAAAATTTTTACAATAACGCCCAATTTTGATTAATTTTTACACAATTCTTTGTATGTTCCTTATTTTTATGCCTTTTTTGTTTACTCAAGGAGAAACTCGTTGCACATATTTCATTATTTTACATCCCAGCTAAGCCTGGGCTTAGATATCAATTCTAGCGACATTCGTTTGCTAGCATTGCGCCAAAAAAAAGGACATATTTATATTGAGAAAATGGCCGTAATGGCTTTGCCGTTTGGTGCGGTGGTCGAAGGAAAAATTCAACAAGCAGAGGTCGTGACAGCTTATTTGAAAACAATAGTGCAGAAAACCCATGTATTCAATCAAAAGGTAACTATTGCTTTGCCCAGCCAATCCGTCATTAGTAAAAAAATCACTCTTGATGAAGCAGTATCAATAAACCATGTTCAAGATTATTTTCCAGGAGTCAAGGATGCCTTGGCATACGATTATATTGAAATAGATAAAGAAATGTTGATTATGGCGACTCGTCAAGACGAACTTATGCGTTATGTCACGCTCGTCGAAAATGCAGGATTGAAAGTAGGTATCGTAGACATAGATCTTTATGCTTTAGCAAGGGCAGCACATTTTGCTTTAGGACCTAAAACACAGTCTTATCCCATTTGTTTGTTGGAATTAAACCCTCTTGGATCTCAACTCATATTATTAAACCAGCATAATATACTCTATCAGCAAGCCATTCTGGGGACGATAGAGCAAATAGGAGAACAACTTAAGATAGTATTGAAAACGTATTTTTCTAATGAAGAGGGCGCTAAAAAAATATATCTTTTGAATAATAAGCCTAATGTTGGCTATCTCATTGAGTATATGGATCGTGAATTATTCGTAGAAACAGAGCAAATTAATCTTTTAGCTGAGATGCCACGACATCATAAGGTTAATGATATGGCTTCAAATCATTTTTTGGTGTGTTTTGGTTTAGCTTTAAGAGGATTTAGATCATGCTAACTATCAATTTATTACCTTGGCGCGATCATGCCCGATTAAAACAAAAAAAAATTTTTCAAACAATGACTATATTAACTTTTATGATGTCTTTTATAGCATATGTGTTGATATACCATCATCTTAAAGCAGAATTATACGCTATTGATCAGCGTATTGTCGTATTAACAAAGAAATTAGAAAAATTTACTAATAAATCAAATCATGGCTTAATTGAACTGCATAACATAGTGAATAAAACGCGACGTCATCAAGATCAATTAAAAAAATTATTGCAGGCTATGTTGATTCATTCAAATATCATCTGGACTTTCATTGAAGTTCAACAGGGAGTTATTAAAATTTATGGTATTGCTGATGTAATGACTTATCTTTCATCTTTTATCAGGGATAGTAAAAATCAATTTGATTTTGATCTAGTTATTAAAAATATGAAAATTCTTCCGCCATTCGCTGCAATACAATTTCAAATTCAAATGGATAAAATGAGTATCACGTAATGAGTTGGATTAAAATATCGTTTATTTATAGTTTGATATTTTCCATGTTTTATTTTTATTTTATATCACCTATAAAAATTGAGATTTTACATGCAAATGTCACGGAAAAACAACTTAAGCAAGAATTATCGAAGAAACAAAAATCTGAAGTGAATAAGCGTAATGCTTATAAAAATATAGTTGCAACTCCTCTTTCGAAAGAAGCGCTTATCATATATTTCATGAATAAAATAATGATGCATGAATTTTTAATCGAAGAAATTTCACCTATCCAAATTAAAAAGCATGAAAATTTAATTAAGATTTCTTTCAAGGTGATATTGTTAGGAGATATTTTTCAATTGAAAAAATTGATAGATCAATTATATGAAGATAAATTTTTAATGCATATAGATGAGATACTTATGAATAAAAAGAAATATATACTCAAAATAGATGTTTTTAATGTAAATGTTGAGGATCAGTATGTTTTTAAAAAATAAATTTTTATTATGGTTGTTATTGCTATGCATGGAGTTGGGTGGACAAGTATCTTACGCTGATCAAAAACTTATTTCGCTTAACTTAGAGAATGTAAGTATTAAAGAGGTTTTACGTCTGCTTGTAAAAGCACAACATAAAGACATTATCCTTAGGCCATCTATTTATGGGTCTACTTCTCTGCATGTTAATAACGTCACCTATAAAGAAGCTTTTGATACCGTACTTGCTATGCATGATCTTCATACATGGCAAATTAAAAATACTTTGTTTGTAGGTTCTAGGGAGGAATTTTTTCAACAAAAAGAAATAGAACAAAAATTAAAAATGCTAGCATATGAATCTTTGCCTATCGTGACACGAATTTGGCAAGTTCGATATGCTAAAGCTATGGATATCGCGCATTTGTTACAAGATACTAAAAACACATTCGTGACTAAAAGAGGTTTTGTCAGTGTCGATGCTCGCACGAATATATTATGCGTGCGTGATATAGAAGCTAGCATGGATGATATTAATAAGCTGGTAAGAAAATTGGATATTCCTGTTCGTCAGGTACTTATCGAAGCTCATCTTGCCAGTATTGATAGCGATTATGAGCGTGAGTTAGGAATATATTTTTCAGTTCATTCGAAGCAAGCCAATGATGAGGTTTCGCAGCTTACGTCAGAAACAAACCCTCGCTATAGTTTGGCGGTATTAAATTTGCCCGATGGATCGCGTTTGAATATGCAATTATCTGCGTTAGAACGAGCAGGTCATGGTGAATTGATTTCAAGTCCTAGTTTGTATACAGCAAACCAACAAATGGCTGTTATTGAATCCGGTGAAGAAATTCCTTATCAAGAGAGTAGTAGCAGTGGCGCTACATCAGTAACTTTTAAAAAAGCGGTGTTGAGTTTGAAAGTGACCCCACAGATAATGCCCGACGGCAAAGTGTTATTACAATTGCAGATAAATCAGGATAAGCCAAGTAAGCGCATGGTGCTAGGTGTTCCTGCTATCAATACACGGCATATTACTACGAGTATACAGGTCAAAACGGGTCAAACTGTAGTATTAGGTGGTATTTATGAGTTTAATCATGAGCAAGATGAACGACGTATTCCTTTTCTAGCTAATATTCCTTTGATCGGTTGGTTGTTTAAGCAACAGGATAGATTGAAAAATAAGCGTGAGCTGCTTATTTTTGTTACTCCAAGGATAATGAATGACGTGTAATGGCATGATTGCCGTGGAAATGAGTCTCATTGCTCAACATGCCTTAGCGGTTTTTTCACGCCAAAGGCGACCTTTTTGACTTTATTCAGGTTTATCCGGGACTTAGGTTTACGTATAATATGTTAAAATGCGCATTATATGTTTTTTGTTACCGTCGAATAAGGTTTGCATGAAAAAATTACAATATCAAAATATATTTCTTATTGGTCCGATGGGAGCAGGAAAAAGCAGTGTTGGGAAGTATCTCGCTTCAAAGTTAGATATGGATTTTTACGATTCTGATGAAGAATTGGAAAAAAGAACCGGTGTTGATATAGGTTGGATATTTGATTTAGAAGGTGAACAAGGTTTTGCAAAACGTGAAATGAGTGTGATTGCTGAGTTAGCGTCACTGCGCAATATTGTTTTGGCCACTGGAGGTGGTTCAGTCATTCCGATGGAAACACAAGAAATATTGAGCAAAAGTGGCGTTGTAATTTATTTAGACGTTTCATTAGAATATCAACATACTAGAACGGTCAATGAAAGCCGTCGTCCATTGCTGCGGGTTCATAATCGTGAAGAAGTTATAGAAAAACTTCATCAAGAACGCGCGCCCATCTATGAGTCTCTCGCTGATTATAGGGTTTTAACGGATAACCGAAGTGTGCAAGCGGTAGCTGAGGACGTGATGCAGTGGTTGGGCAAGCATTAAAGCTCTTGCATAACCTTCGTCTTCTGTCATGACTCATCGTTGTGTCTGCGTGGAGCACGCTCACATACCAACAACGTATGCTGCGCTGCGTTACTCGACACGCCTCGATTCATGAAAAAATACTAGGTTATGCAGGAGCTCTATTAGAGGTCGCGCAATGACAATGTACTGAATTTACAAAAATAGCCCGTGTCTCGGGCTATTTCTGTAGAACTTAGATTACTGTTGTGTTGCTGGAGCAGTAGCGTCAGTTGCTGCTGGAGCAGTTGTTTCTGTTGTCGTTGTTGTGGTTGTGTTGCCAGAAGCATCAGGAGTATTAGTGCTTGTGGTGTTGTCAGAAGAGTTAACTGCTGGAGTGTTGTCAGTAGCTGCTGGGGCAGCGGAGCTGCTGCTGTCGGTAGCTGCAGGAGCGTTGTCAGCGGCTGGTGCTGCTGGTGCAACTTCAGCTGCGGGAGCGGTGGTGGTTTCTGTTGCAGCAGGTGCGGTGGTCGTGGTGGTGGTTGTTTCTGTTGTCATAGCAGTTGTGCTGTTATCAGAGTCAGATTTTTGACCACAAGCTGTTAAACCAGCTAAGCAAAGACCAGCGATAGCTGCGAATAAAATTTGTTTGCGCATATGCGATTTCCCTTTATATAAATCAAGTTAATAAAATAAAGTCTAAGAGGACTAAACCTCCATAAGATGCAACATATTATCCTAAATATTGTAATATGCAAAGATCAAGTCCTATTTTTTACTTGCTTTCTTGCAACAAGTTATATTTTTTGCCAGCATGCTGTTTTATTCATTGGAGTTGTATCATTGAGCACCTTAAAAAACGATAGATTACTGCGCACTATTTGGCGGCAACCCGTAGATATGACTCCTATTTGGATCATGAGACAGGCTGGACGATATTTGCCCGAATATAGAGAAATACGCCAAAAAGCGGGTAGTTTTTTGAAACTATGTAAAACACCTGAACTTGCTTGCGAAGTCACACTGCAACCCTTAGCGCGTTTTTCCTTGGACGCAGCCATTTTATTCTCAGATATATTAACTATTCCAGATGCCATGGGACTTGGACTTTATTTTAAAGAAGGTGAAGGCCCAGCATTTGAACGACCATTGCGAACCGCTCGTGATGTTCAAGTATTGGCTGTTCCGAAATCAGAAGAACATTTGACCTATGTACTCGATGCGATTGCTATGATTCAACATGAACTTGCAGGTAAAGTGCCTTTGATAGGGTTTTGTGGCAGTCCCTGGACCATGGCGACTTATATGGTGGAAGGAAGTGCTAATAAATCCTTTCCTGCTATTCTAGCCATGATGAAAGATCAACCTAGTGTACTGCATCATTTGCTTACTAAATTGGCTGAAGCGGTTATCTCGCATTTAAATGCACAAATCAAAGCAGGTGTACAAGTTGTGATGATATTTGATACTTGGGGCGGCATGCTTGATACGCAGTCATATCAAGCATATGCACTACATTATGTTAAAATCATTATTCAAAACTTAATGAAAGCACACGCGGGATTACGTGTGCCAGTTATTTTGTTTACCAAAGGAGGCGGGCAATGGTTAAATTTAATGCGAAAATCTGGGTGCGATGTGTTAGGAGTGGATTGGTTGATACATCTTGGATATGCTCGTCAGCAAGTGGATGAAAAAATAGCATTGCAGGGCAATTTGAATCCCGCAATTTTATATCAATCACCCGAAAACATAGAAGCTCACGTGGAACGTGTGCTTGCAGAGTTTGGTTCAGGTTCTGGACATATATTTAATTTAGGACATGGTATTGCACCTGATGTGTTGCCTGAACATGTCGCAGTATTAGTGGATGCTGTACATCGTTTAAGTCAAAAATATCATCAAAGGACATAAAGATATGAGTGAATCATTTAAACCTGCATGGTGGTTGTCTAATAAACATTTACAAACGCTTTGGCCAACTTTATGCAGAAGACCTGTGAATGATATCACTATTAGACGAGAACGTTTTGAATTGCCAGATGGCGATTTTGTTGACTTGGATTGGTCGGGAAGTGGACACGGCCCTATTGTGATTATGTTGCATGGTCTTGAAGGATCCATTGATTCGCCTTATGCCAAAGGCATGTTGCATGCTATTTCACGTCAAGGTTGGCGTGGTGTATTAATGCATTTTCGTTGCTGTAGTGGAGAACGTAATCGATTACCACGCACCTATCACTCAGGAGAAACCGGAGATATTAATACTGTTGTGACAAAATTGTCGCATAGAGAGCCAGGTGTATCCATGGCAGCTTTGGGGTTTTCCTTAGGCGGTAATGTATTATTAAAATGGTTGGGTGAGTCGGGTCAGAGTAATGTGTTGAAAGCCGCTATTGCGGTCTCCGTTCCTTTTGAATTACATAAATCCGTCAATAGAATTAATCAAGGATTTTCTAAGTTTTATCAGTGGCATTTACTTAGATCGCTACATTATAAAATGCAATGGAAGTTTCGTGGGCAAACCGCACCCGTCACTCTTCCGTCTCTATCTGAGCTGCATACGATACGTGATTTTGATGAAGCAGTGACTGCACCCCTGCACGGTTTTGCGAATGCGGAAGAGTATTATGCAAAATCCAGTTGCAGACAATTTTTACGTGACATCCATGTTCCGACGCTTTTATTGCAAGCGAAAGATGATCCTTTTATGACGGAAGATTTGTTACCTAGGCTGGATGAATTATCCTCGGCTATTACCTTAGAATTAACGGAAAAAGGCGGACATGTAGGGTTTGTGAGCGGACCGTCGCCTTGGCAGGCAGAGTATTGGTTAGAACAACGGGTACCTAGGTTTTTGAAGAATTATTTGTAACATGATGCATCACGAAAGGGATTTTATTTCATGAATTATTTCAAACAACCTATTTCAGAATATATATGGAATATAAAATATCGTTATCGACATCAAGATGACATGATCGATCATACGATTGAAGATACCTGGCAACGTGTTGCAAAAGCAGCATCCCATGCAGAACCTAAGTCGGAACGCACTACATGGCAAAAACAGTTCTATTCCATACTTGAAAATTTTCAATTTTTACCCGGCGGTCGAATTCTTGCAGGCGCAGGGACTCATCATGATGTGACCTTGTTTAATTGTTTTGTGATGCCAATTTTAGAAGATTCATTGCATGGCATATTTGATGCCTTAAAAGAAGGTGCTTTGACATTACAGCAAGGCGGTGGTGTAGGTTATGATTTTTCTGTATTGCGGCCTAAGGGATCGCTAGTAGCGCATACGGGGGCGATCTCTTCAGGTCCTGTATCATTCATGCGTATTTGGAATGTGATGTGTAGCACCATGTTATCAACGGGCGCAAGACGTGGTGCCATGATGGGGGTGCTACGTTGTGATCACCCTGATATTGAAGCATTTATTGCGGCTAAACGCGATCCTCATGAGCTAAGACATTTTAATGTTTCTGTGCTTATTTCAGATGCGTTTATGCAAGCGGTAGAAAAAAATAATAAATGGGATTTGGTTTTTCCAGATAAACATGTGGTACGAACAGTTGAGGCTCGCGAACTTTGGGAAAAAATCATAAAGTCTGCTTATGACTATGCAGAACCCGGTGTTTTATTTGAAAATACTATCAATAGATATAATAATCTATGGTATAGAGAATGGATTAGTGCCACAAATCCTTGCGGGGAAATACCGTTACCTAATTACGGTGCATGTAATTTAGGCGCTTTGAATGTAACGCAATTTATTATAAATCCTTTTACAGACAAAACGAGTATTGCTTGGGATAGATTAAAAAAAGCCACTGAAATTGCAACGCGATTTTTAGATAATGTTATTGATATTTCAAGATATCCACTGAAAATGCAGAAACAAGAAGCTTATGCCACAAGACGTATGGGCTTAGGGATGACGGGTTTAGCCGATGCGTTGCTTATGTTAGGAGTGCAATATGGAAGTTCTAAGTCTTTGCAAATCGCAAGTGATATCATGCGTTCCATTTCAGAAATAACATGGAAAACTTCCATCGAATTAGCAAAAGAAAGAGATATCTTTCCTTTATTCCAAAAAGAAAAATATCTGGAAGGCGAGTTTGTTAAACAGTTGCCATCTGATATACAACAAGATATCGCTAAACATGGTATTCGTCATAGTCATCATAATGCGATAGCACCGACTGGTACGATTAGTCTTTTAGCAAATAATGTTTCTCAAGGTATAGAACCCATATTTAGCGCTGAATATAAGCGTACCGTAAGATCCATGCAAGATGAGTTAGAGCATTTTATTGTAAAAGATTTTGCTGTGCATCAATGGGAACAAACAAAACCAAATCAAGCATTACCGAAAGCGTGGGTGGATGTACAAGCATTAACACCTGATGATCATTTACAAATGCAGGCTGCAGTACAGCCTTATATTGATAATGCTATTTCAAAAACGATTAATATTCCTAAAACATATCCATTTGAAAAACTCCATGATGTATATACAAAAGCATTTGAGTTGGGATTAAAGGGATGCACGATATACAGACCTAATATTATTACAGGAAGTGTTTTATCACTGATTGAGAATACTGATGTAGTGGATCGTTGTGTAAAGTGCGAAGAATAGTCATTGTTTTTTTTGAAAATCGTTGTAGATAAGTTGGTTATGATTTAACTAAAAGTAACAATATTTCTTGATCCTCAATTTTATAAACTAAGCGTAAATTATTTATTTGTTCGCTATAAAGTCCTGTCATGCCAGAAATTTTTTTTGATCCTGGCGGTCTAGGATTCACTGCTAATGCTTCAATTAATTTAATCACTAAACGTTGATGCTTCGACGAAAGCGAAATAATTTGATGATGGGCGGAAGGTCCGATTTTAATATTATACGGAGTAGCCACGGTGTTAACTGCCCGTATCTTCTTTGAGTTTTTCTAGTGTGATAGTTCCTGTTTGTCTTGCTTCTTTCAAGGCATCGATGGCTTCACGTAGATCTTGGTTGTTTTGAGATTCTTGTAGTAAAGCAAGATCTTCAATCGGAATAATAGCCGCAATTTCTTTGCCGCGACGAGTTAGAATGATGCGTTCTTTGCTATGCGTGACGCGATTGATTAAATCGGGAAACTGTTCTTTGGCTTCTAATGTGTTGAGGATACTGACTGTCATGATGTAAATTCCATTTAATGAAGGTGCATCACCTTGTCATCCCATCCAATGACAAGGTGACTTGTCGTATTACGCTGTTGCTGTTTCTTTTTCCATGGAAACAGTATAGTTACCAGTAGAAGCTAAACTATTCAATTTAGCTCGGTGATAAAAAGCTTGTTGCGCAGTTTTAACCTGTTGGCTGTCGCCATGCCATAGCTTCATAGGTTTATCTTGTAATGCGCGTGCATAAGAATAGCTGACATTCCATGGAAGAGGTCCACAAAGTGCGTTCATGGCATTTAAATTAGCCGTAGCTTCTTCAGACGACTGGCCGCCGGATAAGAAATTAATGGTAGGTACAGCCGCAGGGACTGTGCGTTTTAAAACCGTGATCGTTGCTTTAGCAACTTCTTCAGCAGACGCTTTAACAGGGCAGGTTTTGCCATGGATGACCATGCTTGGTTTTAAGATGATGTATTCTAATTGTACTTTGTGTTTTTTTAGAGCACGAAATACCGCATTGAGTACGCGCTCGCTGACTTCAGCACTTCGCTCAATGGTGTGTGCGCCATCGATTAACACTTCAGGTTCAACAATAGGAACAATACCATTCGCTTGGCATATAGCAGCATAGCGTGCTAAGCCTTCAGCGTTGGTTTCAATAGCAAGCATACTAGGAGTATGATCAGAAATCGCATAAACAGCGCGCCATTTTGCAAAACGCGCACCTTTTGCTTTGTAATCGACTAAGCGTTCTGCGAGACCATCTAAGCCTTGAGTGGTTTGTTCATCGGCAGTGTTTGGCAATATGACTAAACCCTTGTCGACTTTGATACCAGGAACAATGCCTAATTGTTGTAATTTTTCTGGAAACGGTGTTCCGTCAAGAGCCTTTTGATTCAATGTTTCTTCAAATAAAATGACGCCAGCAATGAATTCATTAACGCCTGGTGTGGTCATTAACATATCACGATAAACGCGGCGAGTTTCTTCAGTGGATTCAACATTCACTGCAGCAAAACGCTTGGTGATCGTAGGAGAACTCTCGTCAGCGGCAAGAATACCTTTTCCACGAGCGGCAAGTAATTTGATAGTTGATTCAAGGTCTTTCATCATAATGGTCCTGTTGCATAGTTTATTAAGAAATGAATGGGGGGTAGGGTAGCATATTATCTTTCTCTCGTCATCATCTGCTGTCGGTCGTCCCAGGGCTGTCCTATTAAATTCTTCTTTTTTTCCTAGCACTTGTTGTGCAACATCGTGTGTATGCCGTGAGCTCCCCTCACCCGGAGCGCTTTTTGCGAGGGGAGAGGGGGAAGGGGTGAGGGTTTT
>CAZHMQ010000076.1:0-10422 GCA_964533645.1 uncultured Coxiellaceae bacterium
CAACATATTATTAGGTTATTATTAGAGCAATAGTGTAATGATATGAAAAGATGAGCCAGATTTTATGCACCTCTGTCATCGTTGTAACCGCCAGAAAGTGCATAAAATATAGGAATGAGTTAGATATTAATCACAAACTGTCCGCCCGCAAAGTCTACATGAGAGCGTACATGTCCGTTAGCTCTGGCACCCGTTAAAGGATTGGTGCTGTAAATAGGTTCTTGCCAAACAAACGCATGTCCGTAGATGAGATCTAGGGCAACATTTTTTGTCACTTGATAGCGGGAGCCGAAATGAAAGCCAAGTTTAGGTGCATCAGGGAAATTAACATCTCTATCTGCATTATTGGTAGGCGTAGCAACGTATTTAACTAAGCTACGTAACATAAATCTATCGGTAAGTTTGTAGTGTGCGCCCACACTGAAGTCTACGGTATCTCTAAAATTTTGATCAATATCAACATTTGTGGTCGTAGGTGCTCCACTGCTTGTTAATGTCACCACACTTTTGCCATGGTAAGCATTGTTAATGCTCCATTGATCGTAAAATATGCTTCCAGTTAAAGCAAACTGTGGATTAAGTTCATGATAAATACTTAAGGTTGTGACCGCAGGTAAAGGTACGCTGATAGAAAAATCATCGGAAGTAAAAGTAGGTCCATTAAAGATTGCTATACTACTCTCACCTTTTAAATTCATAATAATGGGAGAGCGATAATTCAAACCAATACGTGTGGTATCGCTTTGACGTAACAATATGCCTAAATGCCAACCTGTTTTCCATTGTTCGGCCGTAAAACGTTGTAGAGAATCACCCGCAGTGCCTGGTGGTACACCGGGTGGAAGAAAGGGTGGTAGTGGTCCCTCAGTACGTGCGCTGGCTTCACTTTGTACGGTAAAATAATTAAAGTCAGGGCCAAAACCTATAGACCATTGATGATTGAGTTTAATAGCTAAGCTAGGTTCTATATCAAAGGTTCTGGTGTAAATGCTTTCTAATGTGTAGCGTAATATGGAATGGCTACCATAGTTTTCTCTAAAGCCCCAAGCTGGAACCACGCTAAGACCCACGGCAAATCGTTCGCTCAATGGATAGGTTGCGTGAAAAGAAGGGATATAAGTACTAGTATATGCGCTTGCTGAAGCTAAGCCAGATTGATAGCCAAACAATGGAAAAGGTGGGTGTGGTAATACAGCGTCATAAGGAGAGGGTGCTGTGGCTGTTCCCGTAAAAGTAGTAGGAATTAAAACTTCAAAAGCAGATAGAACTACCTGTTTAGGAATATAAATATCACCTGCGGAGTTGTACCAGTTAGTGCCGGCGTCTTCTAGCACAGCGGCATCACCACCACCACCCATGACGGAAACGCTTTGGAACTCCATTTTATAACCCGCCGCGTGGGCATACATAGGCATGGTCGCCAATATGCTTGGAACAATTACAGTGGATATTTTTTTCAGCATTGCTTTGATCTTCACACTCCCTCCTTGGGTTTTTTCCATCTCGAGATTAAGATACAGGTAATTTTTGATACTTTAACAATAATTCTAAGAAAAGACTAGCATCCACCGGTTTGCTATAATAATAGCCTTGAACATAGTCACAACCTTTGGATCGTACAAAATCAAGTTGTTCTTTGGTTTCCACGCCTTCAGCTAAGGCTTTCACATGTAATTCTTTGGTCATGGCTAAAATAGCAGAAACAATAGTAATGCTATCATTGCTGGATGGTATATCTCTTATAAAAGATTGATCAATTTTAATTTTATCTATAGAAAAACGCTTTAAATAACTCAATCCAGAATAACCAGTACCAAAGTCATCGACTGATAAGCTCAAACCTAAAGCTTTAAAATCTTTAACAAGGCGTGTGATAGTTTCATCCAAAATAGCTGTTTCAGTAATTTCAAGTTCTAAACAATGCGGATTAAAGGAGGTTTTTTGCAGAATATTTTGTATCATAGGAATAATATTGTTTTGGCGAAGTTGTTTTTCAGCAACATTGACTGCAATTTTCAAATCTTTGAAACCCAGCTCATGCCATTTTTGCGTCTGTTTGCAGGCTTCAAACATAATCCATTCGCCAATGGGTACGATGAGACCTGTTTCCTCAGCTAATGGAATAAAATGAACAGGCGGAATAAAGCCATGTACAGGATGTTTCCATCTTATGAGAGCTTCTGCTCCATAAATATGATTTGTTTCTAAATCAATTAATGGCTGGTAGTAGACTTGAAATTGATTATTTTTGATTGCATTATGCAAATCAGTTTCTAGTTCTAACTGTTTGGGTAGCTGAGAATTAATTTCAGCTCGATAAAATTCGATTCGATTTCCGCCAAATTGTTTTGCTTTTAGTAATGCAACATCCGCATTAATAATTAAAGCTTGTGGAGTTTCAGCGTCTCTTGGATAAATGCTCACACCTACAGCTGCGGTCATTTTGATACCTTTTTGAGATATATAAAAAGGTTCCTCAAGCACCGAAAGTAAAGACATAATCTTATTTTCTGTTTTATGCTCATTGGTCGCAATTAAAATAATATTGAAGGTGTCCTTACGTGAAATAGTGAGTATATATTGTGATGAATTATCTTGTTTTGAGATATATTCATTTAAACGACGAGTAACGGATTGCATAATAACGTCACCCGCATCATGGCCAAGGCTGTCATTAATCACTTCCATTCTGTTTAACGAAAATGAAATTAATGAAAAACTTGTTTGTGTAGCTTTAGCATATTCAATCGATGATTCTATGAATTGTGGGAGTAATCTATGATTAGGTAAATTTGTCAAAATATCATGATTAGCTTGATAACTTACTAATGTGTTTTCAAGTTTTAATTTTAATGAATCAACAAACCAACGTGTACTTCGTGCATTTGTCCCCAATAAAAAGCAAGAATAAATAAGGCAAGTTAATGCAAGAAGGTAATGAAATACATCTCCTTGAAAAATACACCAGATAATTGCCGGGCCTGCAATAAATATTAATGTGATCACACATAAGTAAAAAACACCTATTGTGCCTATGGCATATCCAGAGGCAACCATAAAAATGACAATGATTGCTAAAAATTGACGTGTTAAACTATCAGGCATCAATAATATAAGAGGTGTCCAAGAAAGTGCGCAGCCTGACATCGCGATAGCATAAGCGCGCTGCCAGGTGCTTGTTTCATAGGATGCTTTTTGTTTTTTGTAAATAAAATAAAGCATAGTAAGCGATATCATCATAACATTGAATATCACCACCCAGCCTAGTAATAGTTTGAGTGGAGCATATCCATAAAACATTAGGAAAAATGTAATGCTAGAAACAAAACCCGCGATGGTTCCTGGTAAACAACCTTCATAAAGATGTTCTACCAGATCAGCTTGAACTTGTTTGCTGATCTGGATTTTTTCTTGCTCTGAAATTTGCTTTTGATTTAATGCTATATTCATAAATAACTTCGTTTATTTCATTTTTTCAGTTAAGGTATAGCATTCAGTGAGTGAGTCAAGTGTTACACCAGGTTTTATAGGTGTGATATAAGATGCTGCTTCACCTGGAACATTTTCAAATGGTTTCTTTGATTGGTATACATAATCAGAGATTTTTAATTTGTTACATAAGCGTAATATCTTAAATTGACGAACAATTGCTTCACTTTGAGTATTGGTAAAATCAGAATAAATAAAGTTAAATCCTTTGCGTAGAGCTGATTCTACATGTGACATGCCTAATTCTATGTAAATACCATGTGATCGATATTTTTTATCAATAGCTGCTATCCAGGTATGTAAAACTTTACCTTTTTTAAATTTTTTACCATGTAAAAATGGTTCAGAAAGTTCTTCTAGCAAACCATATACAGGTTTCATTTTCGGATATAAAACATAATTGGGTGTAAAGGGTTCAGCAAGATCTTCCCCAATGATCAACCCTATGACTTGATTTTTTTCATTTAAGACAACTTTTCCTAAACCATCTTCAATCGCTTTTTTGGTTACAGCCGTTGCAAACGGAGTATATTCAGCATGTGTTATTCCCAGATGTTTTGTAATAGGTTCGCTGTCGCAAAATGATGTAACAAATAAATCAACCGCTGGTGTTAAATATTTTTCAGTGAGATCTTCTATTTTTACAGTATTTTTATTTTCGTTAGGTTTCATGGTTTTTCTCCTGTCAATTTTAAGGTCGGAAATAAAACGATGGATAAGCTTTTTTGTAACATTTGTTAGTACACATATTGTTGCAATTTCACCGGTAATCATAAGTTGGTATTTTTTTGCAATACGCATGGATGGCTTTGGAAACATAATATTAAATTGATTTGGATAATAGACATTTTCTTCACCGTATATTTCTGCTAATTGTCGGTGAAGGTATTTTGCTTGTTGAATGTTATCATTGAGCATCATTTTTAGTTTATGAGTATTTTCTTTAAGACCTAAGGTATGAAGTGCATTATAGAACATAAGCACATTTAAACCCGATCGAGAGCCAGTAATAGTAACATCACGAATATTTCCCACATATTCGATAGCACGTTGACTTTTTTCAAAGGCTTTATCAAAAAAAGATTTTCTTGCAAGAATGATGCCGCAAGGTTGTGACAAGCCTGGATATTTGTGAGCAGAAAAGACTAGTGTATTCACACCTAGTGCATCAAAATAATTTGGGATATCGCCGAAGGGTTTGATGATGGGTAAGACAAAACCTGTGAGTGCTCCATCCATATGGATGGTATAAGTGGGTTTAGGTTTAATCTCATCTAATATTTTTTTTATTTTAGGCACATCATCGATGGCACCTGATATAGTTGTTCCAATATTTGCAATCATAATAATTGAACTGTGAGGATGGGAAGCTTGATGCAAAATTAATTCTTTTTTTAAGCTGCTTACATTCATCGAGCCATCTTTATTTGTATCAATAGTATGAATGTTTAAATGTAATATCTCAGAAATTTTTGGTATAGAGTAATGTGTTGCATCTTTAGAATAAAAAACAGTAGGTGTTAAGAGTTGTTGCATTATATTCTTGTTTTCATGTAGAAAATTTTGTAAATCAATTATTTTTTGTAAATGCGTAGCACGAGCTTGATAGGCGTTAATTGAAATCTTAGCCAGTGCAGCCATGAGTTCTTGTTCTTGGGTGGTTAATAATTTTATTTTTCCATCAATTTCAATGAGTTTATCGAGGGCCAAATCAATAAGATATCGCTTCGACCACCATAAACTTGCAAAATTACCTTCAGTTCCGCCTGTTGTGACGTAACCGCGAGCTTCATTTTTTTTAAGACCAAAATATTTTTCTAATATACGTATCAGTTTTCTCTCGTGTTTTTTTACTTCCATGAGCGAGGTTTGTGAATCAACAAAAGGATCGCCGACATTATTTAGTAAAACATTAGCTAGTGTATCTGGATTGATTCCTAAAATTTTATTATCTACCACGCCCAGATAGGTTAATAAAGACACAGGATAACCAAGTTTATGTTTCGCCAGTCGCTGAATGTAACGTAATAACCTCTCAAACTCTCTAAGATGCGGGTCTGAGAGTTTTTTTTGTTTGGTTTTAGTTGAACTTTTATTCAACATAAACGCTGGCCTTTAGTCGTTACATACCATATTTAATTATACCTTAATACTTAAGTAACCTGCTGAAGGTAAAAGATAAATTTAATTACATTTTTTATAATAATCATATTGTTAGCAAAGTTTTGCCAAACTTATATGCAATTGCTTGCATTTTGTTCTATCTAGCGTGACAATATTACTATGTGCTCAAGTCTATATTGAGTGAGCATCTATTAACCAGGAGGTTGCATGAAGATAAGATATCAACTTTTGTTATTGATGATTTTCCTAAGCTTATCTTTTTTTGCGCTAGGATCTCTTGCGTTTTTTCAAGATACTCTTTTACTATTTGTATTAACTACCATAAGTTTTTATTTACTGACTGCTGTATTGCTTTATATATTTTTTATTAAACGAGTCGAGCGATTAAATAAAAATTTAGGAGATGTTCAATCAGGAACTTCTGAAAAACTCACGACAAATTTAATGAGTCGTGATGAATTTTTTGAAATTACTTCAAGAATTAATGTGTTATTCGAAACAATTAAGTTATCACGCCAACAGCTTTCATTTCAGGCTTATCATAAATCAAATATAGAGTTATCAAACGTTAATAAATTTAATTTAGATAATTCTCATGAAGATAGTATTAAACTGCAAGATCGTATGCATTTTAATGAAGCGTTGAGTAAAATCCTGAGCTATGTAAAACGACATCATACATTGGCGGCAATATTATTGATGGATATAGATTTTAGAAGTGATGCTATGATGAGTAAAGCCGATTTGAACAATGTTGTTCTAATAGAGCTTGCCAAAAAATTTTCTAATGTTTTACGTAATGAAGATTTGATTGCAAAACTAGATGGTAATGAGTTTGTAGTATTACTAAATGATATAAAAAAACCCAAGTTTGCCAGCGCTGTGGCCGAGAAATTATTAGAAGTTATAGTATCAGGAGTTCATATTGATAACAAAGCATTGTTATTAAGAGTTAGTATTGGTGTTTGTATATGTCCCTTGGATGCTGCGACATTGGAAGAATCGATTGAAAAGTCATATACAGCTTTATACAGGGCAAAATCTATGGTGGGTAGTCATTATCGATTTTACACAAAAGAGCTAGATGATGAAGCACATGAATTTGCGAAAATGAAAGGGGCGTTACAAAAAGCAGTCCAAAATAATGAATTTGTTTTGCATTACCAACCCAAATTAAATATTAAAAAAGGGTCTGTTGTAGGTGTCGAAGTATTAATTCGTTGGCTGCATCCTACATTAGGATTGTTGCTGCCTGATAAATTTCTTGATATTGCTGAAGATACAGGTTGTATTATAGCCCTGGGAGATTGGGCCTTGCGAGAGTCATGTAAAATAAATAAATATTGGCAAAACGAAGGTTATGAGCACTTGACCGTGGCATTGAATTTATCGACAAAACAATTTTTCCATCCAAATTTTCTAACAACGTTAACTAAAGTGCTAGATGAAACAAAGCTAGATGCCAATTATCTAGCATTGGAAGTTAATGAAGAAACTATTATGAGTGATCTTCCAAAATCAACCAGTATTATGAAAGAAGTGGCTGCATTGGGTGTGCAGATTTCTATAGATCATTTTGGAATAGGTTATACTTCAATTAGTCATCTTAAGCATCTTCCTATCAACACCATTAAGATTGATAGTGAATTTATTAATGGAGTTCCGTTTAATCCAAATGATTCTGCTATTACCAGCGCGATTATAGCACTGGCGCATTGTCTTGGTATATCAGTTTTGGCAACAGGTGTAGAAAACCCTGAACAATTACAATTTTTGGCGGATCAGCAATGTGATATGGTGCAAGGATATTTTCTGAGTTATCCATTGCCTGCTGATGGAGTCGTTCAGCACTTTAAAAAAATTATTGATAGAGCATTAAGTTAACGTGAATTCTTAGATAAGTACAATGCTTTTTTGTACTTATCTTAGAAGATCGTTATCCCGGAAAACGCTTTTTGTTTGTTCGGGATCTGTTTAATGTCTATGCTTTATCATACCAAAGAAAGCGAAACTCTAGAAGGAACAGGTTTAGGAGCCAAACCCAAAATCACCGGTAAAACATCTTTTAAAAAACTTTCCAAATCAAAATCAATATAAGCAAATTCTTTTTTTTCAGGAGAAGTATAGGTACCATGCACTACATAAAGTTTAGGATAATGTTTATGATATGTCTCAGCTAAACATTCAAGGTCATCATAAGATAATTTTAAACCTTTGAGGTTCAAGCGATGTTGTCCGGAAGAAGGTTCTTCGACTAAAAAATAGGGAAAATATGTTCTCTCTTCGCCATAGGTATCTTCTTCATAACCGCCTAATTGACGCGCGATACTGTTTTCTTTATCCAAATCATAAGCATGTTCGAGAATTAATTTAACGTATTCATCTTCAATCAAATCTTTCTTTTTTCGAAATTTAGTGATGAGTCGGCAAAGCGCGTAAGCTTTTTGTACTCCAATGTGCAATTTACCATATGGATTTATTTCCTTAAAAAGCTTATTGAACTCACTTTCTTCATTGAGAAGTTGTTTCTGTTTTTCTTTCTCGGTATGTAATTTTTGAGATAATGTAGTATTAAATAAACGATTTGCTTGTGCTAAATGGGCTATATCAGAATAATTTTGAAAATTTCCTAAACTATTTACGATTAAAGCCGCAGGAAGTTTTTGTAGTCCTGTAGCATGTTTTGATTTTATTTCTAATAATTGTTTAAACGATTGATACATTTGTTTTAATTGGTTGGATAATAATACGATTTTATTTTCATTGGCTTCTTCTTGTCTTGTTATGGCCATGCTTTTCTCCGATGTTGAATTGACACTAAAACGTAAATAATACAGTTCCCACTACATGATATCCATCCCATGGATGTGTGTTTGCTCCTGAAGTATTACTATATTGTAGGGATAAAGTAAATGCTTTAATTTCTTTTTGAATGCCAAGCATATAATTATAATAACTGTGTACGCCCGTTTTAATAGGTAATTGATAATGTCCAAGACTCGCTAGTGCTGATATATTTGAAAACTTAATATATTTTTCAGGAATTCCATAATTCATGGATCCATTCAGATAAATGCCAGTGCCATGACTTCCATACACATTAGAAGAATAATATGCTGTTGCAGCAAACATTTTATAAGTTAATGTGGTAATAAAATCCATGTAATTTGCAGCAGATGCGCCGGGATAATTATATCGATCCAAATAAATATCATAACTCCAATTTTCATTGATATTATTGGTAATTCCGATCACTGTATCAAATTCTACAGTAGCATGATTAAATTGAGGGTCTATAAAATCAGCGTTGGTTCCTAGTGCATTAAAGTAAATCCCCGTTTTTTGGAATGTATAGGTTAATGTACCTTGAATTGCGGGAGAATTGTTGGTGTTGCTTAAACCTTCAGAAAGATAATTTGTAGTGACATTGAATGTTCCAATGAATGGTTTATAATTCAGATTCTTTGGAGGTGTATCAACAGGGGTTTCTTCGATGGCAAAAGAGCAGGTTGCTAGCGTCCATGCCAATAATAAAACACAACGTTTCAAGATTCGGCCCTCCATGGCCATTTTTTATTTTATATGTTGTTCACTCGGTGAGTGGGCATGGTTGCCTAACAATTCGCGCATTTTTGCTTTAATCATGTCGATAGCAATACGATTTCCACCGCCGCGAGGTACAATGATATCAGCATAACGTTTTGAGGGTTCAATAAACTGCATATACATAGGGCGAACAGTTTCTTCATATTGAGTCAGAACGGAGTCTAACGATCTCGCTCTTTCTTTGACATCACGTTTTAAACGGCGGATAAGGCAAATATCAAGCGCTGTATCTACAAAGATGCGTATATCCATGATTTCGCGTAATAAGGGTTCAATGAATAAAAGAATCCCTTCAAGCACTATAATAGTATGTTGACCAATTTTTCGTGTTTCTTTTTCGCGCATATGATTAGAAAAATTATAAATGGGAACTTCTATGCCCTTGCCTGCTTGTAACATTTGTAAATGTTTGAAAAGTAGATCATGATCAAATGAATCAGGATGATCGAAGTTAATTTTTGATCTTTCTTCGAAAGGCATGTCGCTATGATCTTTGTAATAGGCATCTTCAGAGATAACAACCACTTTATCTGAGCCTAGTTCATTCACGATGGTATTGGATAAAAGACTTTTTCCAGAAGCAGATGCTCCTGAAATTCCAATAATAATGGTGTTGTTTTTCAACTTTTTATCTCCTCAAAAGTACATATAAAGCACCGCTGCTGCCATCTTTTGCCATGGCAGAACAGAACGCTAAAACATCGTCAGTTTGACGTAGCCAATGATTTAATTTGTTTTTTAAAATCGGTTTGCTATTGCTTCGACCTTTGCCATGTATCATTAAAACATGACGTATTCCATTACGCTTGCAGGCGGCTAGGAATTGTCCTAATGCGCTTTTCGCTTCATTGGCGGTCATACCATGTAAATCAAGCATAGCTTCTATATTATATTGACCTCGGCGTAAATTGCGAAGAACTTTATGTTGTAATCCTGGTCGTGAGTATTGTAGAAGATCTTGACTATCTACAGCATCAAATTTTTCAAAATCGGAAAAGAAGAAAGTCTCTTCATCGGTCGAATGTTCTTTAGGTGGTTGAGCTTTAATATGAGGTTTTTTAGGCGTTAAAGTGACTTTAGTATGCGATAATCGCTTGACGCCTTTCATGGCTTCACGAAAAATCGCTTTATCTTCATCGCTTATGTCAGATTTTTTGGCCATTTCTTGTAGTTACTTCATATTTTTGATAGTGTACCTTCCTT
>CAZHMQ010000077.1:0-10379 GCA_964533645.1 uncultured Coxiellaceae bacterium
AAACTATGATGGCTAATGCAAACCATTGGAATGCATACATCAAATGTCGCTCTGGTAGCGCCACAGAAATCACCCAATCCCGCACAAAACCATAAGGTTCTCCCGGGTCTAAGCGTAAAATAAAAGGATAAAAATCATGTTTAGTCAATTTGCTCAATTCATCGATGTCAATTTTTTGCATCATCCATGGCTTGATGCTAGTATCCATGATGTTTTTTCCTAATATAAAGGGATGCCCATCAACTAATTTAATATATCCTAGCAACTGTAGTTTACCAGAAATAGGAGCCAATGCTGGAATAGATTTATCCTTAGGAATCCATCCTCTATCAATTAACAGCCATTTTTGACTACCCTGGACACGCAGTGGTGTGACGACCTCCAAACCCGGTTGACCTTGATGTAACTGTTGAATAAACATAGAAAAGGTATTCATCCATTCACCTTGAACGACTACAGGTTGAAATTGAGAATCTTTCATATTTCCTGATAAAAATTCAAAAGGTTTGGGTAATTCATGTAACCGTACTGCATAAGTTTTTAATAATCGTTGTTTGTCATGGTATCGATGCCATTGCCAACTACCTAACAAACAAAAAAGCACTATGAAAAACAGGCAAATACTCAAAAATCCAAAACTTCTATTTCTTAGCATAAGCACTCGCATCAAAAAGCGTATAAGAAAGCACGACTTCTTTAATATCTTTCGCAATCTCAGGCTCTATAAAAAAATACACTGGCATTTCCGCTTTTTGGCCTTTAAAAAAATATTGCTGCGTGAAACAAAAACATTCTGTCTTTTTCAAAAAGCGCGCGGCTTCTAACGGTGTAATACTTGGAATGGCTTGCACTATGATGTCCTTATCTGTCTGGTTTTCTGCATAAAAATAAATTAATTTTTTCTCACCAGGATGTATGATGATATGTGCTTGCAAGGGAATAAATTTAAATTTTAAATCGCCGTTAAGTGTTGTCGTAAAATCAACTCTAATAGTGCGCGAATAATCCACTTTCATTGCTTCATCAGGCAATGTTACAGATATCGCCGCTCTGCCATTACTCCCTTCTCTTTTACAGATGAGCTGATATAAAGGCACCATCATATAGCATATACCAAACATGCAGAATACGCCCAAAACCAAAAATATCACTAAACGTTTATGGCTAACCATGATTTTGCGCCTAGAAAAAGGATTTATATGAAGAAAAGCGAGTATATATTAAAAAATTTGTTGGTGAAAGCTGTCACCCTGAGAGCATTTTTTTGCTCGAAGGATCTTTATTGGGCTATAATCCTAGATTCACTTAGGATAATATACTTTTGGTAAATATCGTAAAATTTGCTCATATTTTGACCGCGCTGGCTTTGCTAGGATTAACATCTTATTGTCTGTTTGTAGCGAGCGGTAGACATAGGGTCAGTTTATTATTTTTCAATAAAAGCTTGCTCATTATTAGTTTTTTCGCACTTTTAACAGGAAGCTTGCTTGTGTATCCCAAGCATTTTAATTTTCATACCCCATGGATACAGGCTGCGTATGTCTTATTAATCATGTATGGATTGGCGTTAAGATTTTCTATTAAATTTTTCCATCATATGACTAAGACTTGGCTATGGCGAAGTTTCTATGTGATACTTATTTTTATACTTATTTTAATCATACATGATGCTGTAACTAAACAACCTTTTATAAACTTAGTAAACGACACGCATTGACTATGTTTTATGACATCTTAAAAATACTGCATATCATTAGCGCAACGCTCTTACTAGCTAGCATGGTTTATACCTTCAAACTTTGGCTGGATTCTACAAATGCAGACTGCTCACTGCAAAAAATTCAGATACAAACGCTCACCCTATTCGTTCCCACTGCTATGTTCCAATTGGCAACCGGGTTTACGATGATCAGTTTGAAACATTATGAAATGTCCGAATTTTGGATTATGGGCAGCATGAGTGGTTTTATGATATTAATCATAAGCTGGTTTAGCTTTTTATATTTGATCTTCACGGTGTCGCTAAAAAATAGATTTTATAAATTATTACAAATTACTTTACTACTTATCACCAGTATTACATTATTATTCATGATATTTTTAATGGCTAATAAAATACTCTTGTGACCACTCTCAACCATCAATTATGCATAAACCATCTTACTTTCAAACGTAACCATCATACTTTATTTTCAAAGCTTAATTTTATGGCAAACGAAGGAGATATTATTCAAGTTCGTGGACATAACGGTTGTGGCAAATCTAGCTTATTACGCATACTTGCGGGCTTTATAGAACCTCAAAAAGGCAGGATTACTTGGGATGGCCTTTGCATTTCAACATATCGGGATGTTTATATAGAAAATTTAATTTATATCGGACATCTCAATGCCATTAAACCTAATTTAACTGTTTATGAAAATCTATCCCTAAAACGTACTCTGACAGGTCACAAATCTCAAGATGTAAACATTATTATAAAAAAAATTGGATTACATAAAGCCATAGATAGACAAGCTCAATATTTATCGGCGGGACAACTGCGACGTTTATGTCTAGCACGATTGATGCTTGCACCGGCTACATTATGGATTTTAGATGAACCTAATACAGCATTGGATGATGAAGGGCAAGCATTATTAAACGAATTACTGATAGAACATACTGAAAATAACGGCATAGCTATTATTGCAACACATCAAGAACTTTCTTTAAACCATGCTATAAAAACCATTCACCTTGGTAATAATTATGCGACTTAACTATCTATGCACTTTTTACCAAATAACAACACATGAAATAACAATCATAGTACGTTCTACTTTTACCTGGATCACTCCGCTTATATTTTATGTTATGGTGGTTTGTTTATTTCCGCTAGCTATAGGATATGATCAAGAGTTATTAAATCACATCGCTCCAGGAGTCATCTGGGTAGCTGCATTATTAGCAACTACTATATCCATAGGACATTTATTTCAACATGATTTTGATGAAGGTTATCTTGATTTGTTGTTGATTAGTACTTATCCTTTAAGTTTGTTAGCTTTAGCCAAAATCACAAGTCACTGGATAAGCCATGGTTTGCCACTGATTTTAATCAGCCCTCTACTAGGACTATTGCTAAACTTGAGTGCAGCAGAACACTATGCACTTATTATCACATTATTATTGGGAACACCTGTATTAAGCCTAATCGGTGCGATAGGCGCTGCACTGACTGTAGCAATTCGAGGAAATGGACTTTTATTGCCTATGCTTATTATACCATTCTATATTCCAATACTTGTTTTTGGTACAGGCATTATGATAATGACTCATCACCATGAATCCGTCATAGCTTATTATGCAATGATGGGAGCGTTTGTGTTATTAAGTCTTTTGTTTGGGCCCTTGCTCACAGGACAGGCTTTAAAAACAGGAGCAAGTCGATAAATGATGATATGGTTAAATAAAAATTTTTTATCACTGCGTGCTTTTTATACCAATACTACATCGCTTATTCCATGGATTTTTATCGGGTTTATACTCTGTTTTTGTTATGGAATGTTCGCAGGCTTATGTATAGCACCCGCCGATTATCAACAAGGCGATGGATTTCGCATTATTTATGTGCATGTCCCAAGCGCATTTGCTTCCATGTTTATTTACTTAATGATGGCAATATGCGCCATCATTACTTTAACTTGGCGTGTTAAAATTACTGCGATTAGTATGTCATGTAGCGCACCTATTGGCGCTTGGTTTACACTACTCTCACTCATCACTGGTTCTATATGGGGAAAACCTATGTGGGGCACATGGTGGATTTGGGACGCAAGACTTACTTCTGTTTTAATTTTGTTATTCATATATCTTGGCATTATCGCTTTACAATCCGCGATAGATGACATACAAAAGCGCGAACAAGCAACTAGCATTATCACTATCGTAGGCGTCATCAATTTACCCATCATTCATTATTCTGTTATATGGTGGAATACCCTACACCAAGGACCGACAATCAGTAAATTATCTGCGCCCTCCATCGCGCCTGTTATGTTATATCCATTGCTAGCAATGATTGCTGCGTTTATATTATTTTATATTTTTATCGTAGTGATACGCATACGAAATCAAATTCTTATAAGAGAATTAGAGTCTACCTGGGTTAAAAAGGTTGTAATGACATTATGATGAGTGAATATGGAGCATATGTTTGGTCGGCTTATGGTATTACCCTATGTATCTTAGGCTTAAATATTTTTTTTGCTTTACGTGAAAAAAGAAGAATCCATTTATTTATTAAAAAATATTCTCATGAATCGTAAACAAAAAAACAGACTACTCGGTATTTGTATCGCCTTAACTTTAATCAGTGCAGCAATAGGATTAATTTTATTTGCTTTAAAACAAAATATAAATTTATTTTATACCCCGTCACAATTAAGACAACTATCTTATTTACCTAAACAAACCATACGAATAGGTGGTTACGTTCAAACGAGAAGTGTTCATTATGATAAATCAGGTGAAATGGTAAGTTTTATTGTCACAGATAAAACACATGAAATTTCAGTGAATTTTAAAGGTATTTTGCCTAATTTATTCAGAGAAGGCCAAACAGTAGTCGTGACTGGAAAATTAAACGAACAACGTGAACTCATGGCACATCAAGTATTGGCTAAACATGATGAAAAATATAGACCCAAAACAGTAGGAATAAATAATGCTACCTGAACTTGGAAATTTTGCAATTATCTTGGCACTATGTTTTGCCATGTTACAATCATGCACTCCATTTTTAAGTTATAAAAATAAATTATTTATTGAAATTGGAGCAGTTTCCGCTATCGCTCAATTAGGATTTTTATTCGTGGCCATGCTTATATTAATTAGCAATTTTATAAGCAATGACGTAACTGTACTCTATGTAAGAGAACACTCCCATCATTTATTACCTCTATTCTATAAAATAGGTGCAGCCTGGAGTGGACACGAAGGATCATTATTACTCTGGTGTCTTATCTTAAGTGGTTGGACTACCGCTTTTATGTTCTTTTCAAATAAACAGTTACCCGATAGCACATATGCAAGTAGCCTTGGTGTACTGGGCTTACTTAATGCAGGATTCATCACATTCTTATTCATCACATCCAACCCCTTCAGAAGAGATTTTCCTACTACACCCGTAGTTGGTAATGATTTAACCCCTCTATTGCAAGATCCAGGCTTAATATTCCATCCGCCAGCTTTATACGTCGGATATATAGGCTTTGCGATTGCTTTTGCATTAGCTATAGCAGCATTATTGGATGGTAAATTAGATAAGCAATGGGCTCGCTTGTGCAAACCGTGGGTTATTTTACCATGGGCATATTTAAGCTGTGGTATTGTACTCGGCAGCTGGTGGGCATATCGCGAATTAGGCTGGGGTGGGTGGTGGTTTTGGGATCCGGTAGAGAATGCTTCTTTATTACCTTGGTTATCTGCCACTGCATTATTACATAGCTTATCTGTTTCTGAAAAAAGGAATGTCTTTCGTGGTTGGACTCTATTACTTGCTATCATTACTTTCGGATTAAGCATGCTGGGTACATTTCTTGTGAGATCTGGTATTTTAGTTTCTGTTCATACCTTTGCTAGCGATCCTGCGAGAGGAATATTTTTATTGAGTTTTCTTGCTTTCATTATTGGTAGTGCTTTTTTTCTTTATGCCATTAAAATTAAACATTTTTATCATAAAACTACTTTTCATATTATCTCACGTGAAACTGTCTTACTTATCAATAGTGTTGTGCTACTGACTGCCATGGCAAGCATTGCATTAGGAACACTCTACCCTATCATGCTTGATTCATTTAATCTTGAAAAAATTTCGGTGGGTGAACCTTATTTCAATATTGTTATTACACCTATTATGCTACTGCTTCTTTTAGTCATGGGTTTTGCACCGCATATGTATTGGGAGCGACAATCTATATGGATACTATGGAAAAAACTTCGATATACCGTCTGCTTAAGCATGTTGCTAGGAATATTAATACCTTTAGTGATAGGTTTTGAGATACATACATTAACTTGTATAGGATTATCGGTAGGTATTTGGGTGATATTATCTACGATACAATACTGCTTTACGATAACATCACATCCCACATTAAATAAGCTAGCTATGATCATAGCTCACCTAGGCATTGCCATCGTTGTTTTAGGAATCACTATCAATA
Source organism: uncultured Coxiellaceae bacterium (assembly GCA_964533645.1). Lineage (GTDB taxonomy): Bacteria > Pseudomonadota > Gammaproteobacteria > DSM-16500 > DSM-16500 > JABDBK01. The sequence goes on from CAZHMQ010000077.1 coordinate 6,210, forward strand.
AATCTTATAGTGAAGAACGACAAGTTAAACTCCTTCTCAATGAAAAAACTTCTCTTGCAGGCTATGAATTTACATTCAATACAATGAAGAAGATCACTACACCTAATTACTATAGTCAAATTGCAATTTTTTTAATTGAAAAAAAGCATAAAAAAATTGGAACACTTCAAGCTGAACAACGCGTTTATCTCAGTCATGACCAAATGTTTAGTAAACCAGGTATTTATTATAATGTATTCCGTGATCTATATCTGACGCTTGGAGCGTTACATACTGATGGTGGTTGGTCTATACGCATTTATTATAAGCCATGTGTTCGTTGGATTTGGTTTGGTGGTTTTATGCTTTTATTAGGTGGTCTACTATCTTTTGCATCTTATTGGAAAAAAAGAGTACATACATATGAATTTATTTAAAAAAGCTAAACTTGCCATTCCTCTCATAATTTTTATCGTGATCATTGGATTTTTATGGCATGGATTAAAAGTCAATCCCAGTATTATTCCTTCGCCGTTGATTAGCCAACCGGCTCCTGAATTTAAATTACCTCAATTATTTTATCCTAAAGAATATATTAGCAATGATGATTTTATAGGTCATGTCACATTAGTCAATGTATGGGCAACTTGGTGTAATTCTTGTATAGAAGAACATAATTTTTTACTTAATATTTCAAACATCGATGATGTAAGAATTGTTGGCTTAAATTATAAAGATGATGTTTCACTCGCTAAACAGTGGTTACAGGAAAATGGTAATCCATATGATGTCGTTGCAGTGGATGCATCAGGCAATACAGCCATTGACTGGGGAGTTTATGGGACACCTGAAACTTTTCTTATAGATAAAAAAGGTGTTATTCGTTACAAACACATTGGTCCACTCAATGCTTCTATTTGGGAAAAAACCTTACGTCCCATAATCATACAATTAAGGAATGAAACCTTGTGAAGAAATTCTTAATGCTATTAAGTTTATTACTGATTTATCAATCTAGCATAGCAGCTGAAGATTACTACACTTTTAACTCACAAGAAAAACAACAGCGTTTTGAATCATTGGTATCACAATTGCGTTGTTTGGTTTGTCAAAACCAAACCCTTGCTGAATCTAACGCATCACTTGCAATGGACTTACGTAATCAAATTTATATAAAAATAAATGCGGGCCAATCAGACAAAAACATTACCGATTATTTGATAAGTCGTTATGGAAATTTTATTTCATATAAACCACCGCTTGATAAAATGACTTTATTTTTATGGTTTGGCCCGTTTATCATACTTTTTTTTGGTATTTTTTATTTGTTTTACATCATTAAAAGGTACTAATTATTAATGTATTTACTTATTCCATATTTTATTTTATTTATCATCATTGCATTGAGCTTACTTACGCTACCTTTTATAAAACATCGTCAATCTTTAATGTCAAAACCCTATATCATTATTTCTCATTTTATAATCATCACTTCTATCATGCTTTATCTTTGTTTTGGCCAATCAAAAGAACTGTTTGATTGGTTATCGCATGGAAAAAATCATTATGAATTAGCAGTAAAATTTGAAGAGCTTGGTGGAATAGATAGACTTATTGCGCTTGTAAAACAGAAACTAGAAAGTAACAGTCGTTGACACAACCCCGCAACAACTGCGGGGTCATGAACAAGCAAGCTATTCTTTTACGACTTCTTCCTTTCTGCGCAAAAACGCTGGAATATCTAAGTAGTCAAATTCTTGGTTATGCACATTTGGCATAACTACTTTTGGTTGAGCTTGTTGAGCATGCGTTTGAATAGAAGGTGTTGAATGAACCAAAGTCGCACCATGTTTACGCATAACAGCTGGTTTTTCTAAATAATTGTAGTCTACCGACCCATCCGCTTTGGTTGCTTCTGGAGCACGCACTATCTGCGTTTGTTTTCGACCTAAACCAGTGACAATAACCGTGACTCGTACTTCATCACGTAATTCAGGATCGATGACGGTTCCAACAACCACTGTCGCACCTTCGGATGTGATATTTTTGATGGCTTCACCGACTTCTTCAAATTCACCTATAGACATATCTAAGCCAGCCGTGATATTCACAAGCACACCACGAGCACCACTCATATCAACGTCTTCTAATAATGGACTTGAAATCGCAGCTTCTGCAGCCATACGCGCACGATTATCACCTGAAGCAACGCCAGTACCCATCATAGCCATACCCATTTCAGACATGACGGTACGTACGTCTGCAAAATCGACGTTAATAAGACCAGGACGAGTAATAAGTTCTGCAATACCTTGAACAGCCCCGCGCAAAACATCATTGGCGGCTTTGAATGCATTCACTAGGGTAACATTCTTCCCTAAAACCGTGAGCAATTTATTATTCGGAATCGTAATCAAAGAATCGACATACTGGGTTAAGTTTGCAATGCCTTGATCCGCTACCTGCATTCGCACTCTACCCTCAAAGGTAAAAGGTTTAGTCGTTACTGCTACCGTAAGAATACCTAATTCTTTTGCGATTTGAGCAAAAATGGGAGCAGCCCCCGTACCGGTTCCACCTCCCATTCCAGCTGTAATAAATACCATATCAGCGCCAGTTAAAGCAGCTTTGATACGCTCTCTATCTTCTTCTGCAGAACGACGGCCTATTTCTGGATTAGCACCTGCTCCTAACCCACGAGTAATGGAATCGCCTAACTGAATAAGCGTATTGGCTGATGATTTTTTTAGTGCTTGGGCATCGGTGTTCGCACAAATAAATTCAACACCTTCAATGCATCCAGACATCATGTGTTCGATTGCATTCCCGCCACCGCCACCTACGCCAACCACTTTAATGATTGCATTTTGCGGATTTGCTTCTGATAGTTGAAACATAGGATCATTCCCTTACATTTACATTAATTAACGTGAATTCGATTCTCAAAAATTACCCTGAAACCAACCTTTCATTTTGCCCCATAAGCCTCTCACACTTGTGGATTGGTTGATCACTTCATGTGGTGTATCTCGTTGTTGCATTCCATAAAGCAACAAGCCTACACCTGTCGCATAAATAGGATTGTCCATAATAGCCGACAATCCTATCACATTTTGTGGTACACCTATACGAACAGGCACGCGAAATACACGTTCCGCAAGTTCTGCTGCACCTTCAACTTTGGACGCACCACCTGTCAAAACAATTCCCGCAACAATTAAATCCTCCAAGCCACTACGACGAATTTCTGCAGCAACTAATGAAAATAATTCTTCATAACGCGCTTCGACAACTTCAGCTAATGCACGTTTTGAAACATGCCGTCCCGTTTTTTCGCCTACTGTTGGAAGATCAATGATTTGGTTGATGTCTGCAAGATCTTGTAGCGCACAAGCATATTTTAATTTGATATCTTCAGCATTACGCGTAGGAACACGTAAAGCAATGGCAATATCATTCGTGACTTGATCACCAGCAATGGGTATCGCTGCGGTATAACGAATAGAACCGTTCGTAAAGATAGCAATATCGGTTGTACCACCCCCGATATCTATCATGCAGACACCTAATTCTTTTTCATCTTCCGTAAGCACTGACTGACTTGATGCAAATTGCTCTAAAACAATATCACTTGCCACTAAACCACAACGCTTCAAACATTTCACAATGTTTTGTGCAGCACTTACCGCACCAGTCACAATATGAACTTTAGCCTCCAAGCGCACTCCCGACATGCCTATAGGCTCGCGAATAGAATCCTGGCTATCAATAATAAATTCTTGTGGCAATATATGTAAGATTTTTTGATCCGCAGGAATAGCGACTGCTTTTGCGGCGTCTATAACCCTATCTATATCAATTTGACTCACTTCGCGATCGCGAATAGCCACTATGCCATGCGAATTAATACTACGAATATGGCTACCTGCAATCCCCGTATAAGCAGAATAAATTTGACAACCCGCGCTGAGTTCTGCTTCCTCTACGGCACGTTGTATCGATTGAACGGTAGATTCTATATTCACAACCACCCCACGCTTTAAACCTTGCGAAGGATGAGCACCTAGCCCAATAACATTTACTTTTCCATCCGCCATCACTTCGCCGACAATAGCGACAACTTTAGAGGTACCTATGTCAATTCCCACCATTAAATCTTTATTTGGCTTCTTTGCCATAATTTTAATTCCA
>CAZHMQ010000078.1:0-10272 GCA_964533645.1 uncultured Coxiellaceae bacterium
GCATAGTAACACCAATCAAGTTTTCACCCATTTCTATCGCAAGCTTGTTATGACTAATAAAAATAAATTGGGTCTTTTCAGACATAGATTTTACTAAAGTACAAAATCTACCGATATTTGCATCATCTAACGGTGCATCGACTTCATCTAACAAGCAAAATGGTGCAGGATTTAAATGAAAAATAGAAAACACAAGAGCAATAGCTGTTAACGCTTTTTCACCGCCGGATAATAAATGAATGGTACTATTTCTTTTACCTGGCGGACACGCCATGACACTAATGCCCGCATCTAATAAATTTTCACCAGTTAATTCTAAATACGCACAACCGCCACCAAAAACTTTAGGAAACAATTCTTGAAGTCGGTTATTTACTTTATCAAAGGTTTCTTTAAAAAGAGAACGCGTTTCCTTATCTATTTTAGCTATAGCATTTTCAAGTGTAGCTAAACCTTCTTGTAAATCTGCATCTTGTTTATCTAAATAATCTTTACGTTCAGCACACGTTGCATATTCTTCTATAGCTACTAAATTTATTGCCCCTAAGCGCGAAATACGCTGTGAAACTTGCTCTACATTTCTATGCCATTCATCACACATCGCATTTTCTGGTAATTCTTTCAATATATCTTCTAGAACGAAACCCATTTCTGCTAATTGTGCTAGCACTGTTTCTGCTTTAATCTTGCTGCCTTGAGATTCGACCCGTAATGATTCTAATATTTCACGTAAATGTTGAACATCTCGCTCTACTTCAGAGCGTCTTGACTCTAAGGTTTTTAATTGCTGATTAATCATCTCCATTGCCGTTCGAGCAGTATTTAAATCAGTTTCAATGGATAAACGAGAATTAAGCACTTGGGAGAGATTTTCGCGCAGATTTTCTAGGATAGACGTTGAATTAACTTCTTTTTCTAACATAGATTTTCTTTCTGATAACGTTTCCCATTGTGTTTTCAAACGAAATATGGTTTGTTTAAGCGATGCTTGTTGAGATTTACTTGTTTGCAATCGAATTTCTAATTGATGAGCCTGATCTTTAGCTTGATTGACTTCATGACGAGATTGTTGCAATTGTGCTCGTAATATTTCACGCTGATTAGCCAACGACTCACGCTCTGTTGTTTGATTTTCTAAAGCAAGCATAGCCTGCTTCCATATCAAACGTGATGCGGTTAATTCTTCTTCTGCTTGCTCTAATCCAGACCTTGCTTCATGATATTCCGTTTCGAACTGTTCCGCACGCCGTTGTGATTCCATAAAACGTTGTTGCAATATTTTTTGTTGTGCCTGAAATTCGGCTAATATCGCGTGAGATTGATTCATTGCTTGTTGTAATGTATCTCTTTGAATCTCAAGTTCTCTTAATTGTTCTTGATATTGTGCTAATGTTTGTTCTAAGTCATGTTGTGTTTCTACGAGTGTCGCAATCTGTTTTGCCAACTGTTTTAATTCATGATCACGCTGAAAAATACCAGCTTCAGGATTATCATCTCGTGCAACACGAATCCACGTTGTGCCTAACCATACTCCATCACGGGTGATGATAGATTCGTTAGCTTTTAATGATGTGCTTTTGGCAAATGCTTCATCTTGTGATTCTGCAATATATACATTGGATAATACCGATTCCAATGGCCAAGCTGATTTCACCTTGCTTAACAAAGAATCTTTAGGAATATCATGAGCTGCATTGTTGACAGCTTTTGTCATCACACAAAGATTACCCTGCTTAAAATCACCTAATAGAGATGCTACATCCTGCATGTCTTGCATACACACAGCTTGTAAATAGGATGCCAATACTTTTTCAACCGCAAGTTCCCAACCTGCTTCAACTTCAACATTCTCTGCTAAGCGAGGTTGCTTATCGAGGTCATGTTGTGCCAACCATTGAACTAATGGAATATCTTTTTTACCTATCGCTGTCGTTTGCAAAGCTTGCAATGAAGCTTGTTGGCCATTGAACACTTGTAATTGATTTCGGACTTCATTCAACCGTGCTGTTGTTTTTTGCTGATCAACGCGCGTCGATCCGATTTGCTCAGTTACTTGAGAAAGCTGGCTCTTGTATTCATCCATTTGTTCCGACGCAATGATGAGTTGCTCCGAAATCATTTCAACTTCTTGTTCAAGCGCAGAAAAATCAAGTTGTGATTTCTCTTGTTCTAATTTAGTTTTTCGTTGGTTAATCGATGCAATTTTTTGCTCGATATGTTGAATGCGTGTTTGTTCGACTTGCGCAACCTGCGTATGTTTTGCGACATTTTGATTAAATTCATCTGAATGGATTTGCCATTCTTGCATAACTTGCTCTGTATGTGCTAATTTTTCAATCGCAAATTTTGCAGATTCAGCAGCAAGTTCTGCAGCAGGTGTCAAGTCTTCGATATCAGCAGCTAATTCATGCGAATTATCTTCTGATTCTTCTAATTCATCTTTAACGTTCTGCCAATCATGGCTCACTTGTTCGATATCTAACTGCCATTGCTTTTGACGTTCTTGATGATGATGAATATCTTGCTCAAGACGTGTAATATCACTGCCTATAGCATAGTATCGACGTTGTACTTCTTGAAATATTTCATTTTCAGTGTATTGTGCCTCACGTTTATATTCAAGCTGTAAATTAATATCGGTAATTTCTGCTAGCCTAGCTTCTAGTTTAGTGGCTTGTTGCTGAATTTGTAATGTTTCATTCACTCTTTGCGAATCTAAATCACGCCACTGCAAACTCAACCATTGAGCTTTTAGCATACGTTCTTCTTGTTTTAACAGTTGAAATTTTTCAGCTGCATTGGCTTGACGTTTTAAAGTGCCTAATTGTTTTTCTAACTCAGCACGCACATCGTTTAAACGTACAAGATTGTCTTTAGTATGTTGAATACGATTTTCAGTTTCACGGCGTCTTTCTTTATACTTGGAAACACCCGCGGCTTCTTCAAGATAAGTACGCATATCATCAGGTTTAGCTTCTATGATACGGGAGATCATATTTTGGCCAATAATAGAGTAACTTCGTGGCCCCAAACCCGTCCCTAAAAAAATGTCGATAATATCGCGGCGACGACAACGCGTTCCGTTCAAAAAATAAGCTGACTCAGAATCCCGTGAAATTTGGCGTCGTATGGAAATTTCAGCATAACTGGCATATTCACCGCCTAAGGTTCCATCTTGGTTATCGAACACCAACTCAACTGAAGCCTGCCCTACCGGCTTACGTGCAGTGGAACCATTAAAAATAACGTCCGTTAATGATTCGCCGCGCAGATACTTTGCTGAACTTTCGCCCATCACCCAAGTTACTGCATCAATGATATTCGATTTTCCACAGCCATTCGGTCCTACTACTGCGACAAGATTGCTTGGAAGCATCACTACAGTAGGGTCTACGAATGATTTAAAGCCGGCTATCTTGATTTTTTTAAGTTGCATATCGTCTTAAGTCCGTAATGATTGTGCCTAATCCTTAGCACAACAGTTAAAAAACGTGTTTCAAAGTATAACTTAGATATAGGTGGCTTGCACCTGCCAATTCGATTAAGCTATTATTTATTAGGGCTATTTATAATTCGCTAGGCTGACTGAAAACCCGCGATATTCGCGCACCACCGCGCAGTTTACGTTTTTAGTAAATGAGCAGTGGAGCACAGAATATCGCGGGTTTTCGGCCAGCATAGTAGAATTACAAACAGCCCGCAAGGAGTTGCCATGGACAAAAGGCTAGCCCCCACAAAAAATAAACGAGTTAATTACTTCCGACGTTGGCTGGCCAATATTATAGCGATTTTTGGCATATTTTTAACCTTTTTTTTGTGCTTTTTTTTACAAAACCCTAAAATCCTCATTCTTACCATTGGCATTTCAATATCCCTATTAGCTGGGATGATGGCACGCTTGGTTCAAGTGACAAAATCAAGAAATCAGGCCTATAAACGTTTTCACAATGAGCTTACAGAACGTATCAAAGTCGAGGAAAGCAAGCAAAAACTTGAAATAGCATTGTTGCAAGGCCAAAAACTCCAAGCTATTGGCACTCTTTCAGGTGGTATAGCTCATGATTTTAACAATCTCATATATGCCATAAAAGGCTATGTGGAAATGGCAAGAGAAGACCTACCTAAAGATAGTTTAATATATAAAAATTTAGGGAAAGTATTAGAGGCTGCAGAACGTGGCCAAGAGTTAATAGCCCGCATTTTAGCTTTTGGTCGCCAACGTCAACAATATGAATTTCAAACTCTTCACCTAAAATCAGTACTAGAAAGCGCTATCTCCCTGCTAAAACCTACCATTCCTAGCAGCGTCGCAATACAACTCATGGATATTTCTGATGAGCTTCTTCTATTTGGTGATCAAACAGAATTACATCAAGTGATTGTCAATATTATCAATAATGCTGTGGATGCGATGAATGGCGAAGGTGTTATTATTATCAAGATAACCCACGTCTCCGCAAAAGATGATTATTTACTACAATTTCCAAATATCATACATTCAGATTATTGTAAAATTGACATTAGCGATACAGGACATGGCATGGATCAAACCACCATGGAACGCATATATGAACCTTTTTTCACAACTAAAGAAGTAGGAAAAGGAACCGGTCTAGGATTATCAACAGTACATACCATCATAAAAGAGCATCATGGTGAAATTTCGGTAACTAGCCAACTAGGGCAAGGCAGTACTTTCACCCTACTATTACCTTTAACGGAGAATTGATTATGGCCACCATATTATTAGTTGAAGATGATGATTTAGTAAAAGATATGCTGGCTCAAGTCCTAGAAAGAGGGTCACACAAAGTCATTAGGGCCCATGATGGGGAGGAAGCGGCTGAATTTCTTAAAAATACTCGTCCTGACATTATCGTCACTGATCTCATTATGCCTAAAAAAAGCGGCATTACCTTAATTTCAGAAGTTAAAAATAGACATCCCGATATGGAAATTATTGCGATTTCGGGTGGTGGACGACTGGATCCCACTGGTTACTTGGATTTATCAGAAAGCTTAGGCGCGACTGTTTCTTTTGAAAAGCCTATTGATAACGCGGCACTATTGATGGCGATTGATTTGTTGTTACAAGGTAAATAACTGTCAAACACACAGCGGAGTTTATCCTGAAAGGACCAGCATGACAACTGTTACTCTGTCCAATAATGCCTATGTTGTTCACGATAAAGTATAGGCTTCTCCATTTCCGCAAATGTAAACTGCATAGCGCCAGTCTCAGCCGTATTGTAAGTCATAGCATTTATGCTTACATATTTTTGCAAAACACTTGGATGCGGGAAATGATAACAATTCAAATATCCGATTGGGAATAACACAATTTTAGGATTAACATTTTGTATAAATTGATCAAGCCCTGAAGTTTTACTACCATGATGGGGCGCAACTATTATATCTGAAGATAATTCTTTTGGATGCAATGTGACTAAATAATTTTCCGCAATTTTCTCAACATCTCCTGTTAATAAAACCGAATGATTTTGACTCGTAACTTTTAAGACACAAGAACTATCATTACCTAAACCGAGATACTCTTTCGTAGGATAGATAAATGAAAACTCCACATCATCCCATCGCCAAGTTTCACCACGCAAGCAATAACTCGTATTAAATCCAGAAAAAAATTGCGGTACACTGGTTTTAATTTCTGACACTGGCATTTGCTGTAAAATGGCATTAGCGCCACCTCTATGATCATTATCAGCATGACTTACTACTAGCACATCCACTTTTCGAATCCCTTGAGTGCGTAAAAAAGGCAACACTACACTCTCACCCATATCAAAATTATCACCAAATTTTGGACCTGCATCAAACACTAGAACATGATTTTGTGTTTGCACGACTGCGGATAGACCCTGACCCACATCTAACAAAGTAAACCATACTTCACCTGTGTTAGGTTTTTCATATTGATAAAAACAGAGGGGCATCAACCAACATAATCCAAACCATCTACCGGGAAACCCCATCGGAACTAATACTATTATTATACCTACACAAGCCGCTATTAGAATCCAAGGATTGGGTATCGTTTGATACCATGACGACCAGGAAAGATTCGATAAATACGTTAAAATAATCCATAATAACTGCAGTAATTTATCTGCGCCTAATAAACATAAACCGCCCATATACGGTGAAAATAGCAACACTAAGCAACCTAATAAGGTTAAAGGAACAATTAAAAAACCTATCCAAGGAATCGCAATGCTATTTGCAATAAATGAAACAATAGAACATTGTTTAAATAACCAAATACTCAAAGGAATTAAACCAACTGCAATCACCCATTGAATTCGACCATACTTCCACCATAATCCTGAAGGCGCTAAACGACCCTTCATACCATAAATAATCAACGCAACCGAACCAAATGATAACCAAAAACTTTCTGTTAGCACACTTAACGGATTCCATAACAACACGACTATTAAAGCTAAACTCCAGGCATGCCACGCTTTGACATTTCGTCGTAACAAAACAATTAATAAAAATATTGAAAACATAAAACAAGCGCGTTGTGTAGGAATAGAAAAACCTGCCATCGCACTATATATCAACGCCATGAATAAAGCCGCTAAACTTGCTGCATGTTGTGCCGGAAAGCGACATACTAAAAACTTTATTCTTCGCCAAATAAATGACACTAAACCATAAATCATGGCACTCATAAATCCAATATGCAAACCTGCAATTGCCATTAAATGATTAGTGCCAGTATTTCGCAATACTTGCCAACTCGAAGCATCAATACCTTTGCGTTCACCTATAGCAAGCGCTGTAATCCAAGGTGATGTTTTACTTAAGGGCAAATGTTCCGCAATTTTGTCACGAAAAAATTGTCTTATACTATCTGTTATATAAAGTGCATGCCATTGATGCAGATTTATTGGTTTCAACATATTGGATGTGACAACATAACCATTAGCTCGAATACCTTGCTGCAAACTCCAAGCTTCTATATCAAAACCACCCGGATTCATAGTGCCATGTATCCGCTTCAATTTAACAGGTAAAAGCCATGTATCACCCACTCTTAAATGAAGATTTTCATCGTTCCATGATAAACGTGCCAAACCATGGGCTTTTTGTTGATTAAACGATTCAAGTTTAAATAAAAAACTGGTCCTATGATTGGAAACATCGGGAATGGATGAAATCATGCCCGTCACAGCGGATAGTTTTCCTTCAAGATGTTTGGGCAACAGCCATGAGGATTGCATATGCGCAAACCATAACGCCCAGGCAAATCCGAGGATAAATGCAATGATGATTGCGGAACGTTTTTTACAAAAATAAAAAATTAGGATTGTTGATGATAATAAAATACTGACCCAGTATTTATTAGGTAAGAATGAAAATTGTTGTAATAAAAGAATGCCGCATAAAAATGCGAGGGCGACTATCGGCATGTAGAATCCGTAGGGTGAGCAAAGCGCAGCGTGCCCACCATTCTTGAGAACTATAATGTGATATTTGACAACCATGAAATGGTGGGCACGCTGCGCTTTGCCCACCCTACATCTACATCATACACTCACTAGTTCACCATGCTCCAACGCAAACGTACGTTGTGTTTTTTTCGCGATGGCAAGATCATGAGTCACGATAATCACGCTGGTTTGAAATCTACTTTGCAAGTCAAAAAATAATTCTAAAACTTTTTCAGCATTTTTCGGATCTAAATTACCTGTAGGTTCATCTGCTAATACGCAAAGTGGATCGGTCACTAAGGCACGTGCGATCGCAACACGTTGACGTTCGCCACCTGATAATTCACCAATTTTATGCTGCAAACGTTCTTTTAAACCTACAAGCTCAAGCAAATGTTCGGCTTTAGTTTGAGCCGTTTTCGGTTCTGTATTACGTATTAATAATGGCATACATACGTTTTCAAGCGCCGTAAATTCAGGTAGTAAATGATGAAATTGATAAACAAATCCCAAATGACTATTTCGTAAGTGACATTTTTGATTTTCTGATAAATTTGCAAGATTTTTTCCTGCAATTTTAACAATACCTTTCGTAGGTTTATCTAACCCACCTAACAAATGCAAAAGCGTACTTTTTCCAGAACCCGAACTACCAACGATTGCAATGAGTTCTGAAGGTTTAATGTGTAAATTAATATTTTTCAAAACATCGATTTTAGCCGCAGCGTCACGGTAGGTTTTTGATAATTGATCACATTCTAAAATATAATCATTCATATCGTAATGCCTCTACTGGTTCCGTACGTGAAGCGCGCCATGCAGGATAGATCGTTGCTAATAAACTCAAGCTTAATGCGCAAGCTGCAATACGCCATACATCACCCCACTCTAATTGAGACGGCATATAATTCACAAAATAAACACTCGATGAAAGAAACTGCACATGAAAGACTTGCTCTATCCAATTGACTACGGTAGTGACATTAAGTGCTAATGCAATACCGCCTACGACACCCAGTATAGTCCCGACCACCCCAATAATCGCACCTTGCACCACAAAAATCATCATCACCATGCGAGGAGTTGCACCCAAGGTTCTTAAAATAGCAATATCAGCTTCTTTTTCGTTGACGACCATGACCAAAGTGCAAACTAAGTTAAACACAGCAACTGCAATGATTAATAATAAAATAAAAAACATCATTTTCTTTTCTAAACTTACCGCATGAAAATATTCACCAAATTGCTGCGTCCAATTCATCACGCGAGCACTTGGACCTAATTTTTTGGCTATTTGTTCCGAAACCTGCGGAGCTGCGTAAACATCATTAACATTGGCATAAACAGCCGTTACTGCACTATTGAGTTGAAAGAGTCGTTGTGCATCACTCAAATTAATAAAAGCAATACCCAAATCAAATCCAAAACCACTGCCAGCGCGAAAAACACCTGTGACAGTAAATCGTTTAAATCGTGGAATCACACCGGCTGGTGATAAAGTTGCTTGAGGAACCATGACCGTAATTTTATCGCCAAGCACAATATTCAATCGCGAGGCAAGCTCTTCTCCTAAAACAACCCCAAAACGACCAGCGACTAAATCTTTCAACTCGCCTTGAATCATCTTATCTGATAGATGCGATACCTTACCGTCATCTTCTGGCAAAATCCCAGTTAACATAGCGGGTTGCACTAAACCTGAATTCGTTATCATCACTTGGCCATTAACGTATGGCATAGTGCCTGTAATGACTGGCATTTTATCTAAATCGCTTTGAACTTCTTTCCAATTCGATAAAGTATCCATCAAACTCGCCACAGAAATAGGTGGCACCATACTAAAAACACGTTTTTTAATTTCTTGATCGAAACCATTCATCACAGATAAAACAGTGATTAAAACTAAAATACCCAGTGCAATACCGAACATAGACATAAGAGAAATAAAAGAGATGAAATGATTACGCCTTTTTGCACGCGTATAACGAAGCCCAACAAACATTGCAACAGGTCTAAACATAAGAGGTATTACCTTCTCGCATTTTTAAAACAGGTAAAAAAATTGTGCGTGGTCTGATCTGCTAATTCTACTACACTTATCCCTCGCAAATCTGCAATAAATTCTGCCACATTACGCACATATGCCGGCTCATTCGACTTTCCACGATAGGGAACTGGCGCTAAATAAGGAGAGTCTGTTTCAATCAATAATCTATCTAAAGGTATTTTTTTTGCAACTTCCTGCACTTCATGCGCATTTTTAAACGTAACAATCCCTGAAATAGAAATATAAAAATTCAAATCCATCGCAGCCTTGGCTGTATCCCAATCTTCAGTAAAACAATGCATGACACCACCTATATCGGATGCATTTTCTTCCTTTAAAATACGTAATGTATCTTCTTTTGCCATTCGCGTATGTATGATTAAGGGTTTTTTTATCTCTAGCGCTGCTCTAATATGTTGACGAAATCTATCTCGTTGCCAAGTCAAATCACCTTCACTCCGGTAATAATCTAAGCCAGTTTCACCTATGGCCACAACCTTATCGTGTGTCGCAAGTGTAACTAACTCATCTTTTGTGGGCTCCTGTGGAAAAGCAGGATCATCTGGGTGTAATCCCACAGATACGCTAATATGAGGATATGAGTCTGCAATATGTAACAAATCTGGCAAAGCTTGCAAGATTACACTTACGGTTAATATATGTCCTATACCCTGTTCGGAAGCAAAATCCAAGGCTTTAGACAAATCTCCATCATAGCGAGATAAATCAAGTCTATCTAAATGGCAATGTGAGTCAACAAGAAACATA
>CAZHMQ010000079.1:0-10267 GCA_964533645.1 uncultured Coxiellaceae bacterium
CGCGGACAAGCCGCGGGACGACGTGGCTGGGGGTTAATTGACGACACGCCCTAGATAGTATTGATAAGTTTACATAGCTGTTGAAGTAAATCACTGGCCTCACTATTAAATATATGTATTTCAGGCCAACTACGTAACCAGGTTAACTGTCTTTTTGCCAATTGGCGTGTTGCGATAATCCCTTTTTCACACATTTCGCTATAAGTGTATTTTCCCTCTAGATATTCCCATACTTGCCTATACCCCACTGAACGCATAGAAGGAAGATCTATCGTAAGATCGCCACGCTCCATAAACTGTTTCACTTCATCCACAAAACCATGCTCTAACATTTGCATAAAACGTGCAGCAATGCGCTGATGTAATACAGCTCTATCATCAGGAGCTATCGCTATGTTTAGCATTTCTAAACCTTCCTCTGCTTGATCCTGCTGCCATGATGTTAAACTTTTACCCGTCAACATAAATACTTCCAGTGCGCGTTGTATTCGCTGACTATCATGAGGATGAATACGTTCTGCTGCAATGGGATCCATATCTTGCAAACGTTGATGCAGCTTAGGCCAACCGACTAACCTTGCTTCTGCAAACAAGGCTTCTCTCATGTCTGCATCTGCCGAAGGCATTGCAGCAAGACCTTTTTGTAAGGCTCGGAAATACATCATAGTCCCACCCACTAACAATGGGATCTTTTGTTTTGATTGTATATCTTCAATTTCCCGTAGCGCATCTAAACGAAATCGAGCTGCAGAATAAGCATCACCGGGATCACAAATATTAATCAAACGATGCGGTGCAATGTGTAAAATATCCGGTCCTGGTTTAGCCGTACCAATATCCATACCCTTATAAACCATAGCTGAATCGACGCTAATAATTTCAAAAGGATAATGCTGTACCAGCTCACAAGCGAGCTGTGTTTTGCCCGATGCAGTAGGACCCATAAGACACACTATCACTGACATAGTTAGCGACCACGCAAAAATAATTTATCTAAATCTGCAATAGACAATTGTAACCATGTGGGCCTTCCATGATTGCATTGATCGCTGTGCGGGGTATTTTCCATCGCACGCAACAATGCGTTCATTTCAGGCAGAGTCATTTTGCGTTGTGCACGCACAGCCGCATGACAAGCCATGGTACCCAACCAATGTTGTATCATTTCTTCGACCCGCGAACTTTGTTCATATTGAATTAAATCCGCCAAAATATCACGAATGAGTTTTTCTATATCACTCTCTCGCAATACATAAGGAACTTCTCGTACTACCATTGCATCTTGACTTAATCTTTGCATATGCATACCGACTTGTTTAAAAACTTCAGAAAATTCTTCGCATTTATTTACTTCACGCTCACTCAAACGCACCGTAATAGGTACTAACAAAGGCTGCACAAAAAAATGTTGGTCTGCAAATTGCTGTTTAAATTGCTCATAGAGCACACGTTCATGAGCAGCATGCATATCCACTAATAATAATCCGAGTTCATTTTCAGCGAGAATATAGATATTTCGCAATTGCGCCAATGCAAATCCCAAAGGGTATTCAGCTTGCTTGGGTGGTAACACAACTTGTTCTTTATCAGAAACATCATGCAACTGACGATAAACTTCCATTTTTTCTTTGATATAGGAAGGTGGTGATTCCGCTTGATAACGAAACTCTTTTTGTTCTACTTTCCCTCCTCCCTCATTTTTTTTCTCAAATGAAAAATGTTGAACAGGTGGCGGAATAAGATTTTCTTTATTGACAGATGGTTGTGTATGTATTGCTGCAAGCGCATCTTTCACACTTCGCAAAATAAAATCATGTACTAAACGACTTTCTCGGAAGCGTACTTCATGTTTGGTCGGATGCACATTGACATCGACTTGTTGCGGGGGAATTTCAAGAAATAAAACGAAAGCTGGATGACGATCGCCGTACAAAACATCTTGATATGCGAGCCTAACGGCATGATTAACAAGCTTGTCACGTATAATACGTCCATTCACATAAAAATATTGTAAATCAGATTGAGCACGAGAAAAAGTTGGCTGCACTATCCAACCCGTTAATTTCAAGCCTATTATTTCACTTTCTAATTTCAAAGCATGCTCTATAAAAGAAGCTCCGCACAAACTTGCAATACGTTGCTCACATTCATTATTAGTTTTCGCTGCTCGATATTGCCGAATGATTTTCTGATTATGTTTTAAAGTAAAATCAACTCCAAATGAACCTAAAGCAATGCGCTTAACAACCTCATCAATATGCTCAAATTCAGTTTTTTCGGTGCGTAAAAATTTTTTTCTCGCAGGAGTATTAAAAAATAAATCTCGCACTTCAATCGTAGTTCCTTGTGGATGAGCTGAAGGCACAAGCTCAGGCTGCTCTGAAATACCTTGGGTTTGTACCTGCCATCCTGTTTCATTTGCGATAGCAGAAGATAACGTTAAACGCGATACAGCACTCACACTCGCGAGCGCTTCGCCTCTAAAACCTAACGTCATGACTTGCTCTAGATCATCTAAGCTTTTAATTTTACTGGTAGTGTGTCGACTCAATGCTAAGCCTAAATCATCCACGTGAATTCCTATGCCATTATCACGGACGCGGATTAAACGCATGCCGCCCATTTCGATATCCAAATCAATTCTTGTTGCGCCTGCATCTAAGCTATTTTCAATTAACTCTTTCACAACTGATGCTGGACGTTCTACCACTTCACCAGCCGAAATTTGATTGGCAAGCAAAGGTGAGAGCATTTGGATACGTGACATGTTAAACCTCTTTAGCTAACGTGAATTCGATATAAGCATAATGTTCTTTATTATGCTTATATCAGAAGATCGTTATCCCGGAAAACGATTTTTGTTTGTCCGGGATCTATTCAATACCTCAACTTATTCAAGAAATTTGATGCTTTTTATCAAATTTCTTATATCGAGCTGAGGTTAACTACATATTTTTTTGAAAATCGGAGATCCCCTCAAAGAGAGCAATCGCCATTTTATATTGGTGCTTTTTATCTCGCAGACGATTTTCTTCTTTAATATTCGAAATAAATCCTGTTTCAACTAAAATAGATGGAATATCGGGTGATTTCAAAACCATAAAAGGTGCTTGTTCCACACGAGCATAATGCAATTTTGTAACGCTGTTGAGTGATCCTAAAAGACTCGTACCACAACGCAAGCTGGCTTGATTCGTCGCTGTTTGCGCAAGATCCAATAAAACAGAGCGTAAAATAATACTTTGATCTTCAAGACCATCAAGATCAACGCCTCCTAATTCTGAATGATTTTCCCGTTGCGCTAACCAACGTGCCGCAACGCTAGTTGCGCCATGTTGCGATAAAGAATATACGGAAGCACCCGCCGCTCTGTCATTAAAATAAGAATCTGCGTGAATTGCGATAAAAAGATCCGCTTTATATTTTCGTGCTATCTGCAAGCGTTTACGCAAACTTACGTAATAATCACCATCTCGCGTTAACACAGCTCGCATATGAGGATGTTCATTCACGACATTCGCAAGCATTCTCGCTATTGATAACACCACATCTTTCTCACGCGTACCATGCTGTCCAACAGCACCTGGATCCTTACCGCCATGACCTGGGTCAATGACAACGATCATGGTTTTTTTAACATGTATAGGTATGGCATCATTGCTTAAAGCTTTGGTTGGGGTGTTTTCATGCACTGATGATAATAAATCTAAATTAACTTGTTTTATCCATTGTTTTGCATTCACCTGGTAATACACATTATCTTTAACATCTAACACAATCCGCATAATTCCAGGCTTAGGATAGCCATCACGTATATTCATGATGCGATTTTTTGGATATGCTAATTTTTGTAAATTAAAGGCTAAATTCGTATTTTCAAAATCGATAATAATACGCTTAGGATCAGTCAATAAAAATGTGTTCCATTTAACAGAATGTGTGACTTGGAAACTAATATGCGTCGCATGCTTATCTTCTTCTATATGGATTGCATTCACTTTATTCGATGAAGCCACCACTATCGCAGGCAATATGAGTAGTAAAAAAAATAAAACAACATTAAACTTCATGTTGAAGTCGCTCAATGATATGGTTTCCAACCAACGTTATAGCAACGAGTTTAATGATACGCTGATCATCTTGAATTTTTATAAAACATGCAATATCCGCAACCGGCAAAACACCTTCGCCATGTTCTGGCCACTCGATCAAGCAAATACTTTTTGGACTGAAGTAATCTTGAATCCCCATAAAATCTAATTCTAAAGGATCTTTTAATCGATAAAAATCAAAATGGTAAACATAACCGCGAGCTACCTGATAAGGTTCAATCAAGGTGTATGTTGGACTTTTTACCTTACCGGCATAACCAATGCCGCGCAAAAATCCACGTGCCAAGGTTGTTTTTCCTGCACCTAATGGTCCATGCAAAAAAATGACAGCAGTATCGTCGCATGCACGCGCAAGACTTGCGCCTAGGGCAAGCATGGATGTCTCATCAACTATGATTCTTTGAATAAATTGTTCTTCTGTCATCACTTAAATCTCCCCGCCTCGCAAGCTCGGCGACCCTCTTTAAAAAGAGGGTGATCTTTAATGAAAATTCACCAAACGTCGCAGATAAGGTAATAAATCCGATGCAAGCATACCTCGCTCACCTTCTTTAGCAGCAAGATCACCTGCCATAGCATGAATGAGTACACCGCATTTTGCAGCATCGACTAAGGTAAACCCTTGCGCAACAAATCCTCCCATAACACCGCTTAATATATCTCCCATGCCCGCAGTCGCCATGCCAGGATTCCCTGCATCACATTGAGCCAACATGTTATCGGGGGCCAATATTAAACTACCTTCGCCTTTTAAAACACAAACACCGCCCATTTTTTTCTGTAGGCTATGCATAGCCAACACTCTATCTTGCTGAACATTCTCTACTGTCGTCTTTAACAAACGTGCCGCTTCACCGGGATGTGGTGTTAAAATCCAATTCTCATATGACACAGGTTTGCTAGCTAATATATTCAATGCATCCGCATCTACGATTAATGGCTTTTTGCTTTTTAACACGCGCGATAATAACTTTTTCGCCCATCTAGACATCCCTATACCTGGACCCACCACCACCACGGTTGCTTTTTTCAGTAACAAATCCAACGCTTTTTCAGAACTTATGCCATGACACATGATTTCAGGGCGCGCTAGATTTAAGGTCAAAGCAATATCAGGCTTAGTGGCAACACTCACCAAACCAGCACCGACTCGTAGAGCAGCCTCTGCCGCCATTCTTACAGCACCGGAATATCCATAATCACCTCCAACGACTAATACATGCCCATACATACCTTTGTGCGCATGTCTTACTCTTGGTTTCAAATAACTCGCAAAATGAGTGATGTGCAACTTTTCTATGGGATTCATCGATACCTCTCACCGCGTGGACGATAAATGATACTTAACAATATAGTCGTTCCTAAAATAGCAACTAAAACAGCTAATGCCAATAATATAGGTATTTTTACCCAATCAGCGATCAACATTTTAACACCTACAAAGGTAAGCATAATCGCTATACCATAACGTAGCAGATGGAATCGTTCTGCCATATTCGATAATAAAAAATACAATGCGCGCAAACCGAGGATTGCAAAAATATTGGACGTGAAAATAATAAATGCATCATTTGTAATAGCAAATATGGCCGGAATGCTGTCTAATGCAAAGACTACATCACTTATTTCAATAAATACAAGCGCGAAAAAAAGCGGGGTCGCATATATTATTTTATCTATTTTAATAAAAAAATGCTCGTCTTTTAACGTATCGGTCGCGCGTATATGGCGTCGCAACCAAACTAATAAAGGGTTGTCAGTTAAATTGACTTCTTCTTTAGCAGGCATCAACATTTTGACACCCGTAAATACTAAAAATACGCCAAACAAATAAAGT
Organism: uncultured Coxiellaceae bacterium; assembly: GCA_964533645.1. Taxonomy (GTDB): domain Bacteria; phylum Pseudomonadota; class Gammaproteobacteria; order DSM-16500; family DSM-16500; genus JABDBK01. Next base: position 5,950 of record CAZHMQ010000079.1, read on the forward strand.
ATCCAATGCAACTCGCTAACCAACCAGGTCCCACCTAAAATAACAATTAAACGCAAGAAAATGGCACTTAAAACACCATAAATAAGTACTCTATGTTGATACTTCGCGGGAATAGCGAAGTAATTAAAAATCATTAGAAAAGCAAACATATTGTCAGTGGACAATGATTGCTCAATTAAATACCCGCTGAAAAACTCTAACGCTTTTTGATGGGCAAATGACCATCCATGACGCTGACCGAGATACCACCATAATAATGCATTAAATAACATTGCAAATGAAAACCAAACAGCCATCCAAGCAAATGCTTCGTGTACTGTGACTTTATGATCTTTCTTACGTCCTAGCAAAAAAAGATCCACAGCGATCACAATTCCAATAAAAACCAAAAAACCTAGCCACATCCACCATTTGCCTATTGAATACATGATATATTCCTGTATTATTTATGGACTCTTCACGATGAGCCCGCTGATAACTAAAGCATCATTTAAGATATATGGTAAACCACTACGAACTTGCAACAAACATCAAACAATGGGGCCTAGAACTAGGTTTTCAACAAATTGGCATTACTAATACCCATTTGACACAATATGAACCTCATTTCTTAGCATGGCTACAAAAAAAATTCCATGGCGAGATGCATTACATGGAAGCTCATGGCAGCAAGCGTTATCGTCCTGACGAACTTGTCCCTGGAACGATACGTATTATTTCGGCACGCATGGATTATTTACCGCCTGGCACAGAGATTCCCAAGGTTTTGCAAAACCCCTCTTTAGGCTATATCTCGCGCTATGCCCTGGGACGAGATTACCATAAACTTATGCGCAAACGTTTAAACGTATTAGCTAAAAAAATTGCCTCTCATACGGATTATCGTGTTTTTTCTGACAGTGCGCCCGTGTTAGAAAAACCGTTAGCAGAAAAAGCGGGGCTTGGGTGGATAGGCAAACATACCAATCTTATCAATCGTCAGGCTGGATCATGGTTTTTCTTAGGCGAAATATTTACCGACTTACCCTTACCCATCGACACACCTGTCAAAAACCATTGCGGCACTTGCAAAGCTTGCATAGAGGTATGTCCGACGCAGGCTATTATTGGACCTTATGAGTTAGATGCAAGACGCTGCATTTCTTATCTTACGATTGAATTGCGTGGATCTATCCCCATTGAATTCAGATCCATGATGGGAAATCGCATTTACGGATGTGATGATTGTCAATTAGTGTGTCCGTGGAATCGTTTTGCAAAATTTACTAAAGAAGATGACTTCCATCCACGACATGGACTTACCTCACCGGAACTCATCACGCTATTTGCTTGGACAGAAGAAGAATTTTTACGAAAAACCGAAGGCTCTGCGATTCGACGTATTGGCTATGCATGCTGGTTACGGAATATTGCTGTCGCACTTGGGAATGCGCCTAACACTGATGCTATTATTCACGCACTCAAAGAAAAACTATCACATCCTTCTGCATTAGTGCGTGAACATGTGGAGTGGGCATTAGAGCAGCAAATTAAGAAATAACCAATCTACGAAATAAGAAAATTTTTTCGATAATATTTCAACTCTTCAATCGACTCACGTATATCGTCAAGCGCTAAATGTTTGGAGTCTTTTTTCACCCCCGAATAAATCTGTGGCGCCCATCTCAAAGCTAATTCTTTTAAGGTACTTACATCTAATAATCGATAATGAAAGAATTTTTCTAATTCAGGCATGTATTTTGTTAAAAAACGTCTATCTTGATAAACGGTATTCCCACACATAGGCGATTTACCAGCAGGAACATACTGCTTCAAAAACGCAAGCATAGCTGACTCAGCTTCTGCTTCAGATATTTTACTTGCTTGAACACGCGCCACTAATCCCGATGCATTATGTTGTTTGGTATTCCAACTATCCATATTATTAAGCAGTTCATCGGATTGATGAATTGCCAACACTGGTCCTTCAGCAACAACACTCAATTCAGAGTCGGTGACAATGACTGCCATTTCAATAATTCTTTCTTTTTCGGGATCCAGTCCCGTCATTTCTAAATCTATCCAAATTAAATGATCTACGCTGATTGTCATATACTCACCTAAAAAATATCTATCGTTATTCTAACAGTCAATCAATTTAGATAGCATAGTTTTTTGAATTATTATAGTATCGCAACGTCTTACTTTTCGAAACATAACATTCATGAACATGCGAAACATAAAAAAAGGTTTGCTTGGTATAGAAATTAGTCAATACAATGGACCCTATGCATTCTTGTCTATACACACACTTTCAAATTCAAAAATCTTAGAAACCATTGATCTTTGGGTCATGAAAGACAAACCAACAGGACAAATAACAGGGCTGAAAGTTGCGGTTTTTTTTAAATCTAATTTTGATCAAAAGCGTCTGAACAAAGAAATGAAACAAATACTAGAAGAGATGAACCATACTCATCTTTATTTTAATGAGCCAGGCAAAGAAAAAGTTACACAAAAAGCACAAGATTTTTTGGTAAGTCTTTGCAAACTCGAAGGTCTTGAACCTGGATTTTTTGACTTTATCTTAAATATTTCTATATTAAATAAAAATGAAATCCATCAAGATCCAGTTAAAGAAACTTCGAGCACCCCATCTAAAAAACTGAAATTGTAATAAATTAGGTGTTTATATGGTATTAGAAACTTCCTACTTGACGATTTGCTTTGCAACCTTTATCGCTTATCTTTTTGGCTCTATCTCAAGCGCGGTTATCACCTGTAAATTATTAGGCTTACCTGATCCAAGAACAGAAGGTTCTGGCAACCCAGGGGCCACGAATGTGTTACGCATAGGCGGAAAAAAAGCCGCCATCATCACCTTACTAGGCGACTTCTTAAAAGGCGTGATTCCTGTATTACTCGCTAAATGGCTTGGCATCAATGACTTAGGTTTAGCATTGGTCACTTTTGCTGCCTTTTTCGGTCATCTTTATCCTATATTCTTTAAGTTCCAAGGTGGGAAAGGTGTGGCGACTGCCTTTGGTTGTATGACAGCCTTATCATGGCCTGTGGGAGTATGTTTACTTGTCACTTGGTTAGACATCGCTTTTATGTTTCGCTATTCTTCATTAGCAGCGCTTGTGACTGCGATTACTGCACCGTTTTTTACTTATTTTTTCACTAACACAACGTTCACCATTACGGCAGCTATCATCAGTCTTTTACTCATCTGGCGACATCGTAGCAATATTAAAAATTTATTTTCGGGAAAAGAAACTAAAATAGGCAAAAAGTCAAAGGTCAGCTAATGACCAACGAGGATAAACTTTAATAGCCAAATCACTGCGCTCTCCCGCCAATAATCGCTGGCAGCCCACATAGGCAATCATCGCCCCATTATCGGTACAAAAGGCTTGCCGGGGAAAATAAACTTTTGCATCTAAGGTTTGTAACTTCTTTCGTAAAGCAAGGTTTGCTCCCACCCCCCCTGCAACAACTAAAGTATGATATCCGGTAGCTATGAGAGCCCGTTTGCACTTAATGGTTAATGTATCGACTACCGCATCTTGAAAAGCCCGCGCAATATCGGCCTTGGTTTGCGGAGTATCGTCATTTGCAGCAACAGTATTCGCTGCAAAGGTTTTTAAGCCGCTAAAACTAAAGTCCAATCCCGGTCTATCTATCATAGGACGTGGAAAATGAAAGCGCTTAGGATCACCTTGTTCTGCTAATTTGGCGAGGGCTGCACCGCCCGGATAGCCTAAGCCCAATATTTTTGCGGTTTTATCAAACGCTTCGCCAACAGCATCATCGACCGACTCACCCAGAATCTCATACTGACCAAAGGCTGTGACTTTAACTAATAAGGTATGACCACCTGAGACTAATAAAGCCACAAATGGAAAGGTGGGAGGATTGGGTTCAAGCATTGGTGCCAATAAATGACCTTCCATATGATGCACTGCTACGGTTGGGACATTCCAAGCATATCCTATACTACGACCTACCGCGGCTCCGACCATTAAAGCACCTACTAAGCCGGGGCCTGCGGTATAAGCAACACCAGAAATATCCTTAGGTGTTAATTCCGCCTTACTCATAACTTCATGAATTAAATAAATAATTTTCCTCACATGATCACGTGAGGCAAGTTCAGGCACTACTCCACCATACTCAGCGTGAAGTGCTACTTGACTGTACAATACATCCGCTAATAGACCTTTTTCAGCGTCAAAAATAGCGACCCCGGTTTCATCACATGATGTTTCTATACCTAATATACGCATTTCGCTTTGCATTTCTCTCAATTAGCCATTAGAATCTGCCATTCTTTATC
>CAZHMQ010000080.1:0-10161 GCA_964533645.1 uncultured Coxiellaceae bacterium
GCGGACAAGCCGCGGGACGACGTGGCTGGGGGTTAATTGACGACACGCCCTAGTTGCTGCTAGGATGTTTCTTTAAATCGCAACATGGCTGTTTGTTAATTCATGCTCGGACAAACTTACACCTGTTAATTCAACTTTTTCAATCATCTCAAATCGATTTGTGATTTTTTTTGCCGAAACATGGACTTCTTCTATATCCGTATGGGCTTGTGCAATATGACGAGCAAGATTGTCCATGCGCTTTTGAAAACGATCAAAATCATTGGCTAACATATGTAAATGCTTTTGAATAATGTGTAGTTGTTGTCTTGTTGCTGCATCTTTTAACACAGCTCTCGCAGTCGTTAAAATGGCCATCATGGTGGTGGGTGAGACTAGCCAAACTTTTGCTTTATGAGCAATGTCAACTAATTCAGGAAATCGACCATGAATTTCAGCAAAAACGGCTTCAGCAGGAATAAACATGACGGCTCCGTCTGATGTTTCGCCTGGAATAATATATTTTTCGGCAATATCTTGTATGTGTTTTCGTATATCAATTTTGAATTGAGCTTCAGCTTGTTTTTTATCGCTATCAGATAAAGATGCATCCATCACAAGACGATAATTTTCCAATGGAAATTTAGCATCGATCGCAATACTTCCCGAAGGCTCAGGTAAAAATAGCACACAATCCGGACGCTTGCCATTGCTTAAAGTATGTTGAAAAGAAAAATGTTGTTCCGGTAAAACATTTCGTATCAGTGCGGACAGTTGAACTTCACCAAAAGTACCGCGTGAACGTTTGTCATTTAATATCTCTTGTAGGCTCATTACGCTGTTAGAAAGTTCAGTAATTTTTTTCTGTGCTGCATCAATTAAAGCAAGACGTTTAATAACATCACCAAAAGTTTCAGTAGTGCGTTGAAAACCTTCGGCAAGACGTTTTTCAACTTGCTGATTGATTTCTTTCAATTTAATTTCGGTGGTCTGAGTAAGACTGTCCATGCGTTTGCCCAGTTCCGACGAATAATCTGAAAGTGCTTCTTTAACATTCGTTCGTGTTTCATGTATGCCTTTATAAATGGTATCTTGTAACATTTTAATGGCAAAAAGTAATATTCCAATGACAACGATAAAAAGACCTACTAAATACAGAGCTAATGTCACGTGTTATTCCTTGTTTAAATCCATAGTATAATTATTTAAAGGGCGAATTATTTTAATTTGTTTATGTTGGTACATAAAATTAATAAAATTCGTCCATGATTGAGCGTCAAAACGAGATGGCTGATCTGCAAAATAATCTAAAGATGCAAGCCATACTTGATGATTAAGAGTATTATTCAGTTCAGGATGATTTTTTATGAAAAGCATCCAACTTTCTTCCGGGTACGCTTTTAAATATTTCGTTCCTTTTTTTAAGGCTTGCAAAAAAAGAAGCATGCTTTTGTTAGATAGATTTTTTATGTTGATAATAAAAATAAGTTCGCTATAAGTTGGGAACCCATTTTCTTCAGGAAGAAAAATACGAGCAGGTTGTCCCAATAATTTCATTTGAACTGTTTCTAAGTTTCGCATCATGCCAGTAGCCGCATCAATTTTTTTTGTAAGCAAGGCTTGGGTTAAGTCAAACTGAACATTGATATGCTGAACATCTTTCAATGATAAACCATTTTTTTCGAGCATGGTTTTTAGTGCAATACTATTTAAACTACCAGAGCTATAACCCACTCGTTTGTTTTTTAAATCGCTTATTTTTTTTATAGGACCATTATTCAACACAACTAAGCAATCTAAAGGTTTATCTATAAGTGTGCCAATACGTATCAAAGGCAATCCCTGATCTACTTGTTCTATGAATTGAGGTTGATAGGTGATGCCAATATCGGCTTTTCCAGCAGCGACTAATTTGGGGGCATCAGAAGGGTTTGCAGGTCCAATAAATTCTACATCTAATCCTAATGCTTGAAAAAATCCTTTGTCTTTTGTAACAAACAAAGGTGCATGATTTGGGTTGGGAAACCAATCTAGAATGACGGTAAGTTTTTCATTCGCAAAAGTTGAAAAAGAAATAAAAGTCAGGGAGAGAAAGATAATGATAACTCTACATATCTTGTCATTGCGAGGAGCGAAGCGACGTGGCAATCCAATAATTGCTGATATTTTAATCGGTATTTTGGATTGCTTCACTACGCTCGCAATGACGGGAACGGAAGAATTAAGAATTTTCATCATCAGGTTCAGGTATATTGTTTTCCGAAGCGTCTGGTTCAACTGGAATGCGATGTTTTTCATCTGCCCAATCACCAAGATCTATGAGTTTGCAGCGTTCAGAGCAAAAAGGCCTATAGCTATTATCTGGTACCCAAGTATTTGGTTTTCCGCAGTGAGGACACAAAATTTCTTCTTTTTTTATGTTCATTTTATACCTATGAATTACAATGCGATATCCAAAAATCTATATGATGCAAATACTGAGTTGGTCTTTCTTGAATGGTAGCCGAAGAAAATCTTACGCTTAGGTAGTGACGTCCAATACTGACTTCTGGATATGCTGCTATATCGTTTGGAATAGCCACACGTATAAGACGTAAATTAACTTGTGGGTCGAGTAATTCTTGATAAAAACCATGTTCAGCCGTTTTATGATTAAATTTGGATCCTTCGCGTATCAGTCTTAATACAAGAGAAATGGCATCACGAATTTTATTGAATTCGTTTATCCATGTTTTGAGAGTTGTTTCTCTTGTTTCGATCGATTGATTTAACCAGTAGTGATAAAGGGGTATATCAAAGCAACAACCACCACCTGGGCTTGCCAAGTGTAAACGTAAATTGTTTAGTAGTTCTACTTCGCGTAAATTTTGGCCTATTTTTTTGCTATTATCAATAAAACATCGTGCGAGTTCATCAAGTTGATTTAAGGTCTCACGAAGTTTTTGTGGATCTATCTCAGGAGTATTTTCCAATCTTCCGAGTAATACGGTTTGGTGACTTAGTTCTTTTGCAAGTTTTGCTTTTAAGTCTGGTCTATCAACTAATTGCAATAAATTGATGATAATACTAATAACATTTCGCGTACCCAAAATGGATTTATCAGCGATCTGATGGTCTATTTGTTGGAATAGTTGTTCTATTCGCAAGCATACCCTGACTAATTCATTCAAGGGTTGTTCATATACTATGGCATTTTCTATCATATTGAATTATAACAAAATTGATGTGTGTGAGATTATATCATGTGTTTTTTCTAAGTGCTAACACTCTGGAATATTAGCAGCTAATCCGCCCAAGGATGTTTCTTTATAAATGGCAAGCATATCTTGTCCAGTTTGTTTCATAGTAGCAATGACTTTATCGAGTGAAACAAAATGACTTCCATCGCCCAGCAATGCAAGCCGTGCGGCATTCACTGCTTTTACAGCTCCCATGGCGTTGCGTTCTATACATGGAATTTGGACTAGGCCATTGATAGGGTCGCAGGTCATTCCCAAATGATGTTCCATGGCAATTTCTGCAGCGTTTTCTATTTGATAAATAGTTCCACCTAGCATAGCTGTGATGGCCGCGGCAGCCATGGAACAAGCTGTACCTACCTCTCCTTGGCAGCCAACTTCTGCGCCAGAGATAGAAGCATTTTTTTTGTATAGAATCGCAATTGCACCGGCTGTGAGCAAAAAGTCTACGGCATCTTCTTTGTTGGCTTCTGGATAAAAGTCTAAATAATAATGTAAAACAGCGGGTATAATGCCTGCAGCGCCATTTGTTGGAGCAGTGACGACACGACTGCCTGCTGCATTTTCTTCATTTACAGCAATAGCATATAGATTGAGCCATGCCATGCTGTCGGTGAATTCGTGAGAGCTTGGCATCCCTTTTTCTTTGAGTTTTTCATAAAGTTCTGGTGCTCGTCGTTTAATATGTAAGCCGCCTGGCAATATGCCTTTAGTTTGGCAGCCTTTTTGAATACAGTTTTTCATGACATCAGCGATAGCTAATAATTTGGCCCGAACTTCCGTTTCACCGTGTAAACTAGCTTCATTTGCCAGCATGACATCCTTAATGGTGATATGGTTGAGTTCGCAATGTTTAATAAGATCTTTAGTTGACTCGAATGGGTAGGGTAATGTTTTATGGGTGCTATGATCTGAAGAAGTGCTTTGACCTTCTTTTGTGATAAACCCACCACCTATGGAGTAGTAAATTTCACTAAATATGGTATTATTTTTTTCATCCAAAGCTGAGAATCGCATTCCATTAGTGTGGTTAGGAAGTAAATCTTTATAATTGAATTGAAAATCTGTTTCTATATTGAATGGAATAGATTTTTTTCCAAAAAGATGAATGGATTTATTGCTTAAAATTTGATCTGATCGAGGTTTGATTATGTCAGGATCTATAGTGCTGGGTATGAATCCTTCCAATCCTAAAAGAATGGCATTGTCTGTCCCATGACCCTTTCCGGTAAATGCAAGAGAACCAAATAATTCAATTTTTATCTTGTTTGTTTGGTTGAAATAACTCTTAGTATCAAGAGATAAGACGAATGCATGCGCCGCCTTCATAGGCCCTACTGTATGCGAACTTGAAGGTCCAATTCCGATGGAAAATAAATCAAATATGCTGATAACCATGAGCCATCCTAAATTTTAGAGGTTGTTATGTATGTCAATTTTAGCAGAATAATGATAAAATAAGCATCATTTTGATGTGTGATGGGTTTGAAAAATAATGTTCGGACACTATATTACTAATAGACGAATTCAAACAGTACTACTATTAGGTTTCTCCTCAGGATTACCTTTAGCGCTCACTGGATCAACTTTACAAGCTTGGTTTACTCAGTCTGGGGTCGATTTACTTACCATAGGCTCATTAAGTTTGCTGGGTTTGCCTTATGTATGGAAGTTTTTGTGGGCCCCTTTATTAGATAGGTTTACTCCTCCATTTTTGGGTAGGCGGCGCAGTTGGATTTTGCTAACCCAGCTTGGGTTGTGTGTGTCTATTGTCATCATGGCGGCGCTTCATCCAGCAACGCAACCAAGTATGATAGGGTTCATTGCTCTTGTCATTGCATTTATTTCTGCAACCCAAGATATAGCAACAGATGCCTATAGAACGGATATTCTACTTCCAAAAGAACGTGGTTTGGGAGCTGCAGCTGTGACCTTAGGTTTTCGCGTTGCGATGTTAGTGTCAGGTGGTTTGGCACTTGTTTTGGCAGATTATTTAGGTTGGCAAGTGACATTTGAAATCATTGCAGGATTGATTGGATTATCTATTATTGCAACCTTATTCGCTCCGAATGAGGCGGTTTGTATACAGCAACCACAGTCCCTCACGAGTTTTATTGTCGAACCTTTTAGGGATTTGTTAACACGTGACAAGATAGCGTTAATTTTATTATTTGTGATGATCTATAAATTAGGTGATGCGCTTGCTTTGGCTCTCATGAGTAATTTTTTGTTAGGGAAATTGGGCTTTAGTTTAACTGATGTAGGCATTGCATTTAAAACATTTGGTTTAATTGCAACAATCATGGGCGTGTTTGTTGGCGGTATCTTGTTGGTACGCATGAGTCTTTTTTATGCCTTAATAGGCTTTGGATTACTACAAGCGTTTTCAAATGTTATGTTTGTTGTGTTAGCTATGATGGGTAAACACTATTTTTTAATGGTGTCATGTATTTTTATCGAATCTTTTTGTAGCGGGATGAGTACAGCTGCATTTGTAGCCTTTTTAATGTCGTTATGTAATGTAAGATTCAGTGCGACACAGTATGCTTTTTTATCAGCATTATTTGCTTTGGGTCGTGTTTTTGCAGGTCCAATTGCAGCTGTGATAGTGCAACATATAGGTTGGATTAATTTTTATTGGATAGCATTTTTGTTATCTTTTCCAGGAATCATTTTATTAATCTATTTGCGTACTTTTGTGAGACCAACTCATGCCGAAGCTATTGCATAAATTTATTTTAGTTATCATGCTAAGTCTATACGTGCTTAGTAATGCATTCGCTTATCCAGGTGAAATAGGTGATGATTTTTATTTAGATAAATCAAAAGTATTGGTTCAGCAAATTGATCTTCTTCGAAATCGATTGTCTCAGTCAAAAAAAGAATATGATCATTTGCAGAATATACAAAATACTCAATTTTCGAACCTGTCTTTCGATAGGGTAAGTAAATCATGGTTGAAGTGGATTAAAATTGATATAGCAGTTGCAAGTTCTAATCTAGATAGCATAGCAATAGAACTTTCAGAGGCGCAGCAGACGATCGCTCTTTTAGAAAAAGATATTCAGGAAATTGAAAATCAAGTCAATGTAGCTAGTGTATTTAGCATGAATATGGCGCGTTCAGGAGTTCCTAATTCTAAAATGCTTAAATCACAGCTGGCTTATCAAAAAGAAGTGTTAAGTTTAGAAAAAACTCGTTTAGTTTATCTTAATAAATTACGATCTATCGCCGAAGATACCTTGGCACTCTATCAAGCTAGATATAGTAAAATTGAAAATCTTCTCAAATCGCAAACGATGCTTCAACTTAAAGAAAAGCAAGCAAAATCAGAAATTGATTATCAACAACAGCAAAGTCTGTGGTTACAACATCTAAGTACTTTATATAGTGATCTACATAATTTGGAAAAAGCAAAGTCTAAAGATAAAGCCGCTTATTCAAAAATTATGAATGAAATTTTTTATGCGAATGAAAATGTCAACTACATGTATTTGCAAATGTTGATAGTGCGCTACAAAGATCAAATTCAACAATTTAAAGTTTCTATTTCTCGTAGTAGCTCAATCGCGTTATTAAACAAAGTCAGTGATCAGATGCAAGTTTTAGGTAAACAATTTACAAAACTGAATGAGCTCTTAAATAATCGTATAGAAATACTGGATAATCGAAAAAACTTTTTAAACCAACAGAAAATAGAAGACAATGTATCTCTTACTAAACTTTCTAATCTTGAATCACAATATAAAACATCTATCAAAACCGTTTCGGATTTAAGTAATGATGTGATTGCGTTTCGAACGACATTGGAGCAAGCATTACAGCAAGAGTTGTCAGCTAGACAAGGATTATTAGGGTTTGGAGCAAAAGCATGGCTTGATTTAGGTAATGAAATTGTGTTGTTGCCAACCTTAACTTATCAAGTATTCAAGAGCTTGTTACAGACCACCATGAAATCATTGTCCCATTTTACTATGCTTATATGGGTTGCATTATCATTGTTAGAAATTGGTTGGCTTGTCACGTTTTTATATCTCAATAGATTTTTGGTGCGGTCGTTACTAGGAGTTCCTGATCATGAGTTAGGACATATCAATCCTAAATGGTTAAGTATTCAATTATTCCATAGCGTTTTATGGGATTTTGCTTTTATAGCGAATGTGTACTGGCTATTGTTATTCATGCGTATCCCATCCCAAAATTTTCATTTTTTACTAAATTTAGGTTTAGTATGGTTGTTTTTTAAATCTATTTTAACGTTGGCTAGACTTTGTTTAGTGGAAACTGTGCATGATAGAGCAGGGCATGATGTTAGATTATACTATCGTTTAAAATGGACCATTTTAGTTGGCGGCGTGATTACGGCATGCACGGTATTTTTACATCAATTGCCGCTTATTTATGAACTTAAAGACCTATTTTATCGTTTATTTTTAACTTTTGTTGCTATCGTTTCATTACTTTTATTGAAATCTTGGGATGTATTGCCTGGTCTTATTTTGCATTATATTGATGATAATCGTACTTATTTTAGAAAAGTCATACGATTATTAGGATTGTTATTTCCACTTGTATTATTAGTTAATGCGACGATAGGAGTCTTTGGGTTTATTAATTTTGTCCTAACCATGTCGTGGTATGAAAGCATTTTTCTTATCGTTTTGATCGGGTATTTAATTGTCAGAGGCGTATTGGGTGAAATGATGGAGTTTTTCTCGCATCTTTTCATAAGACATGTCAATAATGGCTGGTTATGGACAGAAGCCTTTTTAAAGCCTTTTGATAAATTGTTACGTATTTCTATATTTTTGATGGCATGGGTGGTTTTATTCTATGTTTATGGCTGGGACATGCAATCGCCAGTTGTTGAGCGGCTACAATATATTTTACATTATCGTCTAGTGGATTTTTTAAATACCAGTATTACGTTAATAAGTATTATTGAACTTATGATTATAGTATCCATTTTGTATTGGGTGGGACGCTGGACCCGAGAATTTATGTATCGTTTCTTGTTGTCTCGAACCAAAGATTTAGGTATTAGAAACAGTATAGCCATATTGACACAATATACGATGATTGTAATTGGGATTTTAATAGGATTACGAATTTTGGGTATTGATTTGCGTGCATTAACTGTTGTTGCAGGTGCATTTGCATTCGGGGTCGGTTTAGGTTTACGTGACTTAGCTAATAATTTTGCATGCGGTTTTCTCTTGTTATTGGAACGTCCGATTCGCGTGGGTGATACTGTCACCATAGGTGCTCATGAGGGTGAGGTCATGCATATTGGTGGACGAGCTGTCACGGTGCGTACTTGGGATCATATGGAAGTACTCGTACCTAACGCAGAAATTTTTAGTAAAACATTTACCAACTGGACTGCAAAAGATTCTATCGTAAGAACCGTCATTGCGATTAAAATTCGCCGTCATGATAGTCCTTTAGATGTACAAGCTTTAATATATCAAACGCTTGCTAATCATCAAAATGTATTATCGGAACCCGCACCCGAGGTTTTCCTCAAAGAATTGGCTGATGAACAAATAGAATTTGAAGTACGTTATTTTGTGAACTTACGGCACATTAAATCACGCATCAGTGTACGTTCCGAAGTATTAATTTCAATTTGGCAAACATTTGAAACACATGGAATTCAACCACCTTATCCACAGCATGAGGTGCTAATCAGGGGTGGTGTACCTTTGTTGGGTCCTGTAAAATAACGTGAACTCGACACAGCGCAATGTTTTTTTGTGCTGTGTCAGAGGATCGTTATCCCGGAAAACGCTTTTTATTTATCCGGGATCCAGTCATCTATGAGGTTAGAGAATGAACAGTTGGAATGGTTTAGATTTTTTTGTTTTTTTGATTTTAGCTCTCAATACCTTTAGAGGTATGTCACGTGGTGCAGGAAAAGAAATGATTGCACTTATGTGTTTAAGCGCAGCTTTGATATTTGCTATTAAATTTACTGTACCTTTAGCTGATTTTCTTAAAACATCTCCTATGATGATCGCTGCCGTAGATAATAAGTTTATTAGTAACTTTCTTCATACGATCAATGCGGGTCCTTTGACACTGCGTATGGTCCAGGAGCTTATGTATACCATTAGCTTGTTAATTTGTTTTGTGAGTGTCTTTTCTATTACAGAGGCATGCATAGCTTATTCAGGTTATGCAGAGTCTGTGACCATTACACAAGCTGTGGTGTATCGTAAAATTGGCGCCAGCATAGGTTTTACACGCGGTTATATTATTACGCTTGTATTTTTATCCATATTAACTCAACATATTTTTAAACATGAGCAAAACAAATTTATTTCCGATTCATTTTTTATTGGCTTAATGGATTCGCAGATTAAAAAATTTGATGCTATGATTGCTTCACAAGAACCAGAAAATTATCAAAAGCTTTATGAAGATAAACCCGTGAGTGAGCATGATATTATTAAACAATTAGATAGAGGACAGCCTGAACAAGTACCGCAAAAGCCACAAACTGAGCCGCGCGAAGTTCAGTTTTAAGACAAGATCAGTCAGGCTTTATTTGTTTCAATAACCGGATTTTTATATGAGATCACGGTATAGCTGATGCTATCAACATGATTCGTGATTTCAATCACAGCATCTCCACCTCGTTTTGCAGCATGATGACGTATGGAATCTTTTAAATTGGCTTCTTGTCTTTTAATACCCACCATATTATATTTTGAAACGGAGTCATGACCCAAAATGACATAAGGTTTTTCAGGCTTTTGTTTACCGCTATAGATAGTCACTGAAATGGGGTTTTTTGTAGTATTTTTTTGTGATTGAGATGTTGCAGTGGAAGTGACGGTTTTATTAGATTTAGTCGTCGTTACGCACCCGAATATAACTAAGCCAATAGAAACATAAAGTATTAAATTGATTAGTTTCATAGCAATATCCTTTTGCGCTC
>CAZHMQ010000081.1:0-10141 GCA_964533645.1 uncultured Coxiellaceae bacterium
AAAAGCAGAAGCCGCAAAAGCAGAAGCCGCAAAAGCAGAAGCCGCAAAAAAAGCAGAAGAAAAGAAGGAGATCAACACTGAAGACATGCCATTAGCAGCTATTGCAAAAGTAGGATTACCCACAAAAGAAACGAAAAAAGAAATTCAAGTTTTAGAGAATAGAGAACATGAAAGAATACAAAGTCAGCATATGATGGAAGCTCAACCTAGTGAATCAAAAGAAGCTAAACAAAAAGTTTTAGATTTTTCTTCTTCTCGTAAAAGAAAGCGTTCTAATAGCTTAGAAGAAGGGGTTCCCATCAAACACATTTGTCATAAAATTGAAAAAGAAGCCTATTTTTATGAAAAAAAGGAAAAAGATGGCAGCTTATCCATTATTAGTGCAAAACCCCCAACAAATTTGGAAGAAAAAGGTATGCCTACATGGGAATGCCTACAATATGTAAAAGATCAGCTACGCGAAATCATCAAAATGATTCCACCACCTGGAACTATTATTGAAGTTTATGATAAAGATTTATTGCATGCCTATAAATTGATTTGTGATCAATATAACAAAGAAAAAAATGGAATCCATATTACTTTTGTAAATAAAACGGGTAGGCCAGATCCTGATTCTAGTCTTACAGACAGTTTTGAAAAAGAATTAAAATATAAATTAACAACTCAGAAAAAAATGTCGTTTGCAGGAGTATTATCAGCTTTTAGTTTGTTTTCAAGTAAAACAGAAAAACCTAGATTTGATCCATCTGCAATTCAAAACTATATCGTACAAACTGAAGGTGACTTAGTTTTGCTACAAACATCAAACTCAGAA
Source organism: uncultured Coxiellaceae bacterium (assembly GCA_964533645.1). Classification (GTDB taxonomy): domain Bacteria; phylum Pseudomonadota; class Gammaproteobacteria; order DSM-16500; family DSM-16500; genus JABDBK01. Next base: position 818 of record CAZHMQ010000081.1, read on the forward strand.
ACGACAATAAAAAAATTGGAGTCTGATGTGGCCATGTTAACTAAAATGAAATCTTATGCCTCACCTGAACAAGGGAAGAAAATTGATACATTACTTGAGAATATTGATAGAGAAATATCGCCTTCAAAATCAAAAGCTTTAAAGATATGAAGTTAAAAAGGAGGGTTATTAGATGAAAAATTTAGAGCATAGACCCCAATGGTATTCTTTCACGAGTTATGTGTTAGTCACAACTGGTGCGATGGTGGGTTTGGGGAATGTTTTTCAATTCCCATTCTTAGTGGTTAAATATGGCGGATTGTTTGTATTATTCTATGTTATTTGTCAGTTAGCTATAGCGTTGCCCATATTGTTTACTGAATTATTAATAGGTAGGCGTGGCAAACAAAACCCTGTGGGGTCCATATCTCTCTTAACTATGGAAGCTGATGCGAGCCATCATTGGCGCAAGCTTGGCTGGGCGTGTATTTTTATCTCATTATTAACTATGATTTACTATACGGTTTTGTCAGCTTTTCCTATAGGTTACTTTATCGATAATATAAAAGATATTTATCAGCATACTAGTCCTATAAATGGTTCATTGCAATTAAGTAATACAGCGGTTGCCAATTTTACTAGTTTAGAAATGTGGTTTGTTTTATTACTTTTGATGGCAATGATTGTAGTTTGTCGAGGTATTCATCGTGGTTTAGAAGAAATATCGATGATTACTGTTCCGCTTTATGGTATTATTTTGTTAGCTCTTGCCATATATGTTTCTACCTTAGGATACTTGGGTGAAACGATCAGTCATTTTTTTGTAAGTGATCCTACTATTTCCTTTTATGAAGTTTTTCTTGTAGCACTTGCTCTTTCGTTCATGAAATATAAAATAGGCATGGGAGTCATGATAGTGTATGGGTCTTATTTGCCTTACCATGTGCCGCTCGCCAAATCTACGTTGTGTGTCATTGTGATCGATGCTTTAGTTTCATTATTGAGTTATTTTATTGTTTATCCCCTGACGATAGCTTCGAGTCCAGATGAAAATTTAATGGTGTTGACGAGTCATAATGTAATTAATATTTTTGACGGCTTGCCAGGTGGTTTGATCATCTCTGCCATATTTTTCTTTGCAGCCATCCTAATAGTATGGACACCTATTATAGCAATGGCAGAAACTATTGTTGTCACTTTTACCGAACGCTTCTATTGGTCAAGGGCTTTTGCATCTTTAATAGTGTTCTTATCTATTCTTATTTTTGGTTCTTTTGAAGTGGCCACCCATTTACAATGGGCTGATGTGAGTGTGTTCGGATATCCGTTACATGATTTACTTAGAAATGTGACGCGGGGCATTTTAATGCCTATTGTGGTATTTTTCATTGCAATTTTCGCAGGGTGGATTATGGCTCCTGATGTGACTGAAACTGAGTTGCATTTTAAGCCTGTTTTTTATCGTTTATGGCAGTTTTTAATACGTTTTGTTGTTCCTTTTGCGGTTCTTGGTGTGTTGCTTTCTCTAGGAGTAAGCAAACTTTAAGCGTTGATTTAGGCAAAATAGCGTGACATGATACGGTTTTTAACAGGTTATGCTTATGAGCGAGTTACGTCATTATTCATTATTTGATCATATTTGCCTTGGATTTGATCAAGCGCTAAGAGCTGTTTGCAATACAGCTAAAACTACGGGTAGGCCGAATCCTGGCTATCCTATTTCTGAATCCATGATGAATGCGGAAGATAGAAAGCAAGCTGCTGCCTTGATGCGTATCAATCATACAGGCGAAGTCTGTGCTCAAGCGCTTTATCACGGCCAGGGATTGGTTTCACGTTCTTTAGTCGTTAAAGAAAAAATGCAACAAGCGGCTATTGAAGAGGGTGATCATTTAGCATGGTGTAAACAACGTCTAGTCGAGCTAGGTAGTCATACAAGTTATCTCAATCCATTATGGTATGCGGGATCTTTTTCCATAGGTTTTACAGCAGGATTGGTGGGTGATGCTTGGAGTTTAGGTTTTCTGGCTGAGACGGAGCAGCAAGTTGTCAATCACTTAGAAAAACATATGGCACAGTTGGTGCATAAAGATCATAAAAGTCATGCCATACTTAAACAAATGCACCAAGATGAAGCTTTACATAGAGATGAAGCCATTAGAGCAGGCGCGCATAAGTTGCCTTCATGGATTCAAAAATTGATGCAAGTCATGTCTAAGGTTATGGTCAAAACAACTTATTGGATATAGCTAAATCTTCGCCATCACAATTAATGCGGATGTCTGTATCAACCAAACAATCCAAACACATTGCATAAAATAAGGGAACCAACCGCGTTTAACAACCCAATACAATATGGCTGGAATCAACCCAATAATGACAGGTGCTGCGAGAAGGGCAATGAGTTGACGTGATATATTGCCGGCACTGGCGCCCGTGAAAACCTCAGTTAATATATCAGATATCCAGTTATGCAATGACAGTAGCATTTGCATGCCTTGTTGAGCATATGGCATAGCGAGGATAACGGCGACACTTACTACTAAAATGGCAATAATTTTTTTGATCATTGACAGACATCCTTGTTCGACAGTGATAATGTAAAAAATATAGCATACTCAAGTTCTAAGTCCCACACCTTTTTCTAGTAAATATAAGCACCAAATAAGCATGGTAATCAATAAAATACTTACCATGGAAAATCCAATAAATATGTTGATATCAGTCGTTCCTAACATGCCATATTTGAAGGTCGAGACAATATTTAAAATAGGATTACATTGAGATAGAGTTTGCCAAAATGGGGGTAACTGATGGATTGAATAAAATACTCCACCCAAATAAGTGAGAGGGGTCAAAACAAAGGTAGGTATAAATGATACATCATCGAATTTTTTTGCAAAAATACCATTGAGTAAGCCGCCTAATGAAAATACTAAAGAAGATAAAACAGCCATGCTTAATACTATCCAGATATGGTAAATATGTATATGGGTGAATAAAAATCCTATACACATCACGATAATGCCGACTAACAAGCCACGTAATGCACCACCTAATGTGTAGCCCAATAAAATGACATAATTAGGCATAGATGACACTAACATTTCTTCGATACTTCTACTAAATTTAGCGCCGAAAAACGAAGAAGCTGTATTAGCATAGGCGCTCGTCATAATAGACATCATAGTTAATCCAGGGACTATATATTGCATATAGCTATAGCCTTGAATATCTTGAATTTGTGAGCCTATTAACTTGCCAAAGATAATAAAATAAAGCGTCATAGTAATAGTAGGAGGTAATAAAGTTTGTGACCATATGCGCATGAAACGAACTACCTCTTTTCTGAGGATGGTTTGCAGTGCAATCATATTTTTATTCAATGTTATATTCATGCTAGTTTTGCCTTGTTTTCATTAATGAGACGAACAAACAATTCTTCAAGTCGATTGGTCTTGTTGCGCATGCTCGTCACCAAAAGATTTTGGTGATTAAATATCTTAAATAAATCATTTAAACTTTGGTCTCGAGATAGTTCAATTTCCAGTATAGTACTATCTATCATACGATAATTATAATTTGATAAGTCAGGCATGCTATCCATGGGTTGTGCAAAATCAAAAATAATGGTCTGAATATTTAAGCGATTAATCATGGATTTCATATCCGCATTTTCTATGATTTCGCCGTGATCAATGATAGCAAGCTTTTTGCAAAGTTGTTCAGCTTCTTCAAGATAATGCGTTGTTAATATGATAGTGGTGCCTTGCTTATTAAGTTCTGCAAGAAATGCCCACAAAGCATGTCGCAATTCGATATCTACACCTGCCGTGGGTTCATCCAGAATAAGTAATTTCGGGTTATTTACTAAAGCTCTTGCAATCATCAGACGTCTTTTCATACCGCCGGATAAGCGTAGGGCTGAGTGATTGTGTTTTTCCCAAATGTCCATTTTTTTTAAATAATATTTAGCGCGCTCATAAGCAACTTTATAGGGGATGCCATAATAGCCTGCTTGATTAGTCACAACATGCAATGTTTTTTCAAAGGGATTAAAATTCATTTCTTGAGGCACAACGCCTATGCAGGATTTTGCAGCTTCTAAATCGGTGTCGATATCGTATCCAAAAACTTTTACGATGCCCGACGTTTTTTTTACGAGAGAACATAAAATGCCTATGGTTGTTGATTTGCCCGCACCATTGGGTCCGAGTAAAGCAAAAAAATCGCCCTCAGCGACTTCTAAATTAATGCCATTAAGTGCAGTAAGTCCATTGCTATACGTTTTTCTGAGATGATTGACTGAAAGTGCTTGCATAGTGTCTACGCCTTGTAACATTTTAATTTATCGGATAATTTTTTTAATAATAGTTGTAATGCCTTGCCGCGATGACTGATCAGATTCTTTTTTTCTAAAGTTAAGCCTGAAGCAGAACATTTTTCTTCACTGTCATAAAAAATAGGATCATAACCAAAGCCTCCTTTTCCAGAGGGTTCTGTTAATATCTCACCCTGCCATTCAGCTTCACAAATCAATGGTGTTGGGTCCAAAGCATGTTGCATGAAAACTAAGGCGCAATAAAATCGAGCATGACGGTGAGTATCAGGAACATTTTGAAGTTCAGAAAGTAATTTTTTTATATTTTCACTTGACGTTGCATTTTCCCCAGCGAATCGAGCAGAGTAAATGCCAGGTGCCCCATGTAGTGCAAAAACTTCTAAACCAGAGTCATCCGCAATCGCTGGCAATCCTGTCTGTTGGCAGGCATGACGCGCTTTGATTAGGGCATTTTCGACAAAGCTAAGGCCCGTCTCGGGGATTTCACTCACTTGCAAAGATGTTTGTGGAATGATTTCAACATTAAAAGGTTTAAGCAATGTGGTTAATTCAAGAATTTTTCCTGAATTATTGCTGGCAAAAATAATTTTCATTTAATATGCTCACATCATGGGTTGCACGTATTATTTTTTATAAGGCTCGAATAAGAACTTGTAAAATAAGTAATGCAGGAATAGGTGATAAGTCAAATCCTCCCACAGGCGGAATAAGTCTTTGCAATGGCCTTAAGATAGGCGCAGAAAGTTGTGACAATACTTGTGATAGAGGTGTTTCTCCTGGTGTTAAGAAACTCAAAATTGCACCGAATAATATGGCATAAAAAAAGATATTCAACATTAATTTACATGAACTAAACACTGCGCTAATCAGTAATAATCCCATACTCGGTACCGAAAAGAATAATGCGCTAATGATTAAGTATTTAAGAGTAGCAAGGACAAGGATGAAAACAAGTGTCGAATATTCAATGCCATGATAGTTAGGGATATAGCGACGTAAAGGCTGAATAACAGGTTGAGTGAGAATGATAATAAATCGTGTAATGGGATTAAAATAATTAGCACGGGAGTAAGCCAAAATTAATCGAACACATAATACCATGAGATATAAATCAAATAGGCTATTGATTAAAAATAAACTTGCATTGTTTAATGATTGATACATAGAGTTATGACTCCATTTCTTTTGCTATGATGCTTGCTAATGCTTCAGCACGTAGATCAGCCGCTTTTAATGCCTGAAAAAAAATATCGCGAATGTTGGCCGACTCTAACACTTGAATGGCTGATTCAGTGGTTCCTCCCTTAGAGGTCACTTGTGCGCGAAGTTCCGCGACATTTTTTTCGCTTTCAAGAGCCATGCGCGCTGCACCATATGCGGTTTGTAAGGTTAGCAGACGAGCAACTTCAGGTGATAAGCCCAAAGATACCCCGGCATTTTGTATAGCTTCCATCATTAAGAAAAAATAGGCAGGACCGCAGCCTGACACTGCTGTGACAATATTCATCAGTTTTTCTTGAGCTAGCCATATGACAACTCCTACTGCTCGAAAAATATTTTCTGCAATTTCTCGTTCTGTTGAGGTGACATAGGCATTTGCAAATAATGCAGAAGCTCCACAGCCTAATATGGCAGGAGTATTAGGCATAGCTCTGATAATAGAAGTGGGTGCTTTTAAAAAATGTTGAATAATATTTTCGTTAACACCCGCTGCAGTTGAAATAATCAATGGCTTGTTCTGTTTGATAATATCAGCTAATTCAACTAATACTTTGGGCAGTATCAATGGTTTTACTGCAAATAAAATAACATCAGCCGCTTGTGCTGCTTCAATGTTGCTCGTTGTGATGTTAAATGTTGCTTGGTATTGTATTTGTAAATCACGTAGTTTTGATACAGAGGGATTGCTAACCCATAATAGATTTTCTGGATATTTATTTGTGATAAGACCGCCTAACAGGCAGCTTCCCATATTTCCTGCGCCTATGATGGCGATTTTTTTTGTGTGCATTAGCTTGGTGTTCCTTTTGGATTGCAACACTCCTGCAAAATGCGCAGGAGCTCGCAATAACGGTGTATTACCCTACATTTGCCGTATTATCTTTAATGCTTGATATCATTTGAGCTTGTGGAGACAGCAACTGTTGTAACTCTGTATATGGAATTTCAATTTCTTGTGGTCCATAGACATAAGGAGCAACTTGATATTCATCAAACGTAATTAAAATTGCACCTTTCTCAATGTTCCAATTTTTATAATTTTTTGCGATGGCTTTAGCGCCTTCATCAATCATCCATTTGTCTTTTTCATTGACAGTTTTTTGTAATTGCTTGTTGCTGAATTTTGCTAGCGCATCTAAATATTTAGTATCTGTTTTGAATAAATCACTTAATGCTAATGCTTTGTTATGCATTAAATCAAAGTTTAAGACACGATGTGAGCGATAAGGATGAGCTCGACCCGCTTGCATGCCTTGAATGGTGAAGCGTATACTAACTATAGCAAGTTCATGAATAACATCAATATCGTAGTCAATTTTGAAAGTATTATTACGTACTTCTTTCGGTAATGTTCTCATATGTGGCATATCAAGTTTTACGCTGTTTTTAAATTGTTGCATTTCTTCATCAATGATAGCGTTAACTTGTTTATTGAATGATGATTCTGCTTCGTTATGACTTTTCCCAGTGATCTGTGGATAGGTAGCATCAATGGAATAATACATGCTGCGATCTTTTTCATGTTTGTTTTTTGGAACGATTTTAGAAACTTTATTAAGATAGACAGCTTCATATTCTGCGGCATTCGAAGGTATGGCTCCTCGTGTTGCAGAAAATTCAGTTGTTTCGGCGTTGGGGTCAACAAGCGCAGAAACGAGCGTTTCACCGTTTAAACTCGTTGTTTGGGTTTCTGTTGCAAATGCTAAGTGTGAACATAACAATGTTGCGGCTAATAGTGTGACTTTTTTCATAGAGGCCTCAAGAAATTTGTGTTCAAAAATATAACAGAACAAAGTATAAGCCGTCAATATGATATCTTTGAAAAAGTTGATATGGTACAGCGAATGATTTATATTGCTCTAAAAAAGCTCTACGCTGTCATGCCAGCATGGACTTTAATGTTGCTAATAAATTGAGGCCACTCTGGATGCCAGCTAAAAGCATGCTGGCATGACAAAAGTGACTTAAAATCAAGGACTCTTTGTAAGTGAAGCTCGCATTTAGTTTGTTTAAATATTTTCCATTCGGTGGTTTGCAGCGGGATTTTTTACGTATTGCACGAGAGTGTCTTAATCGTGGTCATCAAGTTGATGTTTTCGCTATGGCGTGGGAAGGTGAGCGTGAGCCTGGGCTCACTATTCATATCGTGCCGCCTAGAGGTTTTTCGAATCATGTACGTGCAAAAAATTTCGTCGCAGACATTGCTTCTAGTCTTATATCCTATGATGTCGTAGTGGGCTTTAATAAAATGCCAGGATTGGACATTTATTATGCAGCAGATACGTGTTATCAAGCAAAAGCACGCCTGCTTCGATCCGCCTGGTATCGCTTAACGCGCCGATATCGGCATTTAATTGCTTTTGAGGCAGCAGTTTTTCAATCATCGTCAACGGAGATTTTATTATTATCATCTAAACAACAAGATGATTTTATGCGCTATTATCAGACCTTACCCGAAAGGTTCCATCTTTTGCCACCAGGAATAGCCAAAGATAGAGTTGCACCCCATAATGCACAAGAAATGAGATCCAAGCTAAGGAGCGAATATGGTATTCAACAAGATGAATTTTTATTGTTAATGGTAGGTTCGGGATTTAAGACCAAAGGTTTAGAACGTGTGTTATGGGCTTTTGCTGAGCTGCCGAATGAGGTCAAGAAGCGTAGCAAAGTTTATATTATTGGCAAGGATAATCCTCGTTTTTTTCAAAAACAGGCGCAGAAGCTTGGCATTAGAGAACACATTCATTTTCTAGGCGGTAGGCACGATGTGCCACATTTTTTCTTGGCGGCGGATGTGTTGCTACATCCAGCTTATAATGAAAATACAGGAACTGTGTTGCTTGAAGCTATGGCTTCCGGCCTGCCTGTGTTGACAACCGATGTTTGTGGTTATGCTTCTTATATTAAAGATGCAGGTGCAGGTCTAGTGTTATCATCACCTTTTAATCAAACTGAATTTAGTCAAGCCATAGCAAGTATGTTATTGTCTCCGCAACGTTCAGAATGGCAAAAAAATGCCATTCATTATGCTAAACAAGCTGATATTTATAGCCTGCCAGAACGAGCGGTAGATTGTATGGAAGCTTTGTTGAAAGAGTATGAATAATGAAAGAGTTAATGATAAGGCCCTTACTCAACAGCATATTTCCCGATACAGAGTATGCTTTTGAGCGTCTTATGTCGCTACAAGGAGAGGTATTTCGTGCACTTGAAGGGCGAAGCACGGAGCGCCTTATGATTGCAAGCCAACCTTATTTTATAAAAAAACATCATGGGGTCGGTTGGCGTGAAGTCATTAAAAACTTATTTCAGTGTCGGCTCCCTATCGTTAGTGCAAAAAATGAGTATATTGCTCTTACTAAATTATCTGATTGGAATATAGCGGCACCAGAAATAGTAGCCTATGGTTATCAAGGCCATAATCCTGCCAAAATAAGATCATTTATTATGACTAAAGAATTACCTAAACACATAAGTTTAGAAGATTTTTGTAAACATTGGCCAAACTGTCCGCCTTCTTTTCATTTTAAAAAAAATTTAATTAAAGAAATTGCTGTCATTGCGCGGACTTTGCATGGTCATGGCATGAATCATAGAGATTTTTATATTTGCCATTTCTTGTTGGATGTGTCAAACCTAATCAATTCTAATATTAAATTGTATTTAATTGATTTACATAGGGCTCAATTGCGTAAACGCACTCCTTTAAGATGGGTGATAAAAGATTTAGCAGGTCTTTATTTTTCTAGCAAAGAAGTTGGTTTAACTAAAAGAGATATTTT
>CAZHMQ010000082.1:0-10121 GCA_964533645.1 uncultured Coxiellaceae bacterium
GACCCGCGACTAATGCAAATAAATAACTAGGTTTTTTAAATGGATCTTCCCAAGTTGCCATATGTTTACCGTCTGGCAATATCGATTTTGAAATTAAGTTGCCATTAGACAATAAGACGGGATATTTTTCTTGATCAGCTATAATAGTCGTGGTATAACGTGCCATCACATCCGGTCTATCTAAAAAATAAGTGATACGACGAAATCCTTCCGCCTCACATTGGGTACAAAAATTTCCTGATGATTTATATAGCCCACTTAATGCTGTGTTTTCCTGTGGTTTAATTCGCGTAATAATCGTCAAGGTAAATTCAGATGGCACTTCTTTTAGAATCAATGCATTTTCATTAAGCTCATAATTCTCGAATGGATGATCATGTAGACTCACTGAAACAAGCTCTAACGCTTCACCCTGTAAAATTAAATGCTTGGAAGGATTCCGACTCACGGGATTAACTCTAATCTTAAGATCAGACTTAACAAGCGTAAAGGCTTCACCTAAATCAAATTCAAGATGAACCGTATCGATAAGATAATCGGTAACTTTATAGTCTCGTAAGTATACGGTTTGTGCTAATGACTTATTCATATCTACTCTCTACGATCAGAACGAGTCCCCTCCTTTGAAAAAAGAGGGTTAGGGAGGATTTTAGAATATCTACGATCTTAGCAACTACGAAAGTTGCGCTAAAAATCTCCCCGACTCGCAAAACTCGTCGACCCTCTTTTTCAAAGAGGGTGAACAATATTTGATTTATAAATTCTTACCAACTGTCACTATCATCTGCTGTTTGACCTGCTGTATCAGGTTGTGGTTGTGCGCTTGAATTATCCATAGATGACGCAGAAAATGGATTTTGCGCACCATTACTGGATAAATTGGTTCCGGATAACGATTGATCGTCTTGCTGGCCTGCCAAATCTTGAGCAAACACGGCGGTATTCAAAAAACATGATGCCAATAAACTGGATACTATAAACAATTTTTTCATATATAATTCCCTTTGGAAAACAATAATGAAGTATGCCGGATTTGCCCGACCCAGCTATCATAAACAGAAAGGTGTAAGATGTCTAATATTGACCCTGCAGAAATAGCCAAATTTAGTGAACTTGCAAGCCATTGGTGGGACACCTCTGGTGAAATGAAATCCTTACATGATATCAATCCACTGCGCTTAGCATATATTGATCGACATACGCCATTAATGGGAAAAAAAGTCGTCGACATTGGTTGTGGTGGTGGTATTTTATCAGAAAGCATGGACAAAAAAGGAGCTCATGTGACAGGGCTCGACATGAGCACACAAGCCATTCAAGTGGCCAAACTGCATCAGCATGAAAGTGGGACCCATGTGGATTATCTTGTAAGTACCGCGGAAGATTTTGCAGCTAAATATCCGGGTGAGTATGATGTTGTTACCTGCCTTGAAATGTTAGAGCATGTGCCTGATCCCGTATCTATAGTCCACGCATGTGCAGCCCTTGTTAAACCCGGTGGAAGTGTGTTTTTTTCTACTCTTAATCGCAATATGAAATCGTATCTTTTTGCTATCATAGGTGCGGAATATGTATTAAATATTATTCCTAAAAACACCCATGATTATGCAAAATTTATTCGTCCGAGTGAGCTATCGGAATGGGCGAGAAAATCGGATTTAATAGTCAAAAACATGACCGGATTGACTTATAATCCTCTTAATAAAACATACAAATTATGTGATGATATTTCAGTAAATTATTTAGTGCATTTAATTAAAAAATAAGCTCTTCTGCTATGAAAAAAAGGAGCATTTGCTCGTATATTATTAAAGGAAATAACATGTCATTAACAAGGAAAAAAGGTATATGGAAAGATGGCAATGATGGTCGTCCTGGTGATACTTTAGAAGCATCCATTTCAAAAAGCCAGGTTACGATTTCCAACCATTGTCTTTGGAATGGAACCTATCCCAGAATGTATAATGATAACATACATGGAAGGGATGGAAAGACTTACTATTCCTATGATGCCGGATTCGAAGACAGTCATCACAGTTATTTTCTTCTGGATCGTAACCTTCTTTACCCTAAGAGAAAAGGCCTACTCAAATTGCGTAGCAGGGGAGAAGGTTTTTTTGAACAGAAGTTTACCTGCTCTGATGCGGATAAACCGCTTGATGTGGCCTCAAGTGACAAGACCGTTAAACGACACAAAAGATGATTTTTTAACTTAGATTCGGCAGTAGAAGCCATAGCGAGACAGCTTAACATGCTGAAGATAATCGAGATTTTTTAAAATTTTTTCGAAAGCAGTAGTCACCCCTACGGTGAGAAAAAATTTTAAAAAATCTCGGTTAGATTCAGTATATTAAGCAGTCGCAGTAGGCTTGTACTGCCGAATCTAGGTTGATTTTCTAATGCTTTGACAGGTTCTCAACCAAACGCAAATACAAATTTTTCCTATCTTCAGTTACTTTACTTATCGAATAAGACTCTTTAACTGTTTCATAAAGATTATGGCCCAATTGCTGAATCAATTCTGGTGATCCAACTAAATGTTTAATGAATCTATACCAATCCTTAGCATTTTTACGACTATCAATAAGCACACAATTACCCTTAGGATTCCATGCACCCCCTGAGCTATAAGCATTCACTGAATCTAAACGATACGGACCGAAATCTTGGGCAATAACGGCTTTTTTATGAAAACCCGCTTCTAGAATTTTGAGCTGACTTTTACACTGATTAAACATACTTTCATGAAGAGGCGCTAAAGCAATATCAAACAAACGATAATTTAATGCGTAATGACTCACAGGCACACTCCATACACGCCTATAGACTTCATTCGCAATATTAGGATATTCTTGTTTTTTGAAACTTAACAAAAAATCTTTATAAGGCTTACCTACAATCTTATAATCATCCGTAAAAATTCTTTCATATTCATACCACTGAGATTCTGTTGGTTTAATAGCTCTTTTTTTTATTTCTCCCGTTTTTTTATTGATGATATTTGCATAACCATCGATATTAAATCCACACAAAACAAATTGTATGTTATCAAGCAAACCCTCACTTTTACATCGACCCACCACACCTTTTAATATTTCTAAATCTTTCACATGCGTAGAACCACCTAGCCACCCTATTCTAATTCTATCACTAGGTTCATGAGATGATTTAAACTGTTTTTCGTCAGGATCAATGGCATTTGGAATGACATAAACATTATTATTATGTTTTCGAATTTCATCCGCAAATAGAGGTGTAGTCGTTGTAATATGTTTCGCTATTTTAATATGATAAAGCCATTGTTTATCAAACCCTTGCGCTTTGTATGTGGCATAATTCGGATGATACGGTGATAGGGTCCAATGATCATCGATATCCATGATAGGTACCACCCCCGCTTTATCTAATTTTTCTAATAAATCAGATAGCTTTTCTGTCTCACCTAGCATTTTATGATAATGAATAATATCGTAATCAGTTAGCCATTCATCATTTCCATCCGCAATGGATGGATCAAACTCAATATCGATATCAAATAAATCACTATAATTTTCACGCATATAAACATGGGGCTTGATACTTCTGAAATAACCCACTCCTTCTCTATCGGATGGAATAACCAAAACTTTTATTTTTTTCATCACACTACAACACTCCTTTTAGCTGTAAAAAACTTGATTATTAAATAGATTCCACTACAATAAAATCTGGTTATAACCACCTCTTCAGTGATTACTATGTCTATCGCAACTCAATGGATCAATAAATCGTTCCTAAAACGACTATCTCTCATCGTAACCATCATTGCAATTTCCCTAGGCAGTATAGGTTATTGGTGGCAAAAAAAACATTATGTCAACACAGATGATGCCTATATCAATGCTGACATTGTTCAAATCGCGCCTCGAGTAACGGGTCAAGTCACGCAATTGCATATTCAAAATAATCAATATGTTACTCGCGATCAACCACTTTTTGATATAGATTCTATTCCATTCGAAATTGCGATCACAGAAGCTCTTGCCCAGTTAGAAAAAAATCAATCACAGCTGAACATTGCCGCCCTCACTTCCAATCGAATGCTTAAATTGGTTAAAAAAAACGTAGCATCCACCCAAGAGGGTGATAATGTGGAGGCAGAATTAAGATCAGCAATGGCCGCTATTCAATTAGGCGAAGCTACTCTCAAAAAAGCGAAACTTAATTTAAGCTATACTAAGATCGCAGCACCCACATCGGGTTGGGTCACGAATGTCACCCTACACTCGGGTAATATAGTACAAGCCAATCAACCCTTGTTTGCGCTTATCAGCGATCAAGTTTTCTGGGTAGATGCTAATTTTAAAGAAACAGATATAAGTAAAATTCATCCAAAACAAACCGTCGATGTGGTCGTGGATATGTATCCCAAACATCATTTTAAAGGCATAGTCGAAAGCATTAGCGGTGGATCAGGAACCGCATTTTCCTTATTACCACCTCAAAATGCTACCGGCAATTGGGTCAAAGTCACACAACGTGTTCCTGTGCGTATTCGTATTATAAACCTTGATCAAGATCATTTATTACGTATAGGCACTTCAGCTAAGGTAAAAGTCCATATCGGATAAGCATGAAAAACATTCATGAAAATTTTTCTCCTTTTGATCGATGGTTAATTACCATTGCGGTCATGAGCGCAACACTCATCCAAGTATTAGATACCACCATAGTGAATGTTGCACTACCGACTATGCAAGGTTCGCTAGGTGCCACACCTGACGAAATCACCTGGATATTAACCAGCTATTTAGTTTCATCGGCTATTTTTATGCCGCTCACAGGTTATTTCAGTGATACGCTAGGCCGGAAAAATTACATGTTGATTTCTATTCTTGGCTTTGTGGTAACATCAGGACTTTGTGGTGCTGCGACATCTATTTCAGCTATGGTGGTATTCCGCTTATTACAGGGTGTTTTTGGCGCAGCCTTAGTACCACTTTCACAAGCGATTTTAGCCGATGTGTATCCACCCGAAGAACGCGGCAAAGCGATGGCTATTTGGGGAATTGGTGTCATGGTTGGACCGATCTTAGGTCCCACCTTAGGCGGTTACCTCACAGAAATTGCGACCTGGCGCTGGACTTTTTATATCAATTTACCCATCGGGATATTTGCTCTTTTGATCGCCTGGCAAGTGATGCCTGATAGCAATAAAAAATCCAGAAATATGGATTGGTTAGGATTATTCCTGCTTTCTTGCGGTATTGGCGGAACCCAATATGCCTTAGATAGGGGAAATCATGCTGATTGGTTTGCATCGAGTGAGATCTGGATATCGAGCTTCTTGGCGATAGGCGGCCTGATAGGATTTTGTGTGAATAGCTATTATCAAAAAAGCAAATCAGTTTTTGATATACGTATTTTTCAAGACCGTAATTTTTTGGTTTCAAGTTTAATACTCGCGATGTTTGGCTTAAGTGTTTTTGGCGGCATGGTCGTACTGCCTTTACTCCTTGAGAATTTACTCAACTATCCTGTCATCACCACAGGATTTGCCATGGCACCAAGAGGTATCAGCGCTATGGTTAGCATGGTCATTGTTAGCAAACTCATCAAAACTATCGATCCACGCCTTATTGTGATCATTGGCATTATTTTTTGTGCGTTAGGGTCTATTCCAGGAACGTATTATAGTTTAAACATCAATACCTGGTGGGTTGTTTGGCCCTTAATCATTCAAGGATTCGGCATAGGTTTAATGTTCGTGCCTTTATCTGCTGTGGCTTATTCAACGCTACACGACTCTATGCGCGCAGAAGCTGCAGGATTATTTAGTCTTCTACGCACCATGGGATCGTCTATAGGTATTTCTATCATTATTACTTTATATACTCGACATACCCAAATCGCCTGGAACCAATTAAGCGGCTTTGTGAATCCTTATAACCCATCTCTCACAAATTATTTACAAACGTTGCATCTTGATATCCACAATCCGCTAGCCATTCCACTTATAGCAAATGAACTTGGTAAACAAGCCCAAATGCTAGCGTTTGTGGATGTTTATGTTTTTATTGCTTGGAGTATCTTAGCCATGCTGCCTTTGGTGTTTTTTGTGAGACGTTATAAATCTCAATAAGGAGTTTTTCTTATTAGGCAATTTATAACCTGCTGAATGATATATCTTTTCTCAAATTGATCTATTTTTACTTTTACTTAAGTGTGTATAATGTGTATAATATAAATGTATGGTGCGCAACAAAATATGAACAGCAGAGAAATAATAAAAACTTTAGAAAAAGATGGCTGGATTAAGCATACTCAAAAAGGCAGTCACTGTCAGTATAAGCACCCCATAAAGAAAGGAAAAGTTACAGTGCCTCATCCAAAAAAAGATTTGCCTAAAAAAACAGTAGCAAGTATTTTCAAGCAAGCCGGAATCATTCCGCAGGAGTAGACATATGCAATACCCAATTTTTATTCATAAAGATGAAGATAGCGCGTATGGAGTGATCGTTCCTGATTTACCCGGCTGTTTTTCTGCTGGAGATACGATAGAAGAAGCTATTCAAAATGCCAAAGAAGCTATTGAATGTCATATAGCAGGACTGTTACTTGATAATGAATCTATTCCTTTAAAAAAACCTATTGAAGAACATCTTGAAAATCCTGATTTTAGAGATGGAGTATTAGCTGTAGTTAAAGTTGATATTTCGAGAATTTCTGGCAAGACTATACGAATTAACGTAAGTCTACCGGAACGATTTTTAAAACAGATTGATGATTATACCGAACATCATGGCGGCAATAGATCAGGTTTTTTAGTGGATGCCGCTTTAAGTTATATGTCAGCACACAAAGAGATGTAATCAACGACGGCTCGGAGTATTACCGAGCCGTTGAACAACCTAAAAACGCCTTCTTACCAAACTCAACCCATCACCTATAGGCAGCATACTTAAAGTGATGCGCTTATCGTTAACTAACATTGCATTTAATTCTCGTATGATGACCGTATCTTTATCATGCACGAGTGGATCCGCAACTTTTCCGCTCCATAAGGTATTATCAATTGCAATCACACCACCGGGCCGCACGAGTTGTAGTGCTTTTTCATAATAGTTAATATAATTTGCTTTATCTGCATCAATAAACGCAAAATCAAAAGTCCCCGCATTACCGTCGACCAATAATGAGTCAAGCGTTTCAAGCGCTGGTGCCAGACGTAAATCAATCTTGTCTGACATGCCCGCCTGGCACCAATATTTCTGTGCTATTTTTGTCCACTCTACGTTTATATCACAAGCCACTACTTTGCCATCTGAAGGCAATGCCAATGCCACAGCAAGCGCGCTATAACCTGTAAACACCCCCACCTCTAATGTTTTACGTGCGCCCATCACCTCCATCAAAAAGCCCATAAATTGACCTTGCTCTGGCGATATTTGCATTTGGCTCATGCTCATGTGATGCGTTTGTTCGCGTAATTTCGCTAAAACTTCTGGCTCACGCAGTGAATTTCGCTGAAAATAATGATAAAGTTCCGGTGTAAAATTTAATGTGACGTCTGACATACTGTTCATCCTGATGTTATAATGTGTAATGCTATAAAAATTGGAGTAAAAGGTCTATGAGTACAGGTATGATTATACTTATTGTTGCCATTATCATCGCTGGCTTTATCATTCTTACCTATAATAAATTGATTGCACTGATAGAAGCCATTCGAAACAATCAAAAACAAATCGATATCCAATTAGACAGGCGCTTCAAAGTCTTTGAGTCCCTCATTAATGTCGTAAAAAAATACATGGACTATGAACAAACCACTTTAAAAGATGTGGTTGCTTTACGTAATCAAGCACAACAGGCAAAAGCGAGTGGTGATGCAAAAGCACGCATTGCCGCTGAAAATAAAATTTCAGACATTGCTACCCATATCAATTTGGTTTTTGAACAATACCCACAACTTAAAGCAAATGAAAACTGCATACAGCTACAAGAAGAAATCGTAAACACGGAAAATAAATTAGCTTATGCTAAGCAATCCTATAACGACAGCATAGAAAGTTATAATGCGAATAAAAAAGCATTTTTTACTTCTATGATTGTTGCTTTATTTAAAAGTAAATTGGATTTTGATTTTCCTTATTGGCAGCTTGGTGAAGGCAAAGTCGCTGAGCAAGAGAATTATACGGTAAAATTATAAGCATGGCTCAATCACCTATCCATTTATCAGGCAGATCTATCGATTGGCGCAAATCCTTACGCGCCAATAATCACAAAACCTATATGGTCATGGGTTTGTTTTTTTTCATTTATTTTTCACTTGGCATGTTAGTCGATACTTACATGGTCATTGGACTATATCCTAATGCTCCTCTATCCACAGTGGTTTTTTTACTTATCACGTTTCAAATTTTTCCCATTGCAACAGTGGTTATGTTAGTGATTGCGGGTATTTCATTATTTGTAACCATCGCCATGAACAACCGTTTAATGCTACTTGGCACGGAATACAGAGAAATTAATCCAAACACTGCGCAAACCTTCGCTGAAAAACAATTGTATAATATTGTTGAAGAGTTAAAAATTGCCGCGGGTTTACGCTACATGCCTAAAGTATTTATCATCCAAGCCAATTATATGAACGCATTTGCCAGTGGCTATAGTGAAAAATCTGCTATGGTTGCCATCACTGAAGGCTTGATGCAGAAGCTTAATCGAAGTGAATTACAAGCTGTCATGGCACATGAAATAAGTCATATACGTCATCTTGATATCAAATTAACATTGGTTGCCTCTCTATTGGCCAATTTAATGATTATGGTACTCGATATGTTTTTTTATCAAGCCATGTTTGGAGGTCGTCGAAGCAATGATGATAGAAAAAACATGCTTGCTGCTGTGATTATGATCTTACGTTATCTTTTGCCACTGATTAACATTTTATTACTTCTTTACTTAAGTCGTACACGTGAATATATGGCAGATGCGGGTTGTGTTGAATTACTTAGAGATAATCAAGCTTTAGCATCTGCTTTGCTAAAAATTAGTGGCGATTATGCGACACATCAGGACGAATACTCTGCTGTTTCACAACAAACCTCGCATGAAAATGTAAGACGTGAAGCTTATATTTTTGATCCGGCATCCGCAGGAATTAAAGGTTTTGTTTCCTTAACAGATATGTTTTCCACCCATCCCAATATCAAAGATCGCCTAGCTGCGCTAGGATTTAAGTATAATGATAAATAATATTGGCATCTTACTGACGAACATTGGCACCCCCAGTGAACCGAGCATCTCTGCTGTACGTGCTTATTTAAATAAATTTTTAAGTGATAAACGTGTGGTAGAAATCCCACGCTTAATTTGGTGGCCCATTTTATATGGGTTTATTTTGCCATTTCGATCTAGGACATCTGCAAAATTATACCAATCGATTTGGACAGACGAAGGGTCACCCTTACTCGTCTACTCAAAAAAAATAGCTGTCAAACTTGAAGAAAAAATGCAACTTCCTGTCGCATTAGGCATGCATTACAGTTCGCCATCGATTGAAGAAGCATTACATGAACTTAAAGCAAAAAATGTCTCTCGAGTAATCATTTTACCGCTTTATCCTCAATACTCTGGAACAACCACAGCATCCTCGTTGGATGCCGTGATGAAAGTGCTTCAAACATGGCGCGTCATTCCTGAAGTTCGAACCATACATAACTATGCAACGCATCCTGATTACATTGAAGCCATATGTACATCTATTCGAAAAACATGGAAAGAAACAGGCCCTAAACATATCTTATTTTCATACCATGGCATTCCAAAGAAACTTATCACGGCGGGCGACCCTTATTATCAACAATGTCAACAAACTACAGCAGCTATTGTAAATGCATTGCAATTACCTCATTCAAATTACTCCATGTCATTTCAATCAAGATTAGGACGTGCCGAATGGATATCGCCTTATACAAAAGATGTTTTATCCTCTCTACCTCAAAAAGGCGTAGTAGACTTAGATGTGATTTGCCCTGGGTTTGCAACCGACTGTTTAGAAACCTTAGAAGAAATTAAGATACGCGGCAAAAAACAATTTTTGGAGGCAGGTGGAAAATCTTTTCATTATATACCTG
>CAZHMQ010000083.1:0-10051 GCA_964533645.1 uncultured Coxiellaceae bacterium
AATGCCCAGCGGAAAAGCTATTTTCTTCTTTTTGTATTTCAACAACAGTTAAACGTCCCACCGAATCGTCCTCGTTTTATAGTCTAGGCATTATACAACATAATTATGTAGCAAAAAAGGTCAATACCTGACAATTAACGGCCTCGTTTCTGACCATGTTTTTGCCTATTTACTTCTTCAAAACAAGTTTCCAATGCTATTTTTAATTTTTCAGGCGATGCATCTTCAGGTTGATAATTGCGATAACAACTCATATTCCCAGTACAATGAGAAATAAGATAATTTGCTTCATTATCATCAAGAAATAATAAATCCAAAGGTGTTTGACCCTTAGCATCTTTGATATGAATATCTGCACCATGTTTAATGAGTAATTGACAAAATTCCATATCTTTTCTGGCTGCGGCTAAGTGTAATGCAGTCATTCCATCTGCTATATCATCTTTTTTTTCTATGGTTGAATTAACATCTGCACCATGTTGAATAAGTATTTCCGCTAATGCTAGGTTTGATAATCCAAGTTTTTGCTTTTGTATAGTAATATCACGATAACCTTTAGCAACTACAACATGAAGTGCATTCGTACCATACGTCGTAGATCTTACGTTCACATCGAGTTTATTTTCAGGATATTTATCTGCTAAGCTTAATAAATATTGCGCATCATTATTAAATGCATTGGAAACAATGAACAACAACGGCGTGTTACCGTATTCTTCCCATGTTGCGTTACAATTTACACCCAGTTGATAAAATAATTCCGCTAACTCAGGATTAGTTAATGGCGAACTCATAATTTCACATAAAAAACTTACTTTTTTTCTTGCCCAATTGTATTCACATTCAAGTTCACTTAGATGTCTGGTAAAAAATGCTTTTGCAATTTGAAATATTTCAGGATTAGTCTGCACGCCTTCAAAAAACCTGAAGAAAATTTTCACCAAAGGTAAAGATGATTCTCGTTTTACAAGGCGATTCATGTCTTGATGTGCTTGTATACATTTTACTGTATTATGCAACGATTGCAGAGCTTCAGCCAATTTTCTCAAATCATTAGTTTTTTGCACATAAAGTAAAAGATCTTCTACTAAACTTGGATCCTCTCCAAAAAGTATCATCATTTCACGAGCAATTAAATTTTTAATACCGTCAAAGGTAATCGGGCCAGAAAACTCTGCCTTTACCTCGTTAATGGATGCTAAAATATGATGGCTTGAAGATTTAACTTCAGGAGATGGTTGAGCGGATTTCATGAATAACCTCGGTGCGTGCAAAAAGTGGCTGTTATTGTACGCCATGATTAAATTTAAATCAACTGAAGTTAAGTGTAGAGTGGATTAAACGCGCATTTTGCGTTGTAATCCACCGATTAGGTGGATTACGGCGAAAAGATGCCGTGCCACCCTACACCAGCCCAAAACTTCCATTAAAAATCAGGACGTAAATCCATAGACACGGCTTTTTGAGGTGGATCAACATTCTCAGTTTTTTGACTAAAGAATGCGCAACTATTTTGCTTAACTTTCTTTGTATTGCATACCCTTACAGGTTTACTTGGAATAATTTCTGTCGTAAAACAATGTGGACCGCCTAAACCATAAACAAAAGAAATCTTCTGATTAGAGTAGCAATCATCCAATTTGCAAGACATTTTTTTCCCTAGACTATCAATATCATCAAAACTTAATTCTTTTCCATTTTTAAATCGGTATCCATTAATATTGATGGCAAGATGCGTTGCTAAATTTGTTGCACTGGCATCGACATGACCTTCACTCTTTAAGATTTCAGCAACTCGTTTAGCATGTTCTTTATGGTATCTTTCATGTTTTGGATCAAGACTTTCGGGTGTAATTAACGATAGTCCTAACTTAGAAAGACTCGCCAATACGCTCTCGGGTAAGGTAGGAGAAATAAGAGTAAAGTCATCTTCATTTGGAATGGCAATAAAATTAAATATGATAGGATTAGTCAAGTAATCTGGATAAGAAAGATCAATGAATTTATCCCCAAAAAGATTTTGCAACGCTATTTGGTCATATCCTGAAAGTATTTTTTTATTAAGAATGATCAGTCGGCCATCAGGCATGACCTGCATAAAGCAATCAAGATGATAATAAAAATGTTCGCGCACTTTACTCTTGTCATAATGAATGACATCAGGATGTAACTCCAATCCAATGACATTAACCCCGTGATGGTTTAATGCTTTTTTTAGGCGTATATTCGTTTGAGATGGATCAAATTTATAATAGTCCTCTCGTTTGTATGTTAGGAAATTTTTTTTAGATTCTTTTTTCCCATAATGTCCACCCGGTGCAAGACCGTGAAGCACCACTTTTAATGAAGGAACATAAAACATATTTCCACCTTCAAAATAAGCATTATCAATAGAGAAATGCTGATAGCCTGTTATTTTTCTAACTTTTTTAATAATATCTTGCGAACGATAATATTCGTTCCCATAAGTCGAAATGACAAGACGTTTATCATGAAGTATCAAAACGGGATCACGTACATACAGATAGCCCACATGAGGGATAGACGCATAATCAGCATAAGGTACATTAGTTGTTATATCAACCACACCACCATTCAATGCTTTAATGCTTGCTTTAAATAAAGCAAGATGATAATCACGACACAATTCTTGACGCATATTATCGGAATATATACGACAGTTTCTTAATAAATTTTTTCTTACCCCTATAAGAGGCGGGGTATAAGCAAGTTTTTCAGGAACGTTTAAAGATTTTTGATCACTATTGTTTTTTTTCTCTTCTCTTATTCTTTTATTTCTAAACATAGTTCTCTCTCTTGTAATTATTTTTATAAATCTCGCCGCCTATCCAGCAATAAAAATCCTATTAATGGAACATCCCATGCTTTAGATAGCGCCATGACTTTAATAATTTCACCCATTTCCGATGGAAAAAGCAACTTCTTAATATCTTGTGCTTGTTGAAATTTTTCTTTTGCAGATAAAATATTTTTTTCTTCAGCAATTTCTAACAATCCACATGCCGTCAAAAAAGCGGCTTGTGTAGTAAACCCTGCAAGTTTACAGCTTGCTTCATCTGCACTTTCAATCACCGTCGTAAAATCTACGTGCGCTGTTATATCTTGTAACCCTACATTTATCAATGGATTGTCATGTTTTCTATGGTGAGAATAACACATTAAAGTTCCCATACCGCGATCGGGATGATAATACTCTGATCTACCATAACCATAATCGATAAGTAAAATCACACCTTTTTTTAACACATCTGCAACACCATTTATCCACGCTGATAAAAACAGATGAACTTCCGATTGATAATTATTGGGTAAGTGATATAGCTCACGTAATGCTTCGCATTGTAACTTTAATCCGGGCGTCTCTGGTGCTCGAGATGCAAAACAAAATTGATCATTCTGCCATATCACTACACGCTCTTTTATCTGATCATTTTGTATATGAAATACATGCACAGGCATGGCATCCATAACTTCATTTGCAAAAATGACACCTTCAATAGGAGAGCTTGGTAATTGATCCAGCCATTGAATACGTGAAAAAAACTGGGGGCATTCTGATTGCAATAAACGCTGTTGCCTATCACGCAAATCAGGGCTTAATTCCAGAATATAATAATGCTCTGGCAAGGCTCGCCTTTTTTCCAATGCAAGCAATAAATCTTTTGCAAATACACCGCTACCAGCACCAAATTCCAGGATGTCGTAGCTAGGAAGCTCATTTGCAATTTGTTGGCATTGACGTGCGATACTTTTCGCAAACAAAGGAGAGATCTCGGGTGCGGTCAAAAAATCACCGCCTGCGCCTAGCTTATGCTTGCCTGCAGCATAATATCCATGACCAGGCGCATAAAGCGCCAATTCCATAAATTGAGCAAAAGACAAAGCCCCGCCGGATTTGACTATCTCTTGACGTATGATTGCCGTTAATTTTTCATTATGTTCTTTTTCATGCATTTCAGGGTTAGGACATTTCATATTATGGATTATAATACTCAAAACTACATAGGTGAAAGATGCCAAAATCTTCAAATCTTAACACAAAAGTCGCTCTTATCACGGGCGCCGCTAGACGCATAGGCGCTGAAATTGCTCGCATATTACATCAAAATGGTGCGAATGTGGTATTACATTACATCCATTCTAAAGCGGATGTAGTCAAATTATGTCGCGCACTTAATAAGCAACGCAAAAACTCCGCGATTATTGCTAAAGCTGATTTATCGAATACCAGCGCACTTAAATCACTTATCCTCGAGGCTGCAAGCGCATGGGGACGACTCGACATTCTTGTCAACAATGCCTCCTGTTTTTATAAGACAGCTGTTGGCAAAGTGGACTCAGCATCATGGAACACTTTGATCGATACTAATCTCAAAGCACCTTTTTTTTTGGCACAAAGCGCTCTTCCTTATCTAAAAAAATATAAAGGTTCTATTGTTAATATTGTGGACATACATGCTGAACGTCCTATGCAAGATTACTCTGTATATAGCATTTCAAAAGCAGGACTTAGCATGGCGACTAAAACACTTGCTCGCGAATTAGGGCCTTTTGGTATTCGTGTAAATGCCGTATCACCGGGTGCCATTATCTGGCCAGAGGGGGATAATACCTTATCGACCAACATTAAAAAAAATATCATTGCCCATACCGCGCTTAAACGTCATGGTGATACTCATGCCATTGCTGAGGCGGTGTTATTCCTCGCCAAAGATGCGAGCTATGTCACGGGCCAAGACATTGCCGTCGATGGCGGACGTTTGCTATTTTTATAATAAAGGGCTGGGGTCTAGACATGAGTTTTTTACGCAATACCTTTATGAATGTTTATCGAAAAAAAGCTTACCCCAATTATTGGGATTTGGTGGCTTTGTTTTTGGTATTAGGCATCATCATGTTATTGGCTTGGGATGCAAAACAAATGGCAGTACCCTACGAGCTGGGACAAGCCATACCTATTTCACTAGACCCAAGTCATTTACCCAGCTATGCCTTACGTACCGTATCGCGCATGTTTTTAGCATTATTTTTTTCATTATTATTTACTTTCACTTTTGCAACATGGGCCGCCAAAAGTAAACGCGCCGAGCGCATTATTATTCCTTTTATTGATATTTTGCAGTCTGTGCCTATCTTAGGATTCTTATCTATCACTGTCGTGGGTTTTATTGCCTTATTTCCAAATAGCCTACTTGGACCCGAATGCGCAGCTATTTTTGCTATTTTCACTTCACAAGCGTGGAATATGGCGCTGGGATTTTATCAAACGGTACGCTCCGTCCCTGCTGAATTAAACGAAGCCGCCACTATGTTTCATTTGTCTGCTTGGCAACGCTTTTGGCGCATTGATGTGCCTTTTTCATTACCCGGTTTATTATGGAACACGATGGCATCGATGTCCGCCGGATGGTTTTTTGTCGTCGCATCCGAAGCCATTTCCGTTTCAAATCAACAAATTTTATTACCCGGGATTGGCTCTTATATCACCGTCGCTATTCAATCCGCTGATATGCGTGCGATTGGATTTGCCATTTTAGCCATGTTTATCGTCATTTTAATTTATGATCAATTATTGTTTCGTCCTTTAGTCGCTTGGGCTGAGAAATTTAAATCTGATTTGGTTGGACAAGAAGGCAAAGAAGCGCATTCCTGGGTGTTAGATATATTAAATCGAACACGCTTTATACGTCATATGGGTTATAAGATAGGTCATTTATTAGAAAATTGTATTAATGTTTCTTTTTTACGCTCACAACCGCCTACTGCTTTTCATCCTCCATCTTATCGCGTCAAACAATACGCAACATGGATTTGGAATATCTTATTCAGCTTAGCTATGATTTGTTTAATCGTATTTTTCTTTCATTTTGTCATCAAAAATGTTTCCTTAGATACGATAAAACATGTTTTCTTTTTAGGTCTCATCACGGCATTTCGCGTATTTATATTAGTGATATTATGTTCGCTCATATGGATACCTATTGGAGTCTGGGCTGGATTAAGGCCTAATGTAGCTTATATTGTGCAACCCATTGCGCAATTTCTTGCAGCATTTCCGGCAAATTTGTTTTATCCATTCGTCGTCATTTTCATTGTGACTTATCATCTTAA
This sequence comes from uncultured Coxiellaceae bacterium, assembly GCA_964533645.1. GTDB lineage: Bacteria > Pseudomonadota > Gammaproteobacteria > DSM-16500 > DSM-16500 > JABDBK01. Next base: position 6,133 of record CAZHMQ010000083.1, read on the forward strand.
TGTGAATATCTGGGCAACACCGCTGATGATATTAGGTGCGCAATGGTACATACTATTTAATGTGATCGCAGGCGCTTCTTTAATACCTAAAGACTTGCTTCAAGCTGCTGACAACTTAGGTTTAAAAACATGGTTACGATGGCAACGACTTATCATACCTGCTATTTTTCCCTATTATATCACCGGCGCCATCACTGCAGCAGGTGGCGCATGGAATGCGAGTATAGTTGCTGAAGTCGTAAGCTGGGGCGATACTAAACTTGTTGCCACGGGATTAGGAGCTTATATTTCTGAATATACGTCAAAAGGCGATTTTATTAATACTGCACTCAGCATAGGCATGATGTGTGTATTGGTTTTACTCTTTAATCATTTTTTGTGGCGCCCCTTATATCGCTATTCCGAAAGCCGCTACATGTTAGATAAATAAGGATTACCTATGTTTCATCCATCAGAACCACCCTTACTTGAAGCCCTCAATGTACGAAAAAGCTTTTTAAAAGGTGATAAACAAGAATTATTAGTCTTACAAGATATTAACTTTCGTATGTATGAAGGTGAAATTGTTGCATTACTTGGTAAATCCGGGTCAGGAAAATCAACCTTATTACGAATACTTGCAGGACTGATTCAACCAACCCAAGGCACAGTCAATTATCGCGGCAATCCTATTTATGGCCCTGCGCGTGGTATTTCAATGGTGTTCCAAACCTTTGCCCTTTTACCCTGGCTTACGGTATTACAAAATGTAGAGCTTGGATTAGAAGCGCTAGGCATTGATCGTGATGAACGTCGTGCACGTGCGTTGAAGGCAATTGATACGATAGGCTTAGATGGTTTCGAAACCGCGTATCCCAAAGAATTATCGGGTGGCATGCGACAACGTGTAGGATTTGCACGTGCACTTGTTGTTAATCCTGATATTCTGCTGATGGATGAACCTTTTTCCGCACTTGATGTGCTCACATCGGATAATTTAAAAAGCGATTTATTGGATTTATGGCAAACGAAAAAAACGGGCTTACATGGCATTTTATTTGTGACCCATAATATTGAAGAAGCAGTCTTACTTGCCGATAGAATCATAGTATTTAATAGCAACCCAGGGTGCATACGCGGCGAGCTTAAAATTACTCTGCCACATCCACGTAGTGATTTAGATCCTCGTTTCCGCAATCAAATTGATCGTGTATATACCTTAATGACCACACCGCAAACTCGTATGGAAACATCCAGCAGCACTGTTGAAACACATCAGCCTATAGATTTAGGCTATCGATTACCCGAAGCAAATATTGCTGAAGTCACAGGATTACTTGAAACGCTGAACGCCCCTGAAAACCAAGGTAAAATGGATTTACCCGATGTGGCGAATAATTTAAATCTGGATATCGATGAATTATTTCCTTTAACTGAATTACTCGAAATTCTACATTTTGCAAAAGTTTCTAAAGGTGATATCACCATCACTGAGGCGGGCAAAGCTTTTGCTGAAGCCGACATTCTTGAACGCAAAAAAATATTTTTAGAACATTTAAAAAAATATGTGCCTCTCGCGCGCTATATCTATGATCAACTCACAAGACACCCAAGACACCGTGCGTTAGAAGAGAATTTTTTATCATTGCTAGAAGATTATCTTACTGAAAAAGAAGCCTCTCGTGTCCTTGAAACTGTCATTGAATGGGGACGTTATGCGGAGTTATTTGCTTATGATTATAATGCGGGAGTGCTAAGTTTAGAAAATCCAAATTAAGAGGCTGTCATTAACCCTTTTTGTTTTGCTTAGAATTCACATTATTAATCCACATTTTCATACAGGTCAAACAACATTTTCAAAAAATCCACCAACATTTCCGCTGAAAATAAATAAGCATTTACATACTCAAGGCTTTCATCTGAAAGAGAGCCTTCAATTTCAAAAACATATCTTTTGAACGCATCCATATCAGGCAGCAATAATTGCACTTTTTCTTTATTCTCCGTTTCAACACAAATGGCTATTTCATTCAGAAAATTACTAACATTTTCTTCAAAGTTTTTTAATATAGTCTTATCAACAAATACTTCGTCCATTATTTTGAACCGTTGCTCAATATAATGCATGATAGTAATCGCTCGCAAAATCCCTCTTTCTGCACGCAACAATTGTTGGAATCGTATCGTTTTGAATTCTTCGCCTATAAGCTCTCTAGCAGCATCTGCTGAGAGTTTTCGCTGTTTTATAAGAAGCTGTACGATAGCTTCTTCCAGTTTTTGGTAGTCTTCAAAGTTCTCAACACCATTTCCCGCTATTTGATTTACCAGATAGAATTCGCGAAGTTTTCTAATCGTCTTTGCTTGCAATTCGCGTAGATGCTTACGCGCATGCACGGGAAAAATAAACTGTGACACCAATGCCGCAATTAAAATACCTAAGCTTATTTCTAAAAATCGTTCGCCAGCTATTCTTAATGTGGGGTTGATTCCAATGAGAATAATAACAACGGTCGCCGCACCTAAAGTACCCGCTTCTGCATAAAATTTTCCGCCTGTTGCAATGTAACTAAAAAACATGACGGAAATTGTGACCGCCACGGCATAAGCTGTTTCATTATTTGGGAAAAAAAAGATAGCCACCGCTGCTATAAGAGAACCTATCACCGTCCCCAAAAAACGCATATAAGATTTTTGAATCATACTGCCCACACTAAGTTGGGCACACATGACAATAACAATAGTAATGATAAGCCACTGATGTATTTCAAAATAAAATAAGCGCGTGATGCCAAAGCCAATCAAACAGGCAAAAGCCGTTTTGATTCCATGACTGACGCGTTCTAAATCAATATAATTTGATAGCATTAGCGTATAGAGCTTTTCAACATCCACGCTGTTTTTTCATGAATTTTAGAACGTTGTATCAAAAGATCTGCTGTGCCTTCATCATGGGCTTTTTGTGCCTTTGGAATCATATGCAATGAACTCTGCGCCATACTCTCATGATCTTTTGCTAACTTTTGTAACATTTCTTTTGCAGTAATTTCATTTTTTTCTTCTTCTATCGAGGTTAATTGTGCAAATTGAGAAAATGAAGCCGGTGTATAACTACCTATGGCACGTAAACGTTCTGCAATTTCATCCACCGCTTCCGCTAATTCAAGATATTGCGCCTCAAACATTTTATGTAAACTATAAAAATCCGCACCTTTAACATTCCAATGAAAATTTTGGGTTTTTAAATAAAGCGCATACGTATCCGCTAAAAAATGCTTTAATTCATCGGCAATTTTTTGAGAATATTGATGTTTTACAACGGCACGTTCCATAACTTCCTCCAAAAAATGGTTATATTCTATTATTTTATACCATCTAGGAGCATAGGAGAAATTTATAGTTGCTAATATATTAATAGATTTTATCTATCAAGCTCACAATTTACACTTGGCCATGGCCAGAATCACTTTCCACTCGTCTTTGGTCACGAGGGTAATGGATAACCGATTGCCTTTGCGCGCCACTTGCATGGTTTGCAACCCTGGACAAACTTTAAGCTCTTCTAGCGTGATCATACGGTCAAATTTTTTAATAAACTTCACATCCACCATGTACCATAATGGTTTTTCTGGAGTACTCTTGGGATCAAAATACTTAGACTTTGAATTCCAAGCGCTATCATCAGGATAACCTGTACTCACAATTTCAATAACACCGGTAATCCCCGGAGGCGTGCAATTGGAGTGATAAAAAAAAGCAAGATCCCCTTTTTTCATATCATCACGTAACATATTACGTACTTGATAATTTCTAACGCCTTCCCAATGCGTGGTTTGTTTAGTGGATTTTATTAAAGCATCAATGCTGAAGGTTTCGGGTTCGGATTTAAATAGCCAATATTGCATTATAGTTAACCTATTTCTAAATTTTCAAAATCTTAACA
>CAZHMQ010000084.1:0-9998 GCA_964533645.1 uncultured Coxiellaceae bacterium
ACTTGCCAGTAAGAAAGTTGGGTATAAGCCGCATAAAGCGAAGTCGTATAATTAAACATATTTTTCCACATCGGAACTTTGACGCTAAATTGGAATTTAAATTCCGCATGATTTAATGACTCATCATTTGGGGTATTGCCTGCGTAAGCAGAATTATCTGGGGAGCCTGTGTAATAATAAGGCAAAATATAGTTAGGATTATAAAGCGCAAGTCCTATATAATGAAGCGGCATTTGTTGTTCATTTATCACTCGTTGCACGACGGGACTATTTTCTTCTACTAATACAGGTACAACTTTATGTTTGGCACAACAAGAAACCTTTGGAGGAGAAGCCGCTAAAAGATATGAAGGAATAGATAATAAGGTAACCACTAAAGCTAATCGGCATACAATGAAAGATTTTCTCATCCTGAGGCTCTCCAATAACAAAAATCCATATATGAGATAGTAACAACACTTGGTAAGGTCTGCAAAATGTTTACGTATCAATATCAACAACCTGACGAATATCACTTTAGTCTTGACTCTATTCAATTAGCAGACTTTATAGCCAATGAGCTGCGATCTCATTCTGATTTAAAGTCTTTGCAGATATTAGATCTATGCGCAGGATGTGGTGTCATTGGTCTACAACTTTCATGGCATCTTCACGAGTTAAAACAAATTGACTTTGTGGAAGTTCAAGAGATTTATTCGGCCTATTTTCATCAAAATGTGGCTATCGTTAATCGACCTGAGCTAACACTACATTGGCATCTTGTAAATTACGATGCTTTACTTGAGACATCATGGAAAAATAAATATAATTTGATTATCAGCAATCCACCTTATTTTCTTGCTGGCCACGGCATGCTCTCACCTTCTCGATTCAAAAATCACTGTCGATTTTTTTTAGATAGCAGCTTCGAAAATTTTATTTTAGCTATGGCAAATTCACTTTCCTATCAAGGAAAAGCCTATTTCTTATTACGTCCATTACTGCAACACGGCTATGATATGTTGTCTAATATTCGCGCACTACTACAAAATACATCTATATGTATAGATAAAGTCGGTCATATTCGAGGCACTGATGTGATTCGCTTTATCAAAAAACTAAGTGAGCAAGCTTGAAGATAGCGCATCATGCTATAATAAAGCTAAGGCTACACGGATAGGTGGTCTTCTGATGACACAAACAAAACCAAAACGTAAAAGATGCGTCTCTTTTTGCACAGCAGTAAGTTATGACCTGTCTGCTTTAGCAAATTCGCTAGATCGTAAGAACTACCAGGTCACACTCTCTCGCGATGTATTAGTTCTTAAAAGTATACAACATGGAGCAGAATTATTCATTTTTAATCACGGTTGTTTCGTTTGCTGGGGGCTATCCAAACGTTCTGAACAAAAATGGATTCATTATATCCACAACTTTGCACGAGATCCTCTAACTACTATAGAAATGGATTTTTTTAGTTTTCAAATGGGTGAAGAAACGACTATTATCAGCCATGAGCGTTTTAAATTAGATATCATTACCTTAGAATCTACGAATCCACAAATCAAATTGGCCATTTCCTATGGATTAGCCCAATCCATTAAATTAGTATCGTTTGAAGCCGCCATTCAAGTGACGGTGCAAAAAAATAGTTCTTTACCCACCGATATTGCAAAGTATGGTTCAATCACATTATCTAGACGCGCCATTTTTAAACGCATAGGCGAAATATTTTTGGCACGTAGCTCTATTAATCTTAATAGTGAATTTTTAGATACACCTGAGTTTTTTTGGCGAAATCCTAATCTTGAAATGTATTATACAATGACTATTAAATTTCTAGACATACCCGCACGTGTCACAGCACTCAATCAAAAATTAGATGTACTGCAAGAATTATTGGATATTTTAAATACTCAGCTTCAACACCGACATTCTACCTTACTTGAAACTATTATTATTGCATTGATCATGATAGAAATTTTAATTAGCGTATTTCAATTGCATGTGTGGTGAACCTCGTAAAAAATACGAGGTTCGGAGACCTAGTTAGGATTTTCTTCTGCGTTGCATGGTATCACTTTGGGATACATCGCTGTCTTGCAATGTAAAAGTTGGCAGAGAAGCCATATCCGGTGCTTGGCTAAATTTACTATAACGGTTTGCTGCATAATGCCTTGTTGTATGCCCATCCTTATTTTCACGTTTACTTTCGACAATTTGATGTTGTTGATCGGAACGACGCATCACAGGAGACTCATCAAGTTGATTGGTAGCATCATTATGATGCCCATGCACTGCATTATCCAAGACTACACTAGACACGGAAGAATCTGGTTTTTGATCAGCAGTTTGTTTTGGTGGAAAACAACATGCACGTATGCCTTTGTATACACCATATACAAAACCACTTCCTATCGTGAACATACCCACACCAAATGCGGCATACCCTAAACCCACTACAGCTGCAGTAGTACCTGCAATCACAGCACCCACACCTGTCGCAATTAAGAGACCCGCAGCAAGTAAGAGACCAATCCCCATCAATATCTTCCAACGTGGCGTTTTTGCAGTTTCTTTTTTTGCGCGTTCTACTTTTTCCTCAAGCTCTTGGATTTTTTCTGATAAACCACCGACCTGCGCTTCCAAAACTCGCACTCGTTTACGACCCCAAGCAAGTTGAGAGTTTAATTTTGTCACCAAGTCATCAGCTTTTGTGATTTGTTGTTGCTGAGCCTCTAGCTTCTGTTGCAACGCTTGCTTTTCTTCTTGCACAGATTTTGTTTGAGTCTTTGATGTCTCAAGTTGTTCTTTTTGAAGTTGACTCATCTCATGAGCGCGCTGCAGATCCACATTGGCTTTCTCAAGAGCCGTATTTTTCTGATCAGCCACTGCATGCCAATGCATAGTTGTAGCCATATTGGTCTGGACCAATTTAGTCAACTCTTCTTCTCTAGCTTTGTAACGATTTTCAAATGCTTCTTCTGCTTCTTTCGCGCTCCTGATAGAAGCATTTTTTGCTTCAGCTTCCGCTTGTAATGAAGTTTCTAGCTCTCTATTTCTTCTTGTCAAAACAGCTAATTCCTCAGCTGCAATATTTTGAGGCTCTGACTCATGCATTTGACGTTGACTCATGCGTATCTCTCCAGGTATTTTTATAATAAATCGGCAAGGCTATTCTAGCCAAAATACAACAAAATAGAAAACATTTTGCAGACAACTTTTCACAGGCTAAAAATAATGCTATTTTAGCTTTGTTATCAACTTGATCATAAAAAATATGCGAACATTTATTATACGAGCACGCAAAGGACCCACCCATTGGGAAAAAATCAGAGCGAATATAGGTGCTAAAGACCATTTTGAAGTAGTGGCACATTCTGTGATCAATGCATTTTTTACCTCAAATGACTTTAGAGAAGATGTGGAAGTATATATTATTCTCGAAAGTTCGGAAGATTTTCCACGCACCATTAAACTCTCTGGTAACGAGGGCTTATCTATTGCAGGTTTTCATGAAGAAGCTGTGTTTGAGTTAATAGAAAAAGCATTGAAAGATAGCCAAGGTTTACAGAAAGACGAAACTAAAATCATTGCCAAAGGCATACAAATCACAGGCTCTGGATTTGAAAAATGTGTGAGACAACGCTTAGAAAGCCGTCCAGTCTATCTTCTGGATCGCAAAGGCACTGACATCAGAGAGCTTGCTATCGAAGAAAATCCTGTTTTTATATTAAGTGATCATTTAGCCATGCCTAAAAATAGCATTAAAGGACTTAAACGTCATGGGCTTAAAACGATAAGTTTAGGTAAGAAAATGCTTTTTGCGTCACAGTGCGTGGTGATTATTCATCATGAGTTAGATAACGTGAATTCGATATAAGCATACGGGCTGTTTACAATTCTACTATGCTGGCCCAAAATCCCCGATTTTCTGCGGGCAGCACGCTCACATACCAACAACGTATGCTGTGCTGCGATCCTCAAAAATCAAGGCTTTTGGTCTCAGCCTAGCGAATTGTAAACAAGCCCTAATGTTTTTTATCAACTACTCATATCGAGCTGAGGTTAGATAGGATTAACCATGTAAAACTGACACACACGAATATCTAACCCGCCTTGTGTAAAATGATATGTTTCAATGTGAGAAGACTTTAGAGTATTACAAAACGCTGACCATGTCTCTTCACTTGGGCATAATATAAATCCTATCAAATGATAGTTAGAAATCTCATTTATTTTTTTGGCGATTTTTTTATATAACTGAACGGTGTCTGAATGTTTTGCCAACCGAATTCCGTAAGGTGGATTAAGCATAATCAAAACATCGCCGTCGATGAAATCCATAGCTTTTTTAAAAAAATCATCCATACATACTGTAATATTTACAATCGGTAAATGATGCTGTAATAATTGATCATTAAATCGTTTAATATTATTTGTTAACCCCTCATTTGCGTTAGGTGAGCTATCGATACAATCAATGTTTAAATGATTTAAAGCTAATGTGCAATGTTCTATTGCTTTTTTATTGATTTGATTTACATATGCTTTCTTAAAAAAAGGCATTTGTTGAATAGCATATTCACGCTCAAAGCACGAAAGCGGAATATGAGAATAATTCAACAAAAATTCAAATGCAAATGTACCTGTACCCGAAAAAGGAATAAGAATATTTTTAGGAGAAAATGATGAATGAATTTCTCTCGCAAAATGTAAGGCTTTTTGTATACAGCAGGCCGCTAAATCTTCTCTTAACGGTGCACTGGCATGGAATGTTTCTTTGTAAGCACGTTTATATAGTGGATTTCCTGCAAGTGAGATACTTATCATGAGTTTATCTTTATATAAATCTGCATAAACACGAGTAGTTTCTTGAGAATATTCTCCACTCACTATTTCAGCCGCATAAGGATTTATGATGTGATGCATGATTTCCTTTAGAGAACTTTCATGAAAGGCTAGGCTTGAAACAGAATTCACTTTGATTTTGAGTGACATGGATTTATTAACATAAGAAGACCATGAAACAGATTGACATGCTTTTTCGAATGCTTTTTTTCCTATGACTTTTCCACTGTAAATAATTAATCGTATATCGGCTATACACTTACTTCGTAATAATAACTCTGTGATAGCAAAAAAATAGATGCGTTGAACGCGAATGTCTGTCTTTAATGGGAGAATGTCACCTTTGAAAGGTTTAGCAGCCCAAAGATTATGTAAAATAGCTTTGGTTTCAGCTAATGCAATATGACCAAATCCCGGCGGATACATGACTTTTATGGTTTGCGCTTTCGTGAGCATTTTTTTATTATTTTCTTGGATAAGATGCATTTGACTACTCAGTCCCTCATATTTTGCACAATATTATCACGAAGCTTTGTTTCGCTAAAGAATAAAATTGTGATACGATCTTTGCTCATGCTAGACTAAAAATATTTTTTAAAGAGAAAAAAATGCTCTCTCACTTTGTTGATCAATTAAGCGCCAGCGTTTCCATGCTGCAACAAAATCTTCCTTTTATATTTACCATAATTGGAATGTTATGGTGCATTCATTTAATAAACTGGATACTTCGAGGTCGTTTAATCATTCTTGGTGTCTACCCCAGAAAATGGGTCACAGGTTTAGGCATTTTTTTTTATCCTTTCATTCACGGGAATTTTAATCATTTATTTTTTAATTCTATCCCATTATTCATTTTAGCAAGCTTTGTTTTGCTGCTTGGATATCCTACATTTTATTGTGTAAGTGTAACCATTATCATCTTAAGTGGCTTGGCGACATGGTTGCTTGGAAGAGGTGGCTTTCATATAGGTGCCAGCGGTCTAATCATGGGCTATTGGGCATTTTTATTAATTAATGCTTATTTTCATCAAGTCTCTGTGCTTACTGTGGCACCTGCTATCGTCTGTGTATATTATTTTGGTGGATTTTTATTTCAATTATTTCCAACGGACATCAAAACATCATTTGAAGCTCATCTTTTTGGATTCCTCGCAGGAATAGCAGCATATTATGCATGCCCTATTTTCTACTGTAAATTTTCGACTTTTCTATGTAATCATATCACGTAGATTTATATAATTTCGTAACTCCCCAGGTCCGTCATATACAGATTATTTTGCCGACTAAAGAAATACTTGTTAAAATTTGTCATCACAAATATTGCAAATAGGGAGATTTTCAATGACATCCGTTCGCACCTTATTTAGACACCCGTATAATATTTCATCAGTTCAAAGAAATGCCGCCTCAAGACTGTGGGCCCAACTAGTTCAAATGAGAAAAATTAATCCACTTCAAAATGAAATGCTTGAATTATTATCACAAAAAGATCCAGAGTGGCGAAAAAGATTTACCAATGAACTTGATAGCTTGATTTTCGAGCATAGACATGAACCACTTACGCTTGAATCGAACCCACTTCCCGAAGGTGTTTTATTAGAAGCCGCAAACAACTGTAAAATACCACTTGCTGTTTTTCCTAGTCATGTATCTATGACTTTCACGGACAATAACAATATACGCGTTAATAATGAACAATATACTGCCGATCAAATTATTAAAAGTAATCCTACATTCTAGCGTGACAGAATGAATAACGCGAATTCCGGATAAGAGGACTCTGTCATGGCCAGCTAAAAGCATGCTGGCATGACAGGGCTGGGCTTATCCTTCTCCTTTTGTAACTCATCAGTAACAGGTGACGTCGGTTGATTTGTATGCGATAAAAGCCCAAAACTAGAAGTAGATACTGTTATATCCGTAATTTTTCTGAGTTTATCTTTATCCACATCTGAAAATACTTCGCGTGGCAACTCTAATAATGTTTTAATAAATAATAAATCAGATTCTTTAATGCAATCAGATTGGATGGTTTTATTTAAATGTAAACATAATTTACATAATTCTAATGCAGTATTAAAGGATAAGTCATAGATAACAAAACTGACAGCACCCACTCCTGTCGCACCAATGATAGCAGCTAATGCTTCAAAAATCTTAGCAAACATACGCTCCATGCCTGCAGTAATAAATATATCTGCAGCATAGTATCCGTAATAACAATTACTCATCCCTAACGCTATTTGCATAGCATAACCCGCGGCACCCGTCATAGCACGTTTGCGCACACCGACTTGATCAGTTAAACTAATACCATAACCAATAGCATAACCTGCGCCATAACCCGGTGCAGAAGCAATCATCGCACCCAATGCAGCTGCCGTTAAAGTAACTTTAGAAAATGGAATAATGCTATCATTAGTAGGTTGAAGCTTTTTAATCATCTGGTTGAGATGTAAAGAAATAGGCCGGACGATAGGATCAATATAAATAGGTCGTGCAAATAATCCCATGGACATTAAGTTTTTATTAAATTCAATTTCAAGTAACTCACGATTTTTTTCATTGTGTAAGTATAGCTCAAATGCAAGCAAACAAACTAATTTTATTTCATTGCTCAAATATTTATAACTATTACCTAATACTTGCTCACATAAATCATACAATCTACCAGGACCACGTATGAAATTTGGCAAATAGCGAGCGTCATTAATAGACTCCATAATATAAATGAGCATTCCTATTTTGACTCGCGCCGACCGAGGTATGATTTGAAAAACTTCATCGCTATCTTTAGGGTATGAATTCGGACTTTGCTTACTCATAGCAACCGCAAGTTTAGCAAGCGTGATTCGATCGGGGTTTTTATATTTAGGCGAATCAACATATTTTTGATATAACTGACCCATCCCTTCATCAAGGGATTTTTCAGAGGGAATAGCTTTTAAAATTCGTTCCTTATCCTCATGTTCACCCACTAAAATAGAGCGCATCATCCCTATGAGCTGTTCCTTTAGCTGAGGAAAATCGCTGTTAGATATAAATAATTCACTCGAATAAGGAGTTAAAAACAAAAAATGATAGAATTTACATAAATAATACAACTTTGCTTTTTCTGTCATTTGATGATCTTTATTAATACCCAAATTATTTGATATGATCTCATACAGAGTACTGCCAGAATCAAAAATATAACCACCTGCATAAGAAGGATTTAATATGCGGTATTCATTGGCTATAGATTCTTGGCAATAAACCCAAGCACCTAAATAAACATCTCTCATATCTGCTATTGCTGGTTTTAAATCGGAATCAAGAAATCTATCTATATTTTTACCTAAGTTTTCTAATAGAGATATTAACAACAACCTCGACGGATTTTCTCTTTTATAAGCCACTCTAAGGTTATTTTTTCCCTTGTCTATCAAATCATTCAACGGTGGTGGATCATATTCTATGGGTCCCTTTAATGAAGTTTCTACCTTTCCTGAAGCCACCATACAAAACTCCTTATCTTGAAAAATCATTATCAAATATCACTATGACAATAACGTAAATTACTTAACGTATTCTTAAATAAACACCTCTGGCCATCATTTATTTTTTATATGCTTGTGATTTATCCAATAAAAGTCATATGTTCAATTTATGATATAAAATTTATCATGATGATTAAAAAATCTAATGATATACTCGCAAACGTCTTTAGGATTTTTTTGCAAGGAGCACTGCATATGAATAACAAGTTACATTCAAATTCCATAACCTATCAGGATAAGGCTCGATACTTTAAAAATCCGCTATTTGAAAGCCTGGCTTACACGAGTGCATTAATTCTCAATCTTGTATTTATACCCATAGCTTTATTTTTTGTATTTTTTTCTTTTCATGAACACTCGATATGGATGACTTGTTTAGGAATTTTTGCAGGATTATTTCTGTGGACTTTTGTTGAATATATCATGCATCGATTTGCCTTTCATTTCAAATTCAAAAATGAAAAACTAAAACGGTTACATGCCATATTCCATTTATCTCATCATAAATTTATTCATGATAAAAGAAAATATCAAACACTGATGTTGCTCAGTCTACCATCAGCTATCTTATATTATTATCTATTAAAATTGCTGTTAGGAATCTATACAGAACCTGTATTCGCTGGCATCATTATAGGATATGTTCTCTATGAATTTACCCATGCCAGCACTCATCGTATGAAAATGGATTTCTTGCCAGTGAGACACATAAAACAACATCATATGTACCATCATTTTCTCGACTCAGAAAAAAACTTTGGTGTCACCAGTCCACTTTGGGACATCATATTTAAAACTCGCTTAACAGAAAGTGAAAAAATCAAACTTCTACAAAAAAAGCTGATCTAACCTCATGATGTATTTGCTTTCAGATAGGCTTTTGGCGTTATAATGACGATAGGAATGGATTCTTAGAGTATGAGCTATGGATACAATACGTTTACTGATGATCGCTCTATCTTTTTTTATATTTTCTATATCTACAGTATATGCTAGAGAAACCGACGAATTTACACGCTTACAACTAGCTTATCCAGACACCATCAAAGAAGTCACTAACAGCTATATAGGTTGGACTGATGGAAAACGCATGCTGATTCGTCATTTTCCATTAATTGATTATATTATAGCCTCCGCAAATCATGTAGATCTCTCTATTGGTACTATTTCTCGCGATGATATCAGACGTGATTCTTATGAAGTTTTTTTTAGAAAAATGTATGGTAATTCTCCTGAAGAAGTTAAAACAAATTTAGTGACTATTTATTGGATGCCACATATTTTTGGCAAAAAATATCCCTTAAAAGTCACTACCGTCAATGGCGTTGATAAAAAACTTGCCTGTATATCAGAAGCATTAGAAAAGCTACCACCCTCCTTTCATAAATATGTAGATAAACCCGCAAGTAGTTATTATTGGCGTAATGTTGCCAAAGAAGAATATTTGAGCATGCACAGTTTTGGCATAGCCATTGATATCAATCTTGATTATTCCAATTACTGGCTCTGGGATTATATGAGATCCAAACGTACCTTAACTCACCTAACTTTACGCAATAAAATTCCCATGGAAATTGTAGAAATTTTTGAGAAAGAAGGTTTCAGTTGGGGTGGAAGATGGTATCATTA
>CAZHMQ010000085.1:0-9492 GCA_964533645.1 uncultured Coxiellaceae bacterium
GTGCAAATGCTTGGTTAGCTTTTGCCATTCTATGCATATCATCACGCATTTTTACTGCGCCACCTCTGCCTTCTTGCGCATCAAGTATTTCAGCAGCCAAACGTAATACCATTGTTTTTTCGCCTCGCGCCTTTGCAGCACCTACTAACATACGCATTGCTAATGCCAAACCGCGCTCAGAATCCACTTCCACTGGTACTTGATAGGTAGCTCCACCTACACGTCTAGACTTAACTTCAACGGTAGGTCTAATGTTATGAAGCGCCTTTTCAAAGACTTCCATATTTTCTTTGCTAGAAAATGGTTTTGCTTTCACTCCACCTGATCCACTGCCTTCAGTGTCATCACCTGAGTCAGATTTTTTAACTGCATGTTTATCTTTTTTCATGCGCTTCATAGCTTCAGCTAATGCATTATAAACAATTTGTTCTGCGACAGATTTTTTGCCCCTGCGCATAACAACGTTAATGAACTTAGCCAAACGCTCACTCTTATAAAGCGGATCTGGTAAAATTTCTCTTTTAATTGCGGCTTTTCTTCTCGGCATTGCTCATGCTTCCAATGATTATACAAATTATTTAAATCTATTCGTTATGGCTATTCTTTTGGCTTTTTAGCACCATATTTAGAACGGCCTCTACGACGGTTAGCGACACCTACGGTATCTAGGCTACCACGTACTATATGATAACGAACACCAGGTAAGTCCTTAACACGACCACCGCGAATAAGTACTACTGAGTGCTCTTGAAGGTTATGTCCTTCACCACCTATGTAAGCCGTTGTTTCATGGCCATTTGTTAAACGCACACGCGCTACTTTACGTAATGCTGAGTTAGGTTTCTTTGGTGTCGTTGTATATACACGTGTGCAAACACCTCGTTTCTGGGGTGATCCATTTAACGCAGGCACGGTTGACTTTACTATCTTCGGCGCGCGCGGTTTACGCACAAGCTGATTTATCGTTGGCATTCCAAAACTCCAGCCTAATATTCAAAAATTATCTAAAATTAACCAATAAGATGGTGACTTGTCTGTTCACTCACCCCCCCCAACTCTTCGCAGGAGGAGGCGGGATTCTAAATAAGTATCATGCATTATGTCAAGCTGTGTTACTAATATTGACAATATTTTTTATTTAAAAACCCTACTCATTCATTGAAATAGCGAATTTTTGTGATTATTTCACATCCCCCCTGTTTAAAGGGGGGTACTATTGTTACTCATCTACTTTATTTCTTCTTTCTTTCACGATCTTACGATCGGCATGATATGCCAAACCAGTACCCGCGGGCACTAATCGACCAACAATCACGTTTTCCTTCAACCCTCTAAGTTCATCTATTTTTCCATTGACAGCTGCTTCGGTTAGAACACGTGTTGTTTCTTGGAAAGAAGCTGCAGATATAAATGATTCAGTCGCCAGCGAAGCTTTGGTAATACCCAACAGCACTTGTTCGTATCTCGCTGCTAGTTTGCCTTGCTTGACGGCTTTATCATTCTCATCACGCATTTGACTATATTCGACTTGTTCGCCTTTGAGGAAACTAGTATCGCCAGGATGCTCAATAATGACTTTTCGTAGCATTTGACGAATAATAACTTCAATATGTTTATCGTTAATCTTAACACCTTGTAAACGATAGACATCTTGAACTTCATTCACTATATAGTTGGTAAGTGCATTCGTTCCTAAAAGTCTCAAAATATCATGTGGATTGAGTGATCCATCAGCAATGACTTCACCTTTCTCGACATGCTCACCTTCGAATACGCCTACATGACGCCATTTAGGTATCAATTCTTCATGAATGACGCCGTCTAATGCAGTGAGTATAAGTCTACGCTTACCTTTTGTTTCCTTACCAAAACTGACAATACCTGAGATTTCAGCCAATATAGCAGGATCTTTAGGTCTACGAGCTTCAAACAAATCCGCTACTCGAGGTAAACCACCGGTGATGTCGCGTGTTTTTGAGGTTTCTTGTGGAATTCTTGCGATAACGTCACCGACTTTAACCTTAGCACCATCTTCAAAGTTAATGATAGCATCTTGGGGTAAAAAATACTGAGCTGGCAAATTAGTACCGGCTAAGTTCACATCTTTACCTTTTTCATCTACCAACTTTATCATTGGTTTCAATTCTTTACCGCTGACACCACGTTGTTTTGGATCGATAACGACAATACTGCTAAGACCAGTCATTTCATCTGTTTGACGGTTCATTGTGACACCTTCAACCAAATCTGCAAATTTGATGAAACCACCTACTTCAGTAATAACTGGGTGACTATGTGGGTCCCAATTGGCAACAATTTGACCTAGCTCAACTTTTCCACCATCCGAAACGGTTAATTCAGCACCATATGGAATTTTGTACCTTTCACGCTCACGACCGTGCTCATCCACAACAGCGAGCTCTCCTGAACGTGATACAGCTATGTAGGTTCCTGAATGATGTTGTATCAACTTGATATTATGTAACTTTATTTTTCCACTCGATTTTACTTGAACATTATTAACAGCAGTTGCTCTGGATGCAGCACCACCGATATGGAATGTTCTCATGGTAAGCTGTGTACCAGGTTCACCGATCGATTGAGCAGCAATAACACCGACAGCTTCGCCTATATTTACTCTATGTCCGCGAGCTAAATCGCGACCATAGCATGCGGCACAAATTCCATAACGTGATTCACATGTAATAGGCGAACGAACCATCACTTGATCAACAGAAAGTTCTTCAAGACGATTTACGAGTTTTTCATCCAAAAGCTGACCCGCGGGCACTAAAACTGTCGTGCTTGCAGGATCCAATACATCTTGTGATGTAACTCTTCCGAGAACTCTTTCATGCAATGGTTCAACCACATCACCACCTTCAATAAGAGGCGTCATGGTTATGCCTTGTGAAGTACCACAATCAAGGTCAGCAATAACCAAATCTTGCGATACATCAACGAGACGTCTAGTTAAATAACCTGAGTTAGCGGTTTTTAATGCGGTATCTGCAAGACCCTTACGAGCACCGTGGGTTGATATAAAGTATTGTAATACGTTTAAACCTTCACGGAAGTTTGCAGTAATAGGCGTTTCTATAATGGAACCGTCTGGTTTAGCCATCAATCCACGCATACCTGCCAACTGTCTAATTTGCGCAGCAGAACCTCTAGCTCCTGAATCTGCCATCATATAGATGGAATTATAGGATTCTTGTTGTACTTTGTGACCTTTTGCATCTTTGACCATATCGCTTGATAATTCTGCCATCATCGCTTTTGCAACTTGATCATTAGTTCTCGACCAAATATCAACGACTTTATTATAGCGCTCACCTTGTGTCACAAGACCTGATGCATACTGTGCTTGTATTTTTGCAACTTCATCTTCAGCCTGATCAATAATTCCGGCCTTTTCTTTTGGAATAACTAAATCATTTATACCAATAGAAACGCCCGATTTTGTAGCATAACTAAAACCCATATACATGAGTTGATCGGCAAATATAACAGTTGCTTTCAATCCCACTTCACGATAGCAAGTATTGATCAAGCCAGATATCGCCTTTTTATTCATTACGCGATTCACAAGATCAAATGACATACCTTTAGGTAGTAATTCTGACAACAATGCTCTTCCTATTGTCGTTTCTACAAGCCTAACTTTTTCCACGAATTCACCTGGAACTTCGCCATGCAAGTATTCTTTTATTCTTACTTTTATCTTAGCTTGTAATTCGATATTACCACTTTCATAGGCACGGTGAATTTCGCTGACATCCGAAAATATCATTCCTTCGCCTTGCGCATTAATTTTGCTACGTGTTAAATAATATAATCCCAAAACAACATCTTGGGATGGAACAATAATCGGTTCACCATTTGCCGGTGATAAAATATTATTTGTAGACATCATCAAGGAACGAGCTTCTAACTGTGCCTCTAATGATAAAGGTACGTGCACAGCCATCTGGTCACCGTCAAAGTCAGCATTATATGCTGTACAAACAAGTGGATGCAGTTGGATCGCTTTACCCTCAATCAAAACGGGTTCAAATGCTTGTATACCTAATCTATGCAAGGTAGGTGCACGATTTAATAATACGGGATGTTCACGAATGACCTGTTCCAAAATATCCCAAACAGCAGCATCTTCACGATCTACCATCTTCTTTGCAGCTTTAATCGTAGAAGCTAAACCTTGTATTTGTAATCGACTAAAAATAAATGGTTTGAATAACTCTAATGCCATTTTCTTTGGTAGACCACATTGATGTAATTTAAGTGTTGGGCCTACCACAATGACAGAACGACCTGAGTAATCAACACGTTTACCTAATAAGTTTTGACGGAATCGACCCGCTTTACCTTTGATCATATCAGCAAGTGATTTAAGCGGTCGCTTGTTAGAACCCGTAATAGCTCTACCACGACGGCCATTATCTAACAATGCATCAACAGATTCTTGAAGCATACGCTTTTCATTTCTCACAATGATGTCTGGTGCATTCAAATCTAATAAACGCTTCAAGCGATTGTTTCTATTGATAACTCGGCGATATAAGTCGTTTAAATCAGATGTCGCAAAACGTCCGCCATCTAAAGGAACTAATGGTCTAAGATCAGGTGGTAATACCGGTAACACACTCAGTATCATCCATTCTGGTTTGTTGCCAGAAGCCAAAAACGCTTCAATAAGCTTCAATCGCTTCGATAGTTTCTTTAATCGAGCGTCTGAAGAAGTGCTCGTCATATCTTCACGTATTTTTGCTATTTCAGTATCAAGATTTAATGCTCTTAAGAGCTCTTGTACAGCTTCAGCGCCCATACGCGCATCAAATTCATCGCCATACTCTTCAATAGCATCGTAATAAGCTTCCTCAGTGAGCAATTGACCACGCTCTAATTGCGTCATGCCTGGATCAATCACAACATAAGCTTCAAAATACAATACACGTTCGATATCACGCAAGGTCATATCAAGTAATAAACCAATACGCGATGGAAGTGAGCGCAAAAACCATATATGGGCAATAGGGCTTGCTAATTCAATGTGACCCATGCGATCACGTCTAACTTTAGATAAAGTAACCTCAACGCCGCATTTCTCACAGATGACTCCGCGATGTTTCAAGCGCTTATATTTACCACACAAACATTCATAGTCTTTAATAGGACCAAATATTTTTGCACAAAATAATCCATCACGTTCCGGTTTGAATGTGCGATAGTTTATGGTTTCTGGCTTTTTAACTTCACCATAGGACCATGAACGAATCATATCTGGAGATGCTAAACTAATATGAATAGCATCAAATTCTTCAAGTTGTGTTTGCTGCTTGACCAGACTCAGTAAATCTTTACTCAGTATATCTCTCAAGGTCCACCCCCATACGAATTACAAACGAGATTTTCACCAGAGTGAAAATCTTTAAAATGCTCCAACATGCAGTAAAATCCCCACTCATGTGGGGATAAACCCATACACTTTATTACTTTATTCCAGTTCCATATTAATTGCTAAAGAACGAATTTCTTTAATTAAGACATTAAATGCTTCTGGCATATTCGATTCCATATAGTGATCGCCATCCACGATGTTTTTATACATCTTAGTACGACCAGCAACATCGTCAGACTTAACAGTTAGCATTTCTTGCAAGGTATAAGCAGCACCATATGCTTCAAGTGCCCATACTTCCATTTCACCAAAACGCTGTCCGCCAAATTGAGCTTTACCACCCAAGGGTTGTTGCGTAACTAAACTATAAGATCCCGTTGAACGTGCATGCATTTTGTCATCAACTAAGTGATTAAGTTTCATCATGTACATATAACCAACAGTCACTGGACGATCAAAAGCCCTGCCAGTACGTCCATCATGAAGTACTGTTTGTCCACTTTCTGGAAGTCCTGCTAATCTGAGCATTTTTTTAATTTCTTCTTCATTGGCTCCATCAAAAACCGGAGTTGCCATTGGAACTCCACCACGCAGGTTGTATGCTAAACTCATAACTTCTTCGTCTGTCAAATCTGATATGTTTTCAGCACGTGTCTCGTCATCGTTATAAATTGTGCTTAAGAATTGGCGTATATTTTTAACTGATTGTTGTTGTTCAATCAATTTACCAATTTTCAACCCTAATCCTTTAGCTGCCCAACCCAAGTGGGACTCTAAAACTTGACCAATGTTCATACGAGAAGGAACGCCGAGTGGATTTAAGACGATATCTACAGGTGTACCATCAGCCATATACGGCATATCTTCCACTGGAACAATGGTTGAAATAACACCTTTGTTTCCATGTCGACCTGCCATTTTATCACCAGGCTGTATACGACGTTTAACTGCCAAATAAACTTTTACAATTTTGAGAACACCAGGAGCTAAATCATCACCTTGCGTTATTTTATTGCGTTTTGCATCATAAGCTTTTTCAAATTCCAAACGTTCTTGTTTGTATTGTTTTGCGGCTGTTTCAAGAAGTTTATTTGTTTTAGCTTCTTTCAGTCTAATTTCAAACCATTTTTCTCTTGGTACTTCAGTTAAATAAGCTTTAGTGATCTTGGTACCTTTCTTAAGCTTATTGGGTCCGCCTTCAGCTGTACGATTGATGAGTAACTTTTCAACGCGCTGGAAAATATCGTCTTCACGGATACGCAATTCATCGCTTAAATCTTGTTTCACCGTAGCTAATTCATTTTTCTCAATATCAAGTACGCGGGCATCTTTTTCTACGCCTTCACGTGTAAAGACTTGGACATCGATAACTGTACCTTCCATACCTGTTGGAACACGTAGTGATGTATCTTTCACATCCGATGCTTTTTCACCGAAAATAGCTCGAAGCAGTTTTTCTTCCGGTGTTAGTTGCGTTTCACCTTTTGGCGTAACTTTACCAACTAAGATATCACCTGATTTTACTTCAGCACCAATATACACGATACCGCATTCATCAAGTTTCGATAATGCACTTTCGCCTACGTTTGGAATATCAGCTGAAATTTCTTCTATACCTAGCTTGGTATCACGCGCAACGCAAGTGAGTTCTTCTATATGTATACTAGTGAATCTGTCTTCTTGCACGACTCTTTCGGATATCAAAATAGAATCTTCGAAGTTATATCCATTCCAAGGCATGAATGCGACAAGCAAATTTTGGCCTAAGGCAAGTTCACCTAAATCGGTTGATTGGCCATCAGCTAGCACATCACCTCTCTCAATCATATCGCCTTGTTGAACTAAAGGTCGTTGATTGATACATGTATCTTGGTTGGTTCTGGTGTATTTTGTTAGATTGTAGATGTCTACACCTGTTTTACCAGATTCTGCTTCATCATCATTAACACGTACAACAATACGTGATGCATCAACATAATCAACAAAACCGCCACGCTTCGCAACGACAGTGACTCCTGAATCTTTAGCAACCATACGTTCAATACCCGTACCTACTAATGGTTTTTCAGTTTTCAAAGTAGGAACGGCTTGACGTTGCATGTTTGAACCCATGAGTGCACGGTTAGCGTCATCATGTTCCAAGAAAGGAATGAGTGCTGCAGCAACCGAGACGATTTGCTTGGGTGAAACATCCATGAATTCAACTTTATCAGGTGTGGTTAATGTAGATTCACCTTTATGTCTTACTGGAATAAGAGCGTCAATTAATCGAGATTTAGCATCTTGCGTAGCATTTGCCTGCGCAATAACATAATCACCTTCTTCAATAGCAGACAAATAAACAACTTCATCTGTGACTTTGCCGTTCAAAACTTTGCGGTATGGACTTTCTAAAAATCCATAGGCATTCGTACGAGCATACACTGCAAGTGAATTTATCAATCCAATATTTGGACCTTCAGGGGTCTCAATGGGACATACGCGACCATAATGCGTAGGATGTACGTCACGAACTTCAAAGCTAGCTCTTTCTCTTGTTAAACCACCTGGTCCAAGCGCCGATACACGACGTTTGTGTGTTATTTCAGATAATGGATTATTTTGATCCATAAATTGAGATAACTGGCTTGATCCAAAAAATTCTTTAATAGCAGCAGATACTGGCTTAGCATTAATTAAATCTTGTGGCATTAAGTTTTCTGATTCAGAAAGACTTAAACGTTCTTTGACAGCGCGTTCAACACGTACTAAGCCTACACGGAATTGATTCTCGGTCATTTCACCGACGCTACGTACACGACGATTGCCTAAATGATCAATATCATCCACATTGCCTTCACCATTTCGAATACTAATCAAAGTTTTCAACACGGCTATAATGTCATCTTTAGTTAGTACGCCCGATCCCGTGACTTCTTTTCTGCCTACACGTCTATTAAATTTCATACGACCGACGTCTGACAAATCATATCTCTCGGGGGTAAAAAATAAATTTTTAAACAATGCTTCTGCAGCATCTTTAGTAGGTGGTTCGCCTGGTCGCATCATTCTATATATTTCAACTAATGCTTCTAATGCATTGGTTGTAGAATCCACACGTAAGGTGTCTGATATATAGGAACCATGATCAATATCATTAATATACAGTGTTTCGAATTTTTTGAGTTTAGCTGCAACGAATGCTTTTAATATATCCGCAGTGATCACATCATTCGCATTCGCTAAAATTTCGCCTGTCTCTGGGTTGCTCACCGTTTTTGCTAAGACTTTACCTAAGACATAATCCGTAGGTACGTCTAATTTTTTGATTCCAGCTTTTTCTAGCTGTTGAATATGACGAATTGTGATTCGACGGCCTTTTTCTATAATAACTTTTCCTGCTTTCTTAATTTCAAATGGTGCAATTTCACCACGTAACCTTTCGGGAATAAGGTCTAAACTAAATTCATCTGCATGAATATGAAACACATTATTTTCGAAGAACATCGCTAAAATGTTTTCAACAGAATAATCTAATGCACGTAATAAGACAGTAACCGGTAATTTGCGACGACGATCTATACGGGCAAATATGCAGTCTTTAGGATCGAATTCAAAATCCAGCCATGATCCACGATACGGTATAACGCGTGCTGAAAATAATAATTTACCTGAGGAATGTGTTTTTCCTCTATCATGTTCAAAAAACACACCTGGTGAGCGATGTAATTGAGAAACAATGACTCTTTCAGTACCATTTATCACAAAAGTACCATGATCAGTCATCAAGGGAATCTCGCCCATGTAAACTTCTTGTTCTTTAATATCTTTTACAACTTTGGTTTCACCTGGGGCATCTTTATCGTAGTGTACTAATCTAACTTTTACACGTAACGACGCACCGTAGGTTAAACCTCGCATTTTACATTCTTTTACATCAAAAACAGGCTCGCCTAAGCGATAACTAACATAGTTCAATTCTGCATTGCCTGAAAAACTAATAATAGGAAATACGGATTTGAATGCAGCATGTAATCCATAAAATTCTCTATGATCTGGATCTACATTTTCTTGCAAAAATCTATGATATGATTCTAACTGAAGCTCAAGTA
>CAZHMQ010000086.1:0-9452 GCA_964533645.1 uncultured Coxiellaceae bacterium
AAAAGTAGAATATTGAGGAACATATGGCATTAGTAGTATCTAAACCAACCTCGCCGGGGCGACGTTTTTTAATTAAGATTGTAAACAAGGACTTACATAAAGGTCAACCGCATAGTTCTTTAGTTACGACGAAGAAAAAGACGGGTGGTAGAAACAATTTAGGGCGGATTACAAGTCGACACATCGGTGGTGGTCATAAGCAAAAATACCGTATAATCGATTTCAAACGTAATAAAGACGGAATTCCTGGTCAAGTTGAAAGACTAGAATATGATCCAAATAGAACAGCAAATATTGCTTTGATCTTGTATGCGGATGGCGAAAGACGGTATGTGATCGCAGCAAATGGTTTGAAAGTAGGTGACCAAATACATTCTGGTGAAAATTCACAGATCAAAATTGGGAATTGTCTTCCATTAGCGAACATTCCTATCGGTTCAGTTATTCACTGTCTTGAGCTAAAACCTGGTAAAGGTGCTCAATTGGCGCGTAGCGCTGGAGCGTCAGTACAGTTGATTGCGCGTGAAGGTATTTATGTCACAGTAAGATTGCGATCAGGTGAAATGAGAAAGATACTTTCTGAATGCCGTGCAGTCATAGGTGAGGTTAGCAATTCTGAAAATAACTTGAGATCACTTGGTACTGCTGGTGCAAAAAGAAGACGTGGAATTAGACCTACCGTTAGAGGTGTAGCAATGAACCCTGTAGATCACCCACATGGTGGTGGTGAAGGTAAAACTTCGGGCGGTCGTCATCCTGTAACTCCTTGGGGTGTTCCAACTAAAGGTTATAAGACACGTAAAAACAAGCGTACAGAGAAGTATAAAGTACGTGATAGAAATCGGTAAGAATAATGTCATTTGTCTTTTATTAAAAAAGATAAATGTAATGAATGATACTGTAGTAATTTAAGTGAGGGTTACAGAGTGCCACGTTCAGTAAAAAAAGGACCATTTGTCGATAGACACTTGATGAAAAAAGTAGAAGAGACTGTAGCATCTAAAAACAAACGACCTGTTAAGACATGGTCGCGTCGATCTATGGTGCTCCCTGAAATGGTTGGTATAACGATAGCTGTACATAACGGCCGATTGCATGTGCCAATTTTCATTACAGAAAATATGGTGGGCCACAAGTTGGGTGAATTCGCAGCTACACGTACATTTCGTGGGCACTCAGGCGATAAAAAAGTTAAAGGTAAAGATGAGCAGTCATCTAAATAAGATAAATAAAGATAGCAGGGGGTAAATAATGGAAGTCGCGGCAAGATTGAGATATGCCAGACTGTCAGCACAGAAATGTCGACTTGTGTGCGATCTTATTCGCGGATTGCCAGTTGACCGTGCTTTAGACATATTGCGATTTAGTACTAAAAAGTCAGCTACAGTGGTAAAAAAAGTTCTTGAATCAGCGATCGCAAATGCGGAGCATAATCAAGGTACTGATATAGATGAGCTGAAGGTTAGCAAAATTTATGCTGATCAGGCTTCCACTTATAAACGAATGCATGCAAGGGCTAAGGGTCGTGGTTGCCGAATCCTAAAACCAACTTGTCACATTACCGTTGTTGTGTCTAACAGTGAGGAGAATAAATAATGGGACAAAAGGTACATCCAATAGGAATGCGTTTGGGCATAGTAAAAGACTGGTCTTCTAGATGGTATGCTTCATCAAAAGATTTCGCAGATACTTTATGTGCAGATATTAAAGTACGTGATTATTTAAAAAAGAAACTTGCTCAAGCTGGAATAAGCCGTATTCAAATTGATAGACCAGCTCGTAATGCCAAAATCAGCGTATATGCTGCAAGACCGGGTGTTATTATCGGTAAAAGTGGCAAAGAAATCGAAACATTGAGAGATGAAGTTAATAAAATATTGAATATTCCTGTTCATATCAGCATTGAAGAAGTGCGTAAACCTGAATTGGACGCTAAGTTGGTCGCAGAAGCTGTTGCTCAACAATTAGAAAAACGTGTCATGTTTAGAAGGGCGATGAAGCGTGCAGTAACAACAGCAATTCGCTTAGGTGCTAAAGGTATTAAAATTTGTGTTAGTGGTAGACTAGGTGGTTCTGAAATTGCGAGAAGTGAATGGTACAGAGAAGGACGTGTGCCTTTACATACACTTCGTGCAGACATTGACTACGGTTTGGGTGAAGCTTTTACCACATACGGCGTCATTGGAGTCAAAGTATGGATTTTCAAAGGCGAAATTATTGGTGATAGAGAGCAGAGTGAAGCAAGTACAGAAAAGGCTTCAGGAAAACAGGAGAAGTAAAAAATGCTGCAGCCTAAGCGAACAAAATATCGTAAGCAATTTAAAGGCCGTAATCGTGGTGTTGCGACACGTGGGAACAAAGTCAGCTTTGGTGAATTTGGCTTAAAGTCATCTGAGCATGGCCGAATTACTTCCAGACAGATCGAAGCAGCACGTCGAGCTATGTCAAGACATATTAAACGTGGTGGAAAGATTTGGATTCGAATATTTCCAGATAAACCAATAACCAAAAAGCCTTTAGAAGTTAGGCAAGGTAAAGGTAAAGGAAATGTTGAATATTGGGTTGCAGTAGTTCAGCCTGGTCGTATGATGTTTGAGATTGAAGGTGTTACTGAAATTGTAGCTCGTGAGGCGTTAAAGCTAGCAGCTGACAAATTGCCAGTGAAAACAATCTTTGAAGAGCGGACGATAATGTAATGAATATTAATGAATTGAAAAGTAAATCAATAGAAGAATTAAACGCTGAGTTATTATCACTTTTGAAAGAGCAGTTTAATCTTCGTGTGCAAAAAGGTGTTGGTCAAGCGCCTCAGGCGAACCTTTTTAAAAAAGTGAGAAGGCAGATCGCTAGAATTAAGACCATTATGCATGAGAAAAAAGGTTTATAATTTATGATAGAGCAAAATGAAACTGGTCGAAGTGTGATTGGAACTGTAATAAGTAACAAAATGCACCAAACAATCGTTGTGGAAGTTGAGCGTAAAGTGAAACATCCACTATATGGTAAATACATGAAACGATTTTCCAAAATGTATGCACATGATGATGCTAACGTTTGTAAAGTTGGAGATGTTGTGTTGATTAAACAAAGTCGTCCAATATCAAAAACGAAACACTGGGAATTAGTTCGTGTAGTGGATAAGAACGAACAAGATGTTATCTCGTAACATGATAAATTTTATAATATCTTGTAATTCTTTATTTATTTTTATAATAAACATGATAGTATTGGCGGTCTTTGTTTCCGTCAGATTAATTGGAGTAAATGCATGATTCAGACGCAGACAATACTCGATGTGGCGGATAATAGTGGTGCGCGTCGTGTTATGTGTATTAAGGTGCTAGGTGGATCACGTCGCCGTTATGCAAATATTGGTGATGTAATTAAAGTTAGCGTAAAAGAAGCTGCTCCTAGAGGTAGAGTTAAAAAGGGAGAAGTGCTAAATGCAGTGATTGTTAGGACGTGTAGCGGTGTAAGACGTCCAGATGGATCGCTAATACGCTTTGATGAAAATTCCGTAGTGCTATTGAATGCACAAATGCAGCCTATAGGTACACGTATATTTGGACCTGTAACACGTGAGCTACGCGGTGAAAACTTTATGAAAATCATCTCATTAGCCCCAGAAGTTCTATAAGTATGAAGTGAAGAGTATACGAATATGAGAAAGATTAAAAAAGGTGATGAAGTTGTAGTCATTACAGGAAAAGATAAAGGTAGAAAAGGTGTCGTTCTATCTGTTGTGTTAGGTGGTGAAAAGCTTGTAGTTGAAGGTATAAATACTGTAAAGAAGCATGTTAAGGCTAATCCTAATACAGGCGACCGTGGTGGCATTATCATTAAAACGCAACCAATACATCGCTCAAATGTGATGCTATATGATCAGGCGTCAGGAAAAGGCAGTCGTGTAGGCATACGTATATTAGAAGATGGACGTAAAGTGCGTTATATCAAAACCACTGACGAAGTAATAGATGTTTGATAATGGGTGAGCCATGGCAAGATTGTTAGATTATTATAGAAAAGATGTACTTGAAAAACTCAAAGCAAAGTTTGCTTACAAGTCTTCAATGCAAGTACCACGCATAACCAAAGTTACGCTAAACATGGGTCTTGGTGAAGCAAGAGAAGATAAAAAAGTTATTGCTGCAGCAATGAGTGATTTAGAAAAGATCGCTGGGCAGAAACCAGTTGCAACAATCTCTAGAAAATCAATTGCTGGTTTCAAACTTAGAGAAAACTGGCCAATAGGATGTAAAGTTACTATCCGTGGCGAACGCATGTATGAATTTTTAGACAGATTGATTTCGATAGCATTACCTAGAGTGAGAGACTTCCGAGGTTTGACAATCAAGTCTTTTGACGGTCGTGGTAATTATAGTCTTGGGTTAAAAGAACAGATTGTATTTCCAGAGATTGATTATGACAAAATTGATGCTTTAAGAGGTTTAGATATTACTATAACCACTACAGCAAAGACGAACAAAGAAGCTCAAGCTTTACTAGAAGCTTTCAGTTTTCCATTTAAAGAAAAAGATATAGGCTAACACATGGCAAAAACATCAATGATCGAACGTGAAAAACGACGTGCAAAGTTGAATCAAAAATATGATACAAAGCGAAAGGAACTTAAAGCTATTGTAAGTAGCATTCATTCAACAGATGAAGAAAGATTTGATGCTGAAAATAAGCTTCAAATGTTACCACGTGACTCAAGTAGATCAAGACAACGACATCGTTGCAGATTGTGTGGAAGATCCAGAGCATATAATCGATTAACTGGATTATGCAGAATACATATGAGATCGGCTGTAATGAATGGATTTATTCCAGGCATGCATAAGGCGAGTTGGTGAATGTGGCCCGGTTACATTCTGGGCTCAAATAAAGGTAGAGGTATTTAAAAATGACAATGCAAGATCCAATAGCGGATATGTTGACGAGAATCCGAAATGCACAAGCTGTCGGCAAAGAGCAGTTAACGCTACCGTCATCTAATTTTAAACTAGCAATTCTTCGTGTATTAAAAGAAGAAGGTTATATACAAGATTATAATTCACAAACCGCAGATGGTAAAAGTGATATAACAGTCGTTTTGAAATATTACCAAGGCCGACCTGTTATTGAGAAAATAAAACGTATTAGTAAACCAGGTTTACGCGACTATAAACGAAATGACGAGCTTCCAGTGGTAAGTGCTGGCATGGGGATAGCAATTGTCTCAACCTCTAAAGGTGTGATGACAGAGCGTGCTGCCCGTGCACAAAAACTTGGCGGCGAAGTTGTTTGTATAGTTGAGTAGGGAGTATAGGCAATGACAATGTTAATAACATCAAGAGTAGGTAGAAAGCCTGTCATCATCCCTTCAGGTGTTAATGTAAATGTGCAAGATGAAGTTGTCACAATTAAAGGACCTAAAGGAACATTAAATGTTCGGCTAGATCCAAATATCGAGATTGCTATTGAGAACGATAAGCTTGTTATTAAGCCAAGCACAAAAACTTTATATTGCAGATCAGGTTCGGGTAAAAAGAAAAAAAATGCTATACCAGGTACAATCAGAGCTAAAATTAACAATGCTGTTCATGGTGTAACGGTTGGTTTCGAACGAAAATTAACCCTTGTAGGTGTTGGTTATCGTGCTCAAATGAAAGGTAAGGTTTTAAGTCTTGCTATGGGTTTTTCTCATCCAGTTGAGTTTCAGGTTCCAGAAGGTGTAACCATAGAAACACCAAGTTTAACTGAAATTCTTATTAAGGGAGCAAACAAGAAAGATGTAGGTGATGCTCTTGCAGAAATCGTGGCTATAAGACCTCAGGAACCTTATAAAGGTAAAGGTGTTGTTAATCCTCTTAAATTGGTTGTTCGTAAAGAAACCAAGAAGAAATAATAGAGAATATTGAGATGAATAAAAAAGATCAAAGACTACGTAGAGCTAAACGTGGAAGAATGAAATCAAAAGAGCTAGAGGCTGTGCGTTTATGTATACATAGAACGCCGAGACATATCTATGCGCAAGTTATTTCATCCAATGGCGCAAGTGTTTTAGTTTGTGCTTCTACATTAGATAAAGAATTAAAAAGTAAATTAAAATCAACAGGCAATATCGAAGCTGCACAAATAGTCGGTAAACTTGTTGCTGAACGAGCAATCGATGCAGGAATTACTGAAGTAGCATTTGACCGTGCTGGATTCAAATATCATGGTCGTGTAAAAGCTTTGGCTGATGCTGCTAGAGAAGGTGGATTACAATTTTAAGGGTTAATTATGGCGAGCTATGACCAATCAACAAAAAGTGATGGTCTGCAAGAGAAGTTAGTTGCGGTATCACGTTATGCAAAAGTAGTAAAAGGCGGCAGAATATTCACCTTTGGTGCAATAACTGTAGTAGGGGATGGTAACGGGCGTATTGGTGTTGGTAGCGGTAAAGCACGTGAAGTGCCAGTTGCTATACAAAAAGCATTAGAAGCTGCACGTAAAAACATGCGTCATGTGCTACTTAAAGGTGGCACATTACATTGTCAACTTAAAGGTAAACATGGAGCAACTAGAGTCTTCATGACACCAGCTTCCGAAGGTACAGGTATTATTGCGGGTGGTGCTATGCGTCCTGTCTTCGAAGTATTAGGCGTGAAAAATGTATTGGCTAAAATTGTCGGTTCTACAAATCCAATTAACGTTGTTAGAGCCACATTAAAAGCTTTAGAAGGCGTTACGACACCTGAATATGTTGCTGCAAAACGTGGCAAGTCAATCGATGAAATTACTGGAAGCTAATTTATGGCAAGCAAAAAACAATTAAAAGTCACGTTAAAACGAAGCGTGATTGCAGTTCATCCTAAACACAAAGAATGCATAAAAGGTCTAGGACTGCGTAAAATACGTCACTCTGTGGTTATTATGGATACTCCATCAAACCGCGGAATGATCAATAAAGTAGCTTACCTATTATCAGTCGAGGATGTTTAAATATGTACCTTAATACACTACAACCAGCACTAGGTGCAAAAAAACCAGCTAGACGATTAGGTAGAGGTATTGGATCAGGTCGTGGAAAGACATGCGGAAAAGGTCATAAAGGTCAAAAAGCTAGAGCTGGTGGTTACCATAAAGTTGGTTTTGAAGGTGGTCAAATGCCTCTTCAAAGACGTATGCCAAAATCGGGCTTTAGATCGCAAGCAGCTTTATATAGGCAAGAAGTCCGTTTATCAGACTTAAATAAAGTCAACGAAGATACGGTCGACATGCAGGTTTTAAAAGCGTCAGGATTGATAAATGCGAATATCAAAGAAGTAAAAATCATTCTGTCTGGCGAAATAAAACGTGTTTTAGTAATACAAGGATTAGCTGTCACAGCAGGTGCAAAACAAGCCATTGAAGCCGCTGGTGGAAGAGTTGAGGGATAAATGACATCAAATAGGATAGGTACTGCAAATGCAGGAATTGTTGATTTAAAAAGGCGATTGCTTTTTGTTCTATTAGCAATATTTGTCTTCAGAATAGGTACTTATGTTCCAGTACCTGGTTTGAATCCTCAAAAACTGCAAGAGTTGTTTAATGCGCAACAGAATAACATTATTGGTTTATTCAATATGTTTTCTGGTGGTGCATTACAAAGATTTAGTATCTTTGCATTAGGAATAATGCCCTATATATCAGCATCCATTATTATACAGTTGCTAACAGTTATATCTCCACAATTATCTGAATTAAGAAAAGAAGGTGAATCTGGACAAAGAAAAATAAATAAGTATACACGTTATGGCACTTTATTTTTGTCTGCATTTCAGGCATTGGGCGTCTCTAAAATGTTGGCTGTTAATGGCATAGCTTTGGATGCTGGTTTTGCATTTTATTTTACGACAACGGTTACGCTTGTTGCTGGTACAATGTTTTTGATGTGGCTTGGAGAGCAGGTTACTGAACGTGGTATTGGTAATGGAATATCACTTATCATTTTTGCAGGTATTGTGGCTGGATTACCTTCTGCAATAGGTAAAACACTTGAACAAGCAAGAGAAGGTCAATTACAAATTTTAGCATTATTGTTGATATTGATTGCTATTATAGCTGTGGTTGCGTTTGTTGTATTTGTTGAGCGTGGCCAGCGTAGAATTACGATAAATTACGCAAGGCGTGTTCAAGGTGGTAATATTTATTCTGCTAAAAGCAGTCATTTACCATTAAAAATTAATATGTCTGGTGTGATACCGCCGATTTTCGCATCAAGTATTATTTTGTTTCCTGCTACTATTGCTCAATGGTTTGGTAACGGCAAGAGCATGCATTGGTTGGGAACTATTGGATTGTCTCTACAACAAGGACAGCCCTTACATATGATGTTGTTTGCTGCTGCGATTATTTTCTTTTGCTTTTTTTATACAGCATTGGTCTTTAATCCTCGTGATACAGCAGATAACTTAAAAAAATCAGGAGCTTTTATTCCAGGTATTAGACCCGGAGAACAAACAGCGAAGTATATTGATGCTGTCATGACTAGGTTGACATTAGCAGGTTCTATTTATGTTACATTAGTGTGTCTACTTCCTGAATTTATGATTCTGACATGGAATGTTCCATTTTATTTTGGTGGAACTTCGTTATTGATTATTGTTGTCGTTGTCATGGATTTTATGGCTCAAGTACAGTCACATATCATGTCATATCAGTATGAATCGCTACTTAAAAAAGCTAATTTTCGTACTGGTGGAGTAGGTGTAACACGATAAAAACTTAACCTGTGTTAAGTAATATTTAATAGAATACTGAATTGGGAGAGTAATATGAAAGTTGGTGCTTCAGTAAAAAAAATGTGTCGAAATTGTAAAGTAGTACGTAGAAAGCGAGTGGTAAGAGTAATTTGCAAAGACAAAAAACATAAGCAAAGGCAAGGTTAATTAATATACAAAACATAATATGTTAAATTATGAAAATAATCATAAAAATAGATATTTTATGTAAACTATGTTGATTTTTAAGTGCATCAATATTAAACTGACCCCCTTTTTAGTAATCTAAATCTAATAGTGAAGTAAGTAAGTAGGAGTGTTGAATGGCAGCCCGTATCTCAGGCATAAATATACCAGTCCAAAAGCATGTGGTAATTGGACTAACCTCCATCTACGGTATTGGACGAGGTCGCTCACAAAAAATTTGTATAGCGGCTAATGTTAATCCACAGACGAAGGTTAAAGATTTGTCAGAAGCTGAGCTTGAAAGTTTGCGTAATGAAGTCGCAAAATTTAAAGTTGAGGGTGATTTGCGTAGAGAAGTTTCTATGAATATAAAAAGATTAATAGAATTAGGAACTTATAGAGGTTTGCGTCACAGACGTGGTTTACCAGTTAGAGGCCAACGTACAAGGACAAATGCAAGAACACGTAAAGGCAAAAGAAAGGGTAAAGCAGTAAGTACAGGCCAATAAGTAGATGAAAGTAAATAGTTTTCAGTAA
>CAZHMQ010000087.1:0-9381 GCA_964533645.1 uncultured Coxiellaceae bacterium
TGCGCATCCCAAACTCGCATGTCTTTCATAGGACATGACAAAGGTAAATCTGCTTTAGTCACTTCATACGATCGTTTGGTACAAGCTTGAACCTTGCTCATACTGTCTTCTCTCCTATTAACAATCCTGCTATCCCATCCTTTAATGATACAGCATATTGAAAATCTAATTCTTTTTTGGCTTTTTCTGTGGTGGCATAAGAATGCAAAATATCACCTTTTCGATGATCCGCAAATAAAATCTCGGCCTTACGTTCTCCAGCTTTTTCTATATAAGCAATCATATTCAACAGCGTCTCAGGAACACCGGTCGCAATATTCATGACACCACAAGTTTCGCTTTGCAACGCCTGCCAATTTGCACGCACTATGTCTGAAACATGAATAAAATCACGCGATTGTTCACCATTGCCAAATACGGTAATGGGTAAATTATTCTGATATTGTTTAATAAATTTTGAAATCACACCCGAATAAGGTGAACTAGGATCTTGTCTATCGCCATAGACGTTAAAATAGCGTAAGCCTAAACTTTGTATGCCAAACAAATGTTCAAATGTGGCAGCATAACGCTCATTAGTCACTTTCTCAAGTGCATATGGCGAAAGTTGTAGCGAAGGTAACTCCATCTCATCAGAGCAAGGCACATCGCTATTACCATAAACCGCTGCACTTGATGCATACACTAATTTCACGGGCTTATGATTACATCGAATAGCTTGTAATACACAAACAAAACCTTCAGCGTGATTTCTTAATGATTCTATAGGATTTTCAATCGATTGCGGAACAGAAGGTGAAGCTGCTAAATGCAATACCGCATCACAGCGTGCTAATTCACGCTGCAACAAAGCTTCATCACGCACGTCACCTTGTACAAAACGCAATGAAGGATTAAAAAGATTTAAATTAGTCAATTTTCCTGAAGAAAGATTGTCAATAACAACCACCTCAAGGCCTTGGCTTAATAATAAATCCACTGTGTGTGAGCCTATAAACCCAGCGCCACCGGTTACTAGTATTCGTTTCATGATCATTCAATTCATTAAAAATGTGTCAATCATACCTGAATATGGCTTGTTTGGCGAATAGCAAGATATGTTTAAATTTTAGGCATTACATATTGTCAAAATTTTATAGAAAAAAGTATGTTTTACACTTTTTTAGTGTAAAATTAATTTGCTAGCAAAGGAATTCTACGTATTGAGGTAAACAAACATGAGTACTAGCGCAAGGAGACATTTAGAAAAAACACGCGGTAAATTGACCCTTGGAAAAGCCATTCGATCCATCCGTCTTTGTGAAGAACAAACTCAGACTGCTTTTGCAAAAAAATTAAAAATGTCGACTCAATACTTATGTGATTTAGAGCATAATCGTAAAACTATCAGCCCGAAAAAGGCAAAAAAAATTGCTGAAATACTCGGCTATCCACCGGAACAATTTGTTGCATTAGCCATACAAGACTCTCTTGACCGTGATCGCATACATATGTTGGTCGAAGTTAAAGTAGCATAAATTGTTAACCAATTAAGTTGGAATACATTGTTATTCCAACTATTATATACTTCCTTTTATTAATCAAAGATTTCGCTCCCATGGATAGATTAGCCTGGCTCAAACAACAATTACAACAACGTATCATGATACTCGATGGCGGCATGGGAACCATGATACAAAGTTATGGATTACAAGAATCCGATTACCGTGGGGTACGTTTTGCGGATTTTGCACATGCTTTAAAAGGAAATAACGACTTATTATCTTTAACCCAGCCAGGCATCATTACAGAAATACATAGCGCTTATCTAAAAGCAGGCGCTGATTTCATTGAAACCAATACGTTTAACTCCACCGCTATTTCACTGACCGATTATCATATGGCTGACCTTGCCTATGAATTTAATCTAGCAGGTGCACGACTTGCAAAACAGGCTGCTGATCGATTTACTCAAGAAACACCTGATAAACCACGCTTTGTCATAGGTATTTTAGGTCCGACCAATCGTACGGCGTCATTATCGCCCGACGTGAATGATCCCGGTTTTCGCAATGTCACTTTTGATCAATTAGTTTCCTCATACACAGACGCTATTGCAGGACTTGTGGATGGAAAATCTGATTTTCTCATGATAGAAACGATTTTCGATACACTGAATTGCAAAGCTGCGATTTTTGCGCTCGAAACGTATTTCGCAAAGCACCGCATGTCACTTCCTGTCATGATTTCTGGAACTATTACGGATGCCAGCGGTCGAACCTTATCCGGACAAACCACTGCTGCATTTTGGCACTCCGTGCGGCATGCAAAACCTTTTAGTATTGGATTAAATTGTGCACTGGGCGCCGCTGCACTACGACCTTATATTGAAGAACTATCCACTATTGCTGACACCTACACCACATTGCATGCCAATGCGGGCTTACCTAATGCTTTTGGTGAATATGATGAAACCGCTGAACAAATGGCTGCGACCATTCATGAATTTGCCGAAAATAAATTTATTAATATAGTGGGTGGTTGTTGTGGTACCACACCTAAACACATTCAAGCACTCGCAGAAATTGTTGCTGATATACCACCACGCTCTATTCCATCCATTCCTAAAGCTTGTCGATTAAGCGGTCTCGAACCCCTCACGATTGATGAAACATCTCTTTTTGTCAACGTAGGCGAACGCACTAATGTCACAGGTTCATCACGTTTTGCGGATCTCATTCGAAGTGAGAACTATGCCACAGCATTGGACATTGCGCGCAATCAAGTGATGAATGGTGCGCAAATCATCGATATTAATATGGATGAAGGCATGTTAGATGCCGAATCTGCGATGGTGAAATTTTTACATATGATAGCATCGGAGCCGGATATTTCGCGCGTTCCTATCATGATTGATTCCTCCAAATGGTCTGTTATCGAAGCCGGGTTAAAATGCATTCAAGGCAAAGGCATAGTCAATTCTATTAGCATGAAAGATGGCGTCCAGGGATTTTTCGAAAAAGCAACCCTGGCTAAACGTTATGGCGCAGCCGTCGTTGTCATGGCTTTTGATGAAAAAGGTCAGGCTGATACAGAAGAACGCAAAGTGGAAATTTGTACACGCTCGTATCACTTATTAGTGAACGAGCTTGATTTCCCACCTGAAGATATTATTTTTGATCCCAATATTTTTGCCATCGCAACAGGTATAGAAGAACATAATACCTACGGCCTCGCATTTATCAATGCCACTCGTCGCATCAAACAAACTTTACCTTATGCTTTAGTAAGCGGCGGCGTCAGTAATGTGTCATTTTCTTTTCGTGGCAATAATCCCATTCGAGAAGCGATACACTCAGCATTTCTTTATCATGCTATTCGCGCTGGTATGAACATGGGTATAGTCAATGCAGGCGCGCTTGCCATTTATGAAGATATTCCTAAAGATTTATTAGCTCGTATTGAAGATGTGTTACTCAATCTTAGAACGGATGCGACGGATCGTTTATTAGAAGTCGCAAACACCGTTAAAGGACAAGCTAAAAATCAACAAGAAGACTTAAGCTGGCGGGATAAATCTGTCACGGAACGATTAAGCCATGCCTTAGTCAAAGGCATAAGCCAATTTATTACAGAAGATACCGAAGAAGCGCGCCTAGCATTTGCAAATCCATTGCAAATCATAGAAGGCCCGCTTATGGATGGCATGAATGTGGTAGGTGATTTATTTGGTGCTGGCAAGATGTTTTTACCGCAAGTCGTCAAAAGCGCTCGCGTCATGAAACAAGCGGTTGCTTACCTCTTGCCATTCTTGTCAGCCCATAAAACTGAACAACAAACGAAAGGAAAAATCTTGCTCGCCACCGTAAAAGGCGATGTGCACGACATTGGAAAAAATATTGTAGGCGTGGTCCTTGCTTGCAACAACTACGACGTTATCGATTTAGGTGTCATGGTATCATCGGAAAAAATTCTTGAAACGGCCAAACAAGAAAAGGTAGACGTCATAGGATTAAGCGGACTCATTACCCCCTCTTTGGAAGAAATGATGCATGTTGCCAAAGAAATGCAGCGTTTGCATTTTTCTGTGCCTTTGCTCATAGGGGGCGCAACCACCTCACGCGCACATACAGCTATTAAAATTGAGCCTCATTACAGTGGCAGCACGGTACATGTGGTCGATGCATCAAGAGCGGTAGGTGTCGTAAGTCAATTACTCAGCGATACTCAAAAAACCGCATACACTGAAAATATTCGAAAAGAATATCAAGTGTTACGAAATCGCCACAAAAATCGCAGATCTGAAAATGAATTTATTTCACTAGAAGAAGCACGCGAGAATAAATTTGTTGCGGACTTTAAGCCAACTAAGCCCGGTTTT
The DNA here is from genome assembly GCA_964533645.1 of uncultured Coxiellaceae bacterium. Classification (GTDB taxonomy): domain Bacteria; phylum Pseudomonadota; class Gammaproteobacteria; order DSM-16500; family DSM-16500; genus JABDBK01. Next base: position 4,361 of record CAZHMQ010000087.1, read on the forward strand.
TTTGGTTTGAAACATTTTACTCATTATTCGTTAGAAAAACTCAGCCACTACATAGACTGGACGCCATTTTTTCATACCTGGGAATTAGCAGGAAGTTATCCCGCCATTCTTCATGATGAAGTGGTTGGAGAGAGCGCAAAACAATTATTTTCTGATGCTAAAACCATGCTATCACAAATCATTCATGAAAAATGGTTTCAAGCGAATGCAGTCATAGGATTTTTTCCCGCAAACAGCGTGGGTGATGATATTGAAATTTACACGGATGAAACTCGTAAAACAGTACTTATGACTATACATATGTTACGTCAACAAACACGCAAAGCATCTAATAAACCCAATTTATGCCTAGCTGACTTTATTGCACCTAAATCATCTGGTATCGCGGATTATATTGGCGGTTTTGCTGTCACATCGGGCTTATTACTTGAGAAAAAAGTTGCTGAGTTTGAAAAAAACCATGATGAATATAATAGTATTCTAGTTAAAGCGCTTGCAGACAGATTTGCAGAAGCTTTTGCGGAACACATGCATGAACGTGTACGTAAAGAATTTTGGGGATACATGCCTCATGAACAATTCTCCAATGATGATTTAATTGCCGAAAAATACTTAGGTATTCGACCAGCCCCAGGCTATCCTGCTTGTCCTGACCATACTGAAAAGCCCGCTTTATTTGAATTATTAAACGCAACCAAACTTACATCCATAACTCTTACTGAAAATTACGCTATGCTACCTGCTTCATCTGTCAGCGGGTGGTATTTTTCGCACCCTGAATCGCAATATTTTGGAGTTGGAAAAATTTCGGAAGATCAGGCGACAGATTATGCCAAACGAAAGAACATGGATTTAAATACCATGAAACGCTGGCTTGCGCCCATACTAAACGAATAAATACTCATGTATTTGAGCCACCCAATTCAATTGATTAAGTGTATAAAAATGCAACCCAGGCACTCCTTCTCTTAGCAATTTTTCGCATAAGTTTGAAATCACTTCCATGCCAAATAACTGCAATCCATGTGGATCATTCGACAAATATTCCAATCGTTTGCGTAACCATATGGGAATTTCTGCTCCACAGGCTCCAGCAATACGCAGCAATTTCTGATAATCATAAATAGGCATGATGCCTGGTATGATAGGAATAGTTATACCGTTTTTATCACAATGATCACGAAAGCGCAAATAAGCATCGTCATTAAAAAAGAATTGTGTAATGGCACTGGATGCGCCTATGTCTACTTTATGTTTAAAATACAACAAATCTTCTTCGCTCGATACCGATTGAGGATGAAACTCGGGATATGCCGCAACAACAATATGAAAATAATCCCCTGTCATGTGACGTATAGCTTTAATTAAATCATAAGCATAACAAAACTCTGGCCTATCTGAATGACTCGCAGAATGATCACCCCGAATAACAACTAATCGATTTATCCCATATTTTTTATAAAAAAATAATATTTTCTCCAGGCGCAACCTAGTCATATTCACACAAGAAATGTGAGGACTGGTAGGAATGTCAAAATATCTTAACTGACGCACCGTCCGAAAAGTCTTGGTTTGAGCCGCCCCAGCCGCACCAAAAGTTACGGATATAAAATTTGGCTTCAATTTATTAAAATGCTGACACGTTTCGCCAAGTTTCTGAAATCCTGCCAACGTGTTGGCTGGAAACACCTCAAAACTTATGGAAAGATTTTTTTTATTTATCATCTTTCCCTCCTCAACAATGTGTTAGATAACGTGAGTAAATCCGCAAAAACAGATTCTGCGGTAGGCCACTGCCCTGCGCCTTTTCCATACCAATATTGATCTTCGTTACGCGTATTGCGAATCATGACAACATTATTTGCACTCTGCACTTGTGCTAATGGATGATCCTCATTTAAAAACAACGGTTTTACCACGGCATGAATTTTATTATTTTTACGACGACACTGCGCGACTAACCGAATGATTTTATGTCGTTTTAATGCATCATGAATGTGTTGCTCTTTTAAATGCTGAATACCTGTAATATCTAACTGATCAGGATCTTGATCAAAGGCAATACGTGAAATAAGCACTGTTTTTTGAGCAGCATCTAAGCCATTGATATCCGCAGTAGGATCATGTTCAGCATAGCCTAAATGCTTGGCCAACTTTATAGCATCCTTAAAACTATTTCCTTCTTTTACTTTTTCAAGAATGAAATTACAGGTGCCGTTTAAGATACCACTAATCTCTTCGATGTCATTATCAGAGTTTTTTAATTGTTGTAGCACTTCTAAAATAGGTATAGCACCCGCAACAGCTGCAGAATAATGCAGAGTCACATCGTATTTTTCCGCTATTGCTCGCAAAATTTCTCCTTTTTCTGCGATAAGCGCTTTGTTTGCAGTGACCACATGACAATTTTTCATTAATGCTTGGGAAATCAACGATTCAGCTACTTCAATTCCGCCGATTAATTCAATCACCACATCACAATCACGCTCCAGCAATGCTTGGATGTTATTAGAAATAAGATGTTTTGGAATATGTTGAGATGCGTGCTTAGTGAGATCACTTACTCCCACACCTACGATATCAAACAAATGTGAATTGGCCAGTAAATGCTTATAAACACCCAATCCCACAGTTCCTACACCAAACAATAATACTTTTAATTTTTTTTCATTTTTGACATTGGGCGCAAACAGCGATGGCTTACTGCCTACTAATGTTTCATTTATACTACCCAATGATTTTACGATGAAATTAAAATTTTTGTTCTGAGCAAATTGTAAAGCCTTCTGTTGAATGACACCTGAGGAAAGTGCTAATGCATCTTCATAACTAAGACATTTATAATGTTTGGCATTCACTGATATTTTAGGGTCACCATCATAAATACCATCAGTATCTTTATAGATAACACATCTATCCGCTTTTAACGCCCAAGCAGCAAAAATTGCGCTAAAATCAGAACCACCACGCCCTAATAACGTAGTGTTATGTTGATTATCTCGTCCAGCAAACCCTGGCAACACCAGCACACCATATTGATTAAATAAATTCAATATGAAGTGTGTATCTAAATTTTCTGGTTCGGCATTGGCTATCGAACCTCTGGTCGTCAAACAGCTAGTGGCGATTTTTTTTGCTTTTATACCCGCTCTATCTAAACCTAATGTGAACAAGCAAGCTGATATGTTTTCTCCTATAGAAAGCAATTCTGCATATTCTTGTGTAGATATTGAATTAACATCATCATCTAATAATGTTTTTGCTAATTCGATTAATTCATCTGTGGTATCACCTATAGCTGATACGATGACCATTACTTTATAATTGTGACGTAAATAGTGATAAACCTCATGCACAACACGAGAAATTTCATGAACAGAAGATAGCACTGAACTTCCAAATTTAAGCACAGCTATATTATGTTTTTTCATATGGACTCCTGACACTTCGCAAGCGCCTGATCTAAATCATTTATAATATCCTTAGGACTTTCTAGCCCCACTGAGAGGCGAATTAAACCATCCGTGATTCCCATAGCTTGTCGTTGTTTTAGAGGCACGGATGCATGCGTCATGGAAGCGGGATGTGTAATCAATGTTTCGATTGAACCAAGGTTTTCTGCTAAAGCACATAACTTTACGTTATGCATGACTTTTACAGCATTGTCATAACCTCCGTGAACCTCAAAAGTTAATAAACCACCAAAATCTAGCTGTTGTTGCAGAGCAAGTGCATATTGTGAAAAACTCTCTAATCCAGGATAGTTAATGCATTGCACTTTAGGATGTGAAGCTAAAAAATTAGCAACTTCCAAAGCATGTTGTGAGTGTTGTTGCAATCTTAAGTCCAACGTTTTAATACCTTGCAACGTCAACCAAGCATTAAAAGGGGACTGAATACAACCAAGGGTATTACGAACATAATCAAACTTTGCTATTAAATCAGCATCTTTTGCTAACAATGCCCCGCCCACAGTAGCATTATGACCATCAAAATATTTAGTAGTGGAGTACAATACGATATCTGCGCCTAGATCAAAACATTTTTGTAATGCGGAAGTTAAAAATGTATTATCTACCACAAGAGGAATGTGATGAGCTCTAGCAATCTCTGCGACAGCAGCAATATTCGTAAGTTTTAACGTTGGATTGGCGGGTGTTTCAATAAAAATGAATTTGGTATTTTTACGAATAGCTTTTTTAACATTTTCAATCTTAGAACTATCCACAAAACTCGTGCTCACACCAAAGCGACTTAATATATCCTGCAATAGCCGCACTGTACCGCCATACACTACCTCGGAACACACCACATGATCACCACTTTTTAATAAAGTGAGACAAAGCGTAGTGATAGCAGCCATCCCGGTTGCAAAGCACAAAGCATTTTCCACATGATCTAAATCAGCAAGTTTTTTCTCTAAAACTTTAACAGTTGGATTACCACTTCGAGAATAGGTAAAGCCTTTATGCACACCCACAGCATCTTGTACATAGGTAGTCGTTTGAAAAATAGGCGTTACTATAGCCCCTGTTACCGGATCAGGTTCAACACCCGCATGAATACAACGGGTAGTAAAATGGTTATTAAAGTTAGTCATAGGTATTCCTCGTTTTATAGATATAAAATTCATAAATGCGTGCAAAGTATGCTAAAAACCTGTTTTAGATGAGCGATAGTGATAACACTAGGCTCAAGCTAAAACAGGCTTCACATGCGCATTAAAGAAATAAAATGAGGAATAAATAGAAATCGAATGGAAGTGCCATTTGTAAAAAAATATTTGTACGAATTCATAAACAACTCACTCTTTAGCAAAATTTATAAAGCGCCTGCAATCTGTTATCAAATCGGCGCGACTCTTACAGCAAAACCCATGGTAGCATAAAAAATAACCAAATACAAATTTTTTATGCAGAAACTTAAATTTTAAAAATCATATAGTTGAAAAAAAACATCGGTTAAGTTAGGGTCTGTCGTCAATTAACCCCCACCCACGTCGTCCCGCGGCTTGTCCGCGG
>CAZHMQ010000088.1:0-9144 GCA_964533645.1 uncultured Coxiellaceae bacterium
GGGCAATCATATGCACTTGATATTTTGCATTACAGAGATCATTGGCAAATTCGCAGCCTATGAGTCCGGCACCTAAAATAGCAATATTTTTTTTATTTTTGATTAAATTTTGAAAATGGCTGTAATGATAAATATGATTAATGGATAACACTTCATTTGCGGCATCGCCTTCTAAAGGTACTTTGATCGTTTCTGCACCTATAGCGATAATCAATTTATCGTAGATCAAAGTTTGTTCACCCATGTGGATCATTTGGGTATCGGGATGTATCGCTGTGACTTTGGTTTGGGTAAGTATCGCGGCATTTAATTGTTTAGCCATGGATTCCGCATGAGAGGTAACCAGGGTTTCGGGGGTTTTTCCTTGGGTCAATGCCGTCGATAACTGAGGTTTGGGATAATATTCACCATGATCAGCTGTAATGAGTGTTAACGGGGTATCGGGGCTTATTTTTCTGAATTCACGGGCTAGTTGATAGCCTGCAAGACCAGTGCCTATGATGACGATAGGTGCTGTCATAAATCTATCCAATATTATTTTTGACTATAGTACAATAAAACCTCATGAATCTATATAAGAACCTATCATGCAAGCAGATAAAAATCATTGGCAGCCCTTGCTGGATGTAAATAATCCAACGAAATTGCAACTATGGCTTAGCCATGCGGGCTCGTTCATGCAACGTTTAGAAGACCATGGAATAAAAAATCCTACGATTGAAGTGATACGTGAGGATTGGTACGCACCTGAAGCTTGGGAGTCTGAGTTATTGCAGTTAAAGTCTAGTGAAGAAGCTTTAATTCGTGAAGTGTGTATTTGTAGCGATACAAAGATTTGGTTGTATGGACGAACGGTCGTTCCACAGGATATGCTTAGGGGTAAACAAGCATTATCACATTTAAAAAATCGTCCATTAGGATCTGTCTTATTCCAAGATCCTGAGATTAAACGTGATAAATTTGAATTTATCTATATAGAGCCAGGCAAACTTTGGCAAGGTTTTTCGCCAATCGATCAGCAACAAGCATCGTGGGTGCGAAGATCGTTATTTAAGTTACACGACCATTCCTTGTTACTTACTGAAATATTAATGCCGGATTTGACAACATTATGTATGAAAAACTAAAACAGTATTTTTACCTGATTCGTTTACATAAACCTATTGGTATATTGTTATTGTTATGGCCTACGTTGTGGGCACTTTGGCTGGCATCCAATGGCCAACCCGACTGGGGTATTGTGGCTATTTTTATTGCAGGCGTCATATTAATGCGTTCTGCAGGATGTGTTGTGAATGATATAGCAGATAAAAAATGGGATGGTTACGTGGAGCGTACCCGAGGGCGTCCACTTGTGACAGGAAAAATTTCCTTGAAAGAAGCCTGGATATTTTTTGGGATACTGATTGCATCAGCATTTTTGCTAGTCTGGCAACTCAATGGGCTTACTATCATTTTAGCTTTTTTCGGTTTGTTGTTTGCCATGATTTATCCCTTTTTAAAACGCGTGACGCATTTACCACAAGTAGGTTTGGGTATTGCGTTTTCATGGGGTATCCCTATGGCATTTGCAGCGGAACTTAATGAAGTACCGGTAAGCGGTTGGGTGCTTTTTTTTGCGGCTATGGTATGGCCTATGATTTACGATACTTTTTATGCCATGACGGATAAAGCGGATGATATCAATGTGGGTGTTAAATCCATGGCGATTTTATTTGGCGAAAGAGAGCAGTTCTTTATAGGATTGCTGCAAATGGTTTTTGTGTTGCTCATGGTTTGGGTGGGTTTCTTCTTTCGTCTAGGGTTTTATTATTTTGCGAGTTTGTTGGTAGTCAGTTTTTTATTTTTTTATCAAGAGTGGTTGATTAAAGATAGAGAGCCGCAAAAATGTTTTAAAGCATTTTTAAATAATAATTGGGTGGGTTTTGCGATTTTTTTTGGTATAGTTTTAGATCAGCTGAGGGATACATGAAAATTATAGCTGATCAAGACATTCCCTTTATAAAACATTATTTTGATGATGCACATCTGATTGAGGGACGTGGTTTACAACAACATCAAATAAAAGATGCAGACATCCTTTTGGTTCGCTCAATCACTAAAGTGAATGAAGCTTTATTAACGGGCACAAATGTTAAGTTTGTGGCAAGTCCTACGACAGGTACAGATCATTTTGATATAGAGTGGTTACATCAAGCTGGTATAGGCTGGGCAAATGCTCACGGTTGTAATGCGATTGCGGTTGTTGAATATGTAGTGTGTGCTATTGCAGCCATGCAAAAACAAGGCTATTTAACAGGGAATCGTTTGCGCGCAGGTGTCATAGGCGTAGGTCATATTGGTTCTCGTGTGGTGGAAAAACTACAGCTATTAGGTTTTGAGGTCATGCAATGTGATCCTTTGCGTGCCGAAAAAGAAGCCAATTTTCCACATGTGCCATTAGAGGAATTTTCAGATCTAGATTTGATTAGTTTGCACACGCCACTTACGAGATCAGGTCCATATCCTACCTATCATATGATCCAACAGCCGTTTTTAGAGAGACAGAAAAAAAATACAATCTTAATGAATACGGGCCGTGGCGCAGTGATCGATTTTAATGATCTCAAGCTTTATGGCGAATATCTGATGTGGTGTTTAGATGTATGGGAAAACGAACCGTTTATTGACATTGAAGTGTTAGATAGAGCTTTGATTGCAACGCCGCATATTGCAGGATATACCGTACAAAGCAAATACCGTGGGATTAAAATGATTTATGATGCGGCAGTTCAGCAGGGTTTTATACCGGATAAAAAAATAAAGCCATTGATTTGTCCAACACAAAACATAGTATTTAATATACCTGTTGATTGGCGAGATGTCGTGTTGAAAGTTTATAATCCCATGGATACTACAGCGCTCATGAAACAGGCTATCTTGGAAGATGGTGAAGTATCGACTTTTGATGGTCTTAGAAAAAATTTTGCTGATGATAGGCACGAATTTGCTTATGTGCAATGTGAAGATGTGTGTTGGGTTGATCAAGAAGACAAAATAACTTGGGAAAAATTGTAGGGTGGCCCACCCTTATATTTACATTTAATAAACCCCCGTTCCCGATGTATCTCCCTCAGGCGCAGTGGTATTATCTTGCGCTGTCATAGACTGATCTTCATCAGGAATATACGGTGACATAAAGTATTCAAATTTAGCCACAGGATCATTGATAGCAGCACGTTTACCTGTCATAGGATCAATTTTCACGCTGACTATGCCTTCTGGCTCGTTCATGGGACGTTCAGGTCTATCTTTTAAGGCTGCTTGCATGAATTCAATCCACATAGGTAGAGCGGCTTGCGCGCCATATTCATGTAGAGAGCGTTGTTGTTGATCGTATCCCAGCCAAGAGATAGCGACTAATTCAGTGCTATAACCCGCAAACCATGCATCGACTTGATTTTGTGTTGTACCGGTTTTTCCCGCTAGATCTTTACGCTGTAAAGTACGTGCTTGCGCTAAAGCACCGTGTTGCAGTGCATCATGCAGAGCTGATGTAATAAGGAACGCATTCTGCGAAGAAATTGCACGTGGAGCATGCGTTTTTTGTTGTGCCGGGTCTTCTTCTATTGGGCATGTGGGACATGAAGCTAAAGGTTTTGCTTCGTAAATAACCTGGTCTTGAGAGTTGCGTATTTGTTCAATCGCAAAAGGTATCACTTTAAAACCCGTGTTTGCAAAAGTGGCGTAAGCCGAAGCCATTTGTAATGGCGTCACCAGTGCGGTTCCTAATGCAAGTGATAAGCCTGCAGGTAATTGATTTTTGCTAAAGCCAAAACGTTGTGTGTATTTGATAGTGTAGGAGATACCAATTAAGTCTAAAAGGCGGATAGAGACTAAGTTACGTGAGAGGGTGAGCGCATCACGTATACGGGTAGGTCCATAGAATTTATGAGTATCATTTTGCGGACGCCATAAACTATTGTCATTGGGGTTTTCAATCACGACAGGAGCATCATTAATAATAGTCGCCAGCGTATAACCTTTTTCTAAAGCTGCAGAATACACAAAGGGTTTAAAGCTTGAGCCTGGCTGACGAGCGGCATTGGTAATACGATTAAATTTACTGCTGTTATAATCAAAGCCACCGACAAGTGCTAAAATAGCGCCATTGATTGGATTTAAAGCAACAATGCCAGCTTCGGCCGCGGGGATTTGTGCTAAGCGCAAGCCTTGAGGTGTGGATGTCATGCGAATCACATCGCCTAAACGAACAATTTCTTCAGCAGTCGAAGGCATGCGACCTAAGTAATCTTCATTGATTTGTCTGCGTGCCCAAGATAATCCCTGCCATGGAATAGTTACCAATGCTCCATTGGCGCGAAGTACAGTCATACTTTTTGGCATCACATCAATGACTGCAACCGGTTCTAATCCATTAATGACTGGGATTTCAGCGAGTTTTTGCTCCCATTGTTGCATTTGATTCAAACTAGGTGTGCCTAAGTTTTTCTCGGGTCCACGGTAGCCGTGACGTTGATCGTAAGCAATAAGATTATTACGTACAGCCTGGTTTGCATTATTTTGCATATGGCTATCAATGCTTGTGTATACCTTAAAGCCATCAGTATAGACTTGGTCACCATACATTTCTTGTAATTGTCGTCTCACCAGTTCGCCTACATAAGGCGCTTTTACTTCAGTTTGTAGCTCATGATAATGAGCATTAAGGGGTGCATCTAATGCTTTTTTATAGTCGGCTTCGTTGATGATGCTTAATTCATACATGCGACCCAACACATGATCGCGACGTTTTTTTGCAGCATCTGGATTGGCAATGGGGTTCAGCGCGGAAGGAGCTTTTGGTAATCCCGCTAACATCGCATATTGGTCTAAGCTAAGCTGATTTAACGGTTTACCGTAATATACTTCTGCAGCAGCTTCGACACCATAAGCACGTGCACCAAGAAATATTTTGTTAAGATACAATTCAAGAATTTTTTGTTTGCTGAGTTGATGGTCTATTTTTAAAGCGAGCAGAATTTCACGAAGTTTTCGACCAAATGTTTTATGTCTTGTCAAATAAAAGCTGCGGGCAACCTGCATGGTGATAGTGCTGCCGCCTTGTTCTTTTCTACCGGTCAAAATGAGTTTAATACCCGCTCTTGCTAACCCTGGAATATCTATTCCAGGATGTTGAAAATAACGTTGGTCTTCTGTGGCAAGCACGGCGTCTATGAGTTGCTTAGGAATTTGATTGTAAGGTAATGGAATACGACGTTTTTCACCGTATTCGGCTATGAGTTTACCGTCATGGGTAAAAACTTGTAATGGAACTTGAAGTTGCACGGTGTTAAGAGCGTTGATATCGGGTAGTTGAAATTCGATATAGTACAAGAGTCCAATAGCAATAATGCTAAAGAAAACAACGCTGATAATGAATAGTCTTTTTAGTATTCGAAAAAAATGTTTCATAGCCCACTACAAAATGTAATTATGAAGTTGCATTTTACTACAAAAATGGACAATATATCATCTTATTCAATCAGATATTGTCTTTTGTTCCGCAAAAAATCAGCAAATACCCTTAAAAATTTCACAACAAAGCCCATTATTGATCATTTTTAATACACACAATTGTATGTCCCCTATTTTTATTGTCATTTTTTATGATTCAAGGAGAAAATTCATTGCCCCTATTTCATTATGGTAAGCCTAGCCGTAGTCTAGGATTGGATATATGTTCGACAGAAGTTCGCTTGTTAGCTTTGCGACGAAAAAAACAACATATTTATATAGAAAAAATGGCAGTATCGGCCTTGCCAGTTGGCGCTATCGTCGACGGAAAGATTCAGCAAACAGATATTGTCATAGCGTATTTAAAAAAAATCATACAGAAAGCTCACGTTCATGCCGCAAATGTCACCATTGCAGTACCCATGCAGTCTATCATTAGCAAAAAAATCTCTCTTACTGAGGCCGCAGCTATCAATCTTGGTGATCAGATTAATGATTATTTCCCAGGGGTAAATGATGTGCTCGCTTATGATTATATAGAAATAGATAAAGAAGTATGGTTGATAGCCACTCGTCATGATGCATTAATGCTTTATATCAATATGATTGAGAGCGCAGGAGTGAAGGTATCTATTGTAGATGTTGATCTTTATGCATTGGCAAGGGCAGCACATTTTGCCTTATCACATAAAGTACGGTCTTACCCTATTTTTTTGCTGGAACTAAACCATCTAGGTTCCCAGTTTATACTATTAAGCGAAAATAATATCTTATATCAGCAAGCAATGATGGGAACTACAGATCAAATAGGAGTGCAGCTTAAAGCAGTATTGAAAATATATGATGCACATGAACAAACGATAGAACCGAAAAAAATATATCTTATGGGCAATATGCCGAATGCTTCAGAGCTGGTTGAATATATTTCTCATGAATTATCCATGGAATCTGAATGGATTAATCCTTTTGATAATATGATACGAGATCTTAGTATTAATAATGCGGTGCCAAATAACTTTTTAGTGTGTTGTGGGTTAGCTTTAAGAGGTATAACCTCATGCTAACGATTAATTTATTACCTTGGCGTGAGTATGCTAAAGCGCGACAAAGAAAAATTTTCAAAATGATAGCTTTGTTGTCTATTATAACGTCATGTGTGGTGTGTGCTTTGATATACCATCATTTGAAAGTTGAGTTCAATGCTATTGAAAAACGTATTGTCAGATTCACAAAAAAGTCAGATAAATATGTTAATAAAACAGATAATACTTCAGTTGCGTTGCGTAACATAATCCATAAAGCTCGCCAAAATCAATATCAGTTAAAAAAATTGTTACATGCTATGTTTATTTACTCCGCTATATCTTGGGATACGATTGAAGTTCAAAAAGGAATAATAAAAATTGATGGCGTCGTAAATCTAATGACTTTGTTTTTATCTTTCATGGACTATTGCGAAAAACAATTTAATTTTACTGTAGTGATTAAAAGCATAAAAATTCATTCCCCGTTCAATGCAATAAAATTTCAAGTTCAAACTGATAGGATGAGTGTGGAGTTGAAAGATGATGGCTTGGATTAAATTGTTTTTTTCACATATATTTATATTTACTATTTTTTATTATTATTTTTTCTCACCTATAAAAATAGAAATTTCTAACGCTCTTCACACTGAAAAACAGCTTAGTCAAGCAATGTTGAAGCAAAAAAAATCTTATGTCAAAAATCAAAAGGTTCATGAAAAAGTATACTTTAATTATCGCACTCAAGAAGCGCTAATTAAGTATTTCATTAACAAAATTATTGCGAGTAAATTTTTAATAAAAGAAATTTACCCTATGCAAATTCGAAAACATAAAAATTTGATTGCGGTGTCTTTTAAGCTCGTCTTAACTGGAAGTGTTTTTCAATTAAAAAATTTAATAGATCAGTTAAGCGAAGAGCAGGTTTTAATAAATATTGATGAAGTGATTGTAAAAAAATCGAGTAATAAAATTGTTATGAAGATAGATGTTTTTAATATCAGTAATACAGAGACTAAAGATTTTTATGTTTTGCAATGGATAGGATATACAGAGAATAATAAAATTATTAAAGGATTGTTAAGATTGGAAAATGGTAGCGTGTTGGAGGTGGCGGCAGGTGCTGTCATAAATAAATCCTTAAAGATTTTGGAAATTACAAAAGATCAGATATTGGTTCAAATGGGTAATCGTAAAAGTATGATCAAGTATGGTCAATTGTTAGAAATAAAAGGATAATACATGCTATATTTTGTTAAAAATAAATTTTTGTTATGTTTATTGTTAGTCTTCTTTTGGCAACTCACTCACGCAGCTGAAAAAACGATTTCGCTTAATTTGCAAAATGTAAGTATTCAAGATGTTTTACATCTTCTGACAAAATCACAGTATCAAAATATCATGATGAGTCCATCTATTTATGGTGTCACTTCATTACGTATTAATAATATGAGTCATAAAGAAGCGTTTGAGATGGTGCTTGCCATGCATGATTTGCATACGTGGAAAATTAAAAATACTTTATTTGTAGGTTCTAGAGAGGAGTTTATTCAACACAAAGAAACTGAAAAAAAATTAAAGATGCTAGAATATGAAACCTTGCCTATCGTGACACGTATTTGGCAAGTTCGATATGCAAAGGCTGCGGATATTGCTCATTTGTTACAAGATGTAAAGAACACGTTAGTGACTAAAAGAGGCTTTGTCAGTGTAGATGCCCGCACGAATATGTTATGCGTTCGTGATATAGAAGCAAATATGGATGCTATCAATAAATTTATCACACGATTAGATATTCCTGTTCGTCAGGTGCGCATTGAGGCGCATCTTGCGAGTATTGATAGTGATTATGAGCGTGAACTTGGGATACATTTTTCAGTTCATTCAGGTCAGAAGGGTGATGAGACTTTGACTCATACTTCGGATGCAAATCCCCAGTATAGTTTGGCGGTATTAAATTTACCTGATGGTTCGCGTTTAGATATGAAATTATCCGCGTTAGAACGAGCAGGGCATGGTGAGTTAATTTCAAGTCCCAGCTTGTATACAGCAAGTCAACAAATGGCTGTTATTGAATCAGGTGAAGAAATTCCTTATCAAGAAAGTAGTAGCAGTGGTGCAACATCTGTCACTTTTAAAAAAGCGGTGCTAAGCTTGAAAGTAACCCCACAAATCATGCCAGGGGATCAAGTTTTGTTACAGCTACAAATAAATCAAGATAAACCGAGTAAACGCATGGTGCTCGGTGTTCCTGCTATTAATACACGACATATCATAACGAATATTCAAGTCAAAACAGGTCAAACCATAGTCCTGGGAGGTATTTATGAGATCAACAATGAACAAGATGAGCGTCGCGTCCCTTTTTTAGCGGATATTCCTTTGATAGGTTGGTTGTTTAAACAACAAGATAAGTTGAAAAACAAGCGGGAGCTGCTTATTTTTGTGACTCCAAGGATAATGAAAGAAGACTGCTATGATTGAGGTTTATCCGAGGGCAAGGTTTACGTATAATATAAGACTGAAAAGATCGAGATCATAGTGTTTTTTGTTACCATCGAATAAGGTTAGGCATGAAAAAATTACAATATCAAAATATATTTCTTATTGGTCCGATGGGAGCAGG
>CAZHMQ010000089.1:0-8702 GCA_964533645.1 uncultured Coxiellaceae bacterium
AACGCCGCGAATCCATTGCACAATATGAAGCCGGTAATCGCCCTGATCTTGCAGAAAAAGAAGCTGCAGAAATCACGGTTATCCAACATTATTTACCTGAACAGCTTTCAGATGCGGAAATTGAAGCCATGATAGACGCGGCTATCAAAGAATCGAATGCGGCATCTATGCGTGATATGGGCAAGGTGATGGGAATTTTAAAGCCCAAAGTCCAAGGGCGGGCAGATGTTGCGGCGGTTAGCGCTAAAGTTAAAGATAAATTACCTACCTAAGCATGGTGGGCACCCCCGCAACAGGTGCGGGGCCACCCAATTTCTGATACTCTAATAATACACCCCTAATCAGTCATTGAAGTACATGCATGAGCAAGGAATTAATCCCACGTGAGTTTATCCAACAGCTGTTAGCTAGAGTCGATCTTGTCGATTTTATTGACGGTCGCGTGCCTTTGCGCAAAAAATCCAGCAATAACTATTTTGCTTGCTGCCCCTTTCATGCCGAAAAATCAGCCTCTTTTTCTGTCAGCCAACATAAACAATTCTATTATTGCTTCGGCTGTGGCGCTCATGGCAATGCCATAGACTTCTTAATGCAATACGATAAATTATCATTTCCCGAAGCCATTGAGTCATTAGCTAAACTCACGGGTATGATCATCCCTCGTGAAACAGTTGCATCAAACAAACCTAACATGAATCCTGATCTATATGCATTACTTACCCAAGTTGCTAAATATTACCAAGCAGAGCTACGACAATCCCCCCCTGCTATACAATATTTAAAAAACCGCGGTCTATCTGGCAGCATTGCTAAAGATTTTGGCATAGGCTATGCCCCACCTGGCTGGGATCATGTATTACAAACGATAGGCAAATCAGCTACGCTCAAACAACAGCTTTTTGAGACAGGCATACTCATTAAAAAAGATGACGGTGGCTTTTATGATCGTTTTCGTGATCGTATTATGTTTCCTATTCATGATCGTCGTGGAAGAATCGTTGGTTTTGGTGGACGTATGATAGACAAAGGTGAACCTAAATATCTCAACTCACCTGAAACCCCTATTTTTCAAAAAGGTCACGAACTGTATGGTTTACACCAGGCTTTGTCAGCTCATCGTGAATTGCAACGGGTACTTATTGTTGAAGGTTATATGGATGTCATTGCTCTCTTTCAAATGGACATTTCATATGCTGTGGCCACTCTAGGTACTGCCACCAGCGCACATCACTTACAACGATTGTTCAAGCACACATCTGACATTGTATTTTGTTTTGATGGCGACCAGGCGGGGCGCACCGCGGCTTGGCGAGCATTGTTAGTGACCCTGCCTATCATGCGCGATGATATTCAAATACGTTTTATGTTTTTGCCGGACAATGAAGACCCAGACAGTTTAATACGCAAAGAAGGCAAAACTGCTTTTGAACAACGCATACAAAATGCTTCGACCTTATCGCATTTCTTTTTTCAACATATAGGTTCTCAAACTGATTTGAGCACTACTGATGGACGAGCGCGGTTTGTCAAATTAGCTAATGAACATCTTCAACAGTTACCTCCTGGCATCTTCCAAACGATGATGTTAGATGAACTAGCAAAAAGAGCCCGCATAGCTGTCACGGAGATCGCACCAACCAAACAAGCCGCCCACACCTCGATTAAACCCGCAATTAAATCAAGCACAGCGCGATCACCTTCTTCTCTACGTCTTGCTATCACATTATTAGTACAGGAACCTACGCTTGCAAACAGCATGACTGAGCCCTTACCTACACTGGAAATCCGTGGTTTTGATCTACTGACACGGTTAATAAGCATTATTAAAACCCATGCTGTCACAACAACTGGAGAATTACTTGAATACTTTAGAGAAAGCGAAGAAGAAAAAATATTAGTCAAATTTGCTCACATGGAACATATGATACCAGATGCTGGCATAACCCTTGAATTTTTGGGTAGTATTGCACGCCTGAAAAAATTGGCTAATAAACAAATGATAGATGCTATGTTATCAAAAGCTGCTCAGAATGGCTTAACCCTTGATGAAAAAAAATACTTGCATGAGTTAATTCATGATAAGTGACTGACTATTCTTATTTCTTAAAAATTTAATGATAAATCAATATATTGCGCAATTTACATTAAAATTCGCCTCTTGATTGACTAAATAATACATATGCTATAATGAAATGAGAATATTCCTCTATTATGTATGTAGCCGTATAATATAAGGAGCGCGATTATGCCAGTGGACTATAATGAAGCTCTTACAATAATTGGAACCGAGTCGGATGAAAAGGAAAAAAGAGAACGTCTTACAAAAATACTCGCACTACCCCAGGAGGACCCAGAACAAAAACAAAAACAAAATGATATACTCACTGCTCTACTTCACCCAAGTGTGAAGGATGCTGTCTTTAACGAAAAAGAAAAAGAAAAGCAAGTTCGAGTATTACAAGAGGTAATCAACAATCCTCAGAAAAGCTTTCGGAGGATGAATGCGGAAGCTAATCTAAGGACAGAGCCTGCTCACATCCTTATTACTAAGATAGAGAAGGATATTAAGAATATTTGGGATAAAGTCCCTGACGAGCAAAAGCCTAAGCGTGTAAAAGAAATGCTCGATAAGATCCAGACCTATAACTTAATGTCTATATCTGAAAAGACTAATAACTCTAAGCAGCTTCTGGACCAAATACTAACATTAGGAAGAGAGGCCGCATCAGCAACCTCGTCGACGCCCACAAAGGCTTTTTTTGATGTTATAAAAAGACGAAATAAAGTAACAATTGATTTCTATGCTAAATTTAGAGAAGGTGGAGAGTATGACTTTTATGACAAAAAAGAAAAATCCTTTGACCTACGCAAGAGACAAATCACACCCTAACATTCATCTATCATAACGCAAAAAACCCGCGCAATTTTTTCTAATTGCGCTATACTTTATCAATTATAGAACTCTTATCCGATCACCTTCCAAAGAGCAGGTACGGAACGCTTTTGCGCTACTAGTTCAAAACAACAACGTGTATAATACCCAGTTAACCCTGGTTTTTACTAACTCACTGATTAATAGGTAAAAATAGTATGGATCAAGAGCAAAAACAATCACGTTTAAAAGAACTTATCAAACGTGGTAAAGAGCAAGGTTATCTGACCTATGCAGAAGTCAATGATCATTTACCCGCAGATATTACTGATCCCGAACAAATTGAAGAAATTATTGGCATGATCAATGACATGGGGATACGTGTTGCTGAATTTGC
Source organism: uncultured Coxiellaceae bacterium (assembly GCA_964533645.1). GTDB lineage: Bacteria > Pseudomonadota > Gammaproteobacteria > DSM-16500 > DSM-16500 > JABDBK01. The sequence goes on from CAZHMQ010000089.1 coordinate 3,270, forward strand.
CCCAGAAGCGGAAGAATTGTTACTTGCTGACAACGAAGCAGCCAACGATGAAATTGCCGAAGAAGAAGTGACAAGTGCTCTTGCCTCTGTCGACAGCGAATTTGGTCGCACCACCGATCCAGTGCGTATGTACATGCGTGAAATGGGCAGCGTTGAATTGCTTTCTCGTGAGGGCGAAATTGCGATTGCTAAGCGTATTGAAGAAGGTATGAACCAAATGCTTGTAACACTTGCCAATCAGCCACAAATGATTGCCGAAGTGCTTGCAGAGTATGATGCTGTCGAAAAAGGTGATGTACGTCTTAGTGATATTATCAGTGGTTACATTGAACCCAATATCTTTACGGGCGAAGAATCAACAGAAAAAACTGCGGCTCCTATCGCTGCTTCCGAAGAAGAGGAAGAAGAAAGCGAAGGCGGTGGCTCTGATTTCCTTGAAGAAGAAACTGGACCTGACCCCGAAATTGCGAAAGTACGTTTTGCAGAATTACGCCAACTTTATGATGAAACCATTGCATATGAGAAAAAACATGGCACTCAAAGCAAAAAATGGTTACAAAAACGTGATCAACTCGCTAAATGTTTCATGGATATTAAATTAGCTGCTCGCCAATTTAATAAGCTTTCCAGAAAGATGCGCAATTTACTCGATGAAATTCGTGCTCAAGAACGTTACATCATGAACTTGTGCGTCAATAAAGCACGCATGCCGCGTAAAGTGTTCATCAGCTCTTTCTTAAATAATGAAACTAATCTTGAATGGTGCATAGGTCACACAGGCAAAAGTTATTATGCTGAGTTCAGTGAATTCCTTAACGATATTCAACGCGCTCAGAAAAAACTGCTCGCCTTACAAGAACAAATGAAAATGACGATTCCTGAAATCAAAGAAGTGAATCGTCGTATGTCTATTGGTGAAGCCAAAGCACGTCGCGCTAAAAAAGAAATGGTTGAAGCAAATTTACGTTTAGTCATTTCTATCGCGAAAAAATATACCAATAGAGGTTTGCAATTTTTAGATTTAATTCAAGAAGGCAACATTGGCTTGATGAAAGCCGTCGATAAGTTTGAATATCAACGCGGCTATAAATTCTCGACCTATGCGACATGGTGGATTCGTCAAGCTATCACCCGCTCCATCGCGGATCAGGCGCGTACTATTCGTATCCCTGTGCATATGATTGAAACCATCAATAAATTAAATCGTATTTCACGCCAAATTCTTCAGGAAACAGGTTTAGAACCTACCCCAGAAGAACTTAGTAAGCGCATGGATTTACCTGAAGATAAAATTCGTAAAGTATTAAAAATTGCGAAAGAACCTATCTCCATGGAAACTCCAATCGGTGATGATGAAGATTCGCATTTAGGTGACTTCATTGAAGACATCAACATTGAATCTCCTCTCGATGCAGCAACCAACACTGGTTTGTCAGAAGCAACGCAAAAAATATTAAATACGTTAACACCTCGTGAAGCGAAAGTTTTACGCATGCGTTTTGGTATTAATATGAATACAGACCATACCTTAGAGGAAGTTGGTAAACAGTTTGATGTGACTCGTGAACGTATACGTCAGATTGAAGCCAAAGCGTTACGTAAATTGCGCCATCCTTCACGCTCTGAACAGTTGCGTAGTTTCTTGGAAGATCAGGAGTAATCTTTAACTGCCCGCGAGAACACCCTCTCGCGGGTTTTTCATTAAAAAGATCATGAAAAACTAGCAAATCATTTTCAATCCGTATATTATTGCACTTCATTTTCAAGCCGACACATCAAATCGGGCTCATAGCTCAGTTGGTTAGAGCAGGGGACTCATAATCCCTTGGTCCTAGGTTCGAGTCCTAGTGGGCCCACCAGAAATGGCAAATTAATCAATAAGTTATTACTGGTTAAGATGTTTAACATACAACTCGATAAATTTAGTAGGACGATAGTAGGACAAATAAAAATGTCTGCCATAGCCCAACAGCATGAGAAATAGGTTATGATTTAGCTGTGGTTCTTTGCCTATGGCTTGGAACGAACAGAGGCTTCAATCGCTGAGCCGGCGTAGCGAATCAGCGATTATCTTTTCCATCTTGGTGCACTTCTAATCTTTTTAATCGCATAATTATCTGCTGGATACGCTGTGACAAAAGTAGCAGCAACCGCAACTTATCTTGGTAAGAAATAAACAAATCAATAAGTCCAAGATAGAAATCCTTTTTTGAAGATGAGATTTTGCTCCATTTTATTTCACCCCAAGCAGAATATTTTTGGCGTAATTGGGTAATACCAACTTTAACATCTTCTCGTATGTCAGCTGGCAGCCAAAGACTACCAATCATGAAGTATTGTCCAGATTGTTTTTTGGCGATCAAATCCTGACGGCTTTCGTCGCAATAGACCTCAAAATCCATAACTCACCCTATCACTACATAAATGTGTAGCGGATTATAGAGAATCTAAGAACGATCTGATAGGGAAATTAAAAAATAACAATAACGTTATTCTTAAGTTTTGGGTGCGACATACATAATTTTACCCCTGAAATAAAACTTGATAAGAGAAATTAAATTATGTAAATTGCAACGCATAACTCCTTGCTTCTAAGCTTGAATCTATAGACAGCCCTAGAATCAAAGGTTATACGATCTAATATAAAAAATCGGTTATGTAGTTTGGATGTAATGAATAAGGATTATAAAATGCAAAATAGACCTAAAGAAAAGAAATTCGAATGTCCCGCATGTGGAATGATGTCTTTTCCATCAAAAACAGGTGTATTCTCACAACCAAAAGAAGAACCTAAAGAAGTTAAGGCTTCCACTCCGTCACCCGAAGATTTAAAAAAATTAGATAATGATTGTCCTGCGTGCGGTATGATGTCTTTTCCATCTAATCGTCCACAAAAATAACTTAATGAACCCAAGAACACTCAAAATTGGCTTGTCTCTTATGCCAGAGTCAGCCTACCTTGACGCAAGTTATCCACTGTTTAACTCAGGTGAAGTAGACGTCATTGAGTGGAGCTTCGATATGTGCTGGGGATCAACACCCCCGGAACGATGTCATGAATTACTATACTCATATTCTGCTACAAATAACCTACTTGGTCATGGTGTCAGCTTTTCATTATTAACAGCCAGACGAACAAAACGTCAAAAACTCTGGCTAGAACATTTAGATCGCGAAGTAAAAAAATTCAATTATCAAAAAATATCCGAACATTTTGGTTTTTTAACAACCGATAAGTTTATTCAAGGCGCCCCATTATCCATGCCTTATACACCAGAAATGGCCAAAATCGGCATTAATAATCTTCAGCAAATTAAACAAATTGCGCAATGTCCTGTTGGTATAGAAAATTTAGGTTTTGCTTTTAGTAGACAGGATGTGATTGACCAAGGTAAGTTTATGACTGAATTACTCGATGCGACTGATGGTTTTTTACTGCTCGACATTCATAATATCTATTGTCATATGATTAATTTTAACATGTCTTTTCATGAGATCTGCGAAACACTTCCTGTACATAGAGCCACTGAAATTCATATTAGCGGCGGTAGCTATCGAGAAATTACACATGGAAATCAAAATATTTATTGCGATAGTCATGATGCCAAAGTCCCGGAGGACGTTTTCAGATTACTTGAAGATAACTTATATCGATTTCCTCATGTAGAAACCTGTATTTTTGAACGCATTGGAAATACCTTATTGACGGAACAAGATTCAGATGAATTTCGAGATGACTTTACGACGCTAAAATCCATCATAAACAAGGCAAATCATGCAAGAAATCAATGATCAGCTAATGGATTTTCAAGAATTTCTCATGGAAACGTTGTATTCACATGATGATGTCGACTTGATTCAAGAAAAATTGAAACCTTATTATACGAACCCGTTAATTGGACGTTGGGTACAATTCTTTACTCCTTCTATGCTTGAAGTTGCTGCGCGTATGACACAGTACTGGGGTAAAAAAGCGAGTTAACTTTTAAAAAAGCGCCTCTTTCGCTCATTTTTAAATTAGAAAATATTATTTTATAAGCCGCATCATTTCAGAATCATTATCATTACTACAAATACAAACTCACGAATCTATTGCGGCGCGTATTTCAAATATTTAATAAGCTCATTTCGACTCGTTCTTGCAAGAAATTTTTTTACCCTTTCCTGAACAATGCTATCGACAACAGATCTCGTCATAATTTATATACCACTTGCCACAAAATGTACTAACTTTTTGTGGCAAAGTCTATGGGAAAATTGTTTGTAATCTGATAGTTACAAGAAACGAGAAAATTGGGCAAAGGATTTCTAAATAGCAGCTATATTTTTGAGCAATTTTTGCTTATCTGCTTTTTAAACAAATAAATTTCACCATTCCTTAAACTCAACGTAAACATAAGCGACTGAAAAGCTAAGCAGCCTTGTTATACATTTTCACATGAAATATATTTGTATAGCTGATGAAATATAAAATGAATAATCTTTAACTACACCCTGCTCATCTCAACGTACAGTTAATACTGCCTTATCATTAGCTTCTTTAATACCACCTCCTTCAGCGGCTCGAGTTATCGCAGTAATTGTGTAATTTCCAGGACTACCCATTGTGAAATTCACATAACCGGTACGTTCCTGACAATATTGTTTTCCCGGCTGTAAAACAAACGTTTGTGCATCTAATGCATTATCTCTACCAACCATTAAATCAAATCGATAACCATATTGGAGAGCCTGAGAGGTTCTATTGCTCACTTGGACTGACTTGTCCACACAGGAGTAGCTCTATTTACGTTGCCTGCAGCATTTTTAGTTTTAGCGTACACTTTATCCACACCTAAATGCCCGCCAAATTTCAATTCGGCTTCTGACAAAGTACGAATGGTATAGGTTACAGGAGGAACATCGGTCACACCTCGTGTTCTGACATGCTCCTCATGTATGATTGTTAATCCGTCCATTGCCATGGCGTTTGCAGATATCATTGATAATAGAATTGCAGTGATTTTTTTCATATTTTTATACCTTTAAGTCATTAAGATGTGAATTTAAAAATAATGTAGAATAATTTAGTTAATTATTCATTTCGCTGAGAGATAAGTTTCTAATTTTCGTCTTAACAGGAGGAACGTTAGAAACTCCGGGGGTTCTGAGATGCTCTTCACTTAATATTGTGACGCCTTCTTTGGCCAAAGAATCGTAATTACTAATCGAATCTTTTTTCGTTGCGGTAATTAATATAACAAAAGATAGTATTAACAAAAAAATAAGGGTGAATAGTTTCATGCTACCCAAACCTTTAAACGAGAATTATTTTATAGATAAGATAACGAATTTTAAAACTCATAAATACTATCTATTTTTCTATTTAAAATCAACTGCTATAACTAGGGCGTGTCGTCAATTAACCCCCAGCCACGTCGTCCCGCGGCTTGT
>CAZHMQ010000090.1:0-8619 GCA_964533645.1 uncultured Coxiellaceae bacterium
ACTCATTGAGGAGAGACCCTAATATGGCGAAAATTAAAACCACACACGCATGCCAAGCCTGTGGAGCGCAATTTCCTAAGTGGTCAGGTCAATGCTTAGGATGTGGTGCATGGAATAGTTTAATTGAAGAAATAACCCAAACGACACGTCACCCCCGGCATCAAAATTATGCCGGGGCTGAATCTACCATCACCACGATGGCAGAAGTGCCCCTACAAGACCAAGCACGTTTAGCAACAGGCTTAAAAGAACTTGATCGCGTATTAGGTGGCGGACTCGTTTACGGATCTGTCGTATTAATCGGCGGCGATCCTGGCATAGGTAAATCCACTTTATTGTTGCAAACCTTATGTCATCTTAGCCAACAACAGAAAGTTTTATACATCACCGGCGAAGAATCATTACAACAAGTCACTTTACGTGCAAGACGGCTAGGCTTGCCTGAAGATAAGTTATTACTCATGTCTGAAACCAATGTTGAACGCATGATCACTGTAGCACAACAGCAAAAACCTAGTGTCATGGTTATCGATTCTATTCAAACGGTACATACCGAACTTTTGCAATCCGCGCCCGGCTCTGTGGGTCAAGTGCGAGAAAGCGCTGCACACCTGGTTGCATTCGCTAAACAAACGCATACTTCTGTATTTCTCGTCGGACATGTCACCAAAGAAGGAACGTTGGCAGGTCCTCGCGTATTAGAACACATGGTGGATTGTGTTTTGTATTTCGAAGGCGAGTCAGACAATCGTTATCGCATGATACGTGCGGTTAAAAATCGTTTCGGTGCCGTCAATGAATTGGGCATTTTTGCGATGACTGACAAAGGATTACGTGAAGTCAGCAATCCTTCTGCTATTTTTTTATCGCGTTATGATCATCCTGTCGCAGGCAGTGTCATCATGGCGAGCAAAGAAGGCAATAGACCTATGCTAGTTGAAGTTCAAGCGCTAGTGGATCAAAGCCATGCGGCAAATCCAAGACGTGTATGCGTTGGCTTAGAAGCACAGCGTTTAGCCATGCTACTTGCGGTATTACATAAACATAGCGGTATTGCGACCTATGATCAAGATGTGTTTGTGAATGCGGTAGGTGGCGTCAAAATTACCGAAACGGGTACTGATCTTGCCTTATTAATCGCAGTATTATCAAGCTTACGTAATCGCGCTGTTCCGCATGATACCATTATTTTCGGTGAAGTGGGTTTAGCAGGTGAAATAAGACCTGTGCAAGGTGGCCAAGAACGTTTACGCGAAGCTTCAAAACATGGTTTCAAAATGGCCATCGTTCCACAAGCAAACGCTCCTAAAGAAAATATAGGCGACATGAAGATATTTGCAGTACAATCGTTACAAGAAGCAGTCGATCATTTTAAGCATATAAGTCAAATGAGTAAGGAAACGGTATGATAAAAAAAATGTTATTTGTCATGATGATGTTCATTTGTGTAACAGCCCATGCGAGCAAACTCGACTCACCCATAGGAGAATGGCTAACCATCAGCGATAAAACCCATGACAAATCAGGCATAGTCGAAATTTATGATGAAAATGGTAAATTATATGGCCGGATTATAAAAGTTTTTCCGGGCAAAGATAGACATCCCAATGATTTATGCAAAGCATGCACGGGTGAGTTAAAAGACAAACCCATTCAAGGTTTAGCATTTTTATGGGATTTCGTACAAAAAGATGAAAACCTTTGGGCCAACGGTCAATTACTCGATCCCAAAAATGGAAAAATTTATAAAGGCACCATCAAATTAGTTGATAATGGCAAAAAATTAGAATTACGCGGTTATTGGGGAATATTTTCTCGTTCACAAACGTGGATGCGAGCTGAATAAAAGCTCAAGCGAGTTCCCATGCTATAATAATAGTAGCATAACAAAATTAAGAAAGTAGTTTTTACCGCAAGATGAGCACCCTTGCAACAAGCGTGCAAGGCACCCTATTTAACTTCCACCCGCACACGCTGAGTCATGCGCGTCAATAATTCATATGCGCTGGTATGATTGTTTTCCGCGACTTTTTCAATAGGCAAACCTTCACCCCAAAGCACCACAGGATCACCGATTTTTGCATGAGGTTGTGTGCGTAAATCAACTGTCGCCATGTCCATGGACACGCGTCCCACCAAAGGGCAGATCTTTCCATTCACTAAAACAGGTGTTCCTGCTTTGGCAAATTGCGGATAACCATCGCCATAACCTATCGCCATCACCCCCACTAACATGTCTTCAGGACAAACCCAAGTACCGCCATAACCAACTTTTTCGCCTTTAGTCACTTGATGCAGTGCTATGATTTGAGTCGAGAGTGACATCACGGGTTTAAATCCATGATCAGATAATGCATCACCTGTGATGGGTGATGCCCCATACAAAATAATTCCTGGGCGCACCCAATCTTGATGTGCTTCTGGATATGCCATCATACCGGCTGAATTGCATAAACTACGCGGACCGGGAATATTTTTAGTAACTTTTTCAAAACAGGCTATCTGTTTTATAGTAGATGTTTTATCTTCTGAATCCGCTTCCGCAAAATGCGTCATCATAATGAGAGGTTTTTTTATAGTTGCACATTGCATTAAACGTTGATATACAGCTTCAACTTGATTTGGATCAAAACCTAATCTATGCATGCCCGTATTTATTTTTAACCAAACCCGCAACGGCTTAATGGATGGATTTTTTTCTAACATCCCAACTTGGTCAATATGATGCACGACTAAATCAAAATCCATTTGCGCTGCTTGGTTTAATTCATCACCGGTGAATAAACCTTCCATTAAGACAATAGGGTTTTTAACACCTGCATTTCGTAGTTTTATACCTTCTTCAATACATGCCACACCTAAAGCATCCACATCAGGGAGCGCCAACGCAATACGCTCTAAACCATGCCCATAGGCATTGGATTTAACCATAGCAAGAATCGACGAACGAGGCGCAAGTTTTTTGATTTGCTGTAAATTATGCCGTAATGCATCCAAGTGTATGGTAATGGTGGTAGGTCTACCCATTAATAATGTCTCGTAAAGTTTTCAAAACAACAATATTGACCCAAGAAAGTTAATCGTACTTTACCAATAGGACCATTACGTTGTTTAGCAATAATGATTTCTGCAGTGCCTTTATCTGGACTATTCTCGTTATATACTTCATCACGATAAATAAAAGCAATGAGATCTGCATCCTGTTCAATGGCACCTGAATTATGTGTCAGAATACCATCTGCTAACCAATTCGCAAATTCAGGCACTGTTAAATCATAAACTGGCTGCTCACCCATGAAGGTGATATCAACAATAGAATCCCAAAAAATTTCTTTTTTACTTTCTATCTTTAACTGATCGTCACACAGCAGTTCCGCATAATTGGCAATAGTAGTACGCGAAGGTGCAAAATTAAAATGAGCAGAACCACCATAAGAGGTCCCTCGCATCGCAGCCATTTGGCGCTGGGAAATACCTTGCGCTCCCATCACTCGTTTAACTTGATCAAAAATTTCTATTGGTAAAGTATCCACATTGGTATTAGCTGTCACATCACGTAATGCCATGTTAAGTTTTTCCGCTTGTGCCACACGAGGACCAAAAGCACCCACCTTTTCTAAAAAATATCTTTGACTGTTCGCACCAGTCACTTTAATCAAATACCCAGGAAGATAATTTCCTTTATAGGTTTTTTGGATCCGAGCAACGATACCCAATCTCAATAATAAGGCAGAAACATCATGAGCTAATCCAATGCTATTTGTTGAATATTGTATAACATGGCTACCTTTATTACCTGGGTTTCTCGTATAAATGGTTCCATCTGTCGCCCAAAGATGTTTCAATAAGAGTGCAGCCTGTCGATTACCTAATTTAAATACATCCTTAGGGATACGTTTCTCATGAGAATGCTGATTAAAGATTTCTAATTCTCGTAACCACTGGTTAATACCCGAAGGATGCCAACGATTACCATTACCACTAAAAACAACTTGTTGCCAATTATCACGCGCATAGATTTTTGTCTTAACACCAAATTCGGATTTGGCCGCATCTATGACGATATCAAGATTTTCTTGATTTTGATTAGTGTAACGTAATGGCTGATGAGTAAGATAACTACCATCACCTATTAAGTGGCCGAGTAATATGATTCGTTTATCCTGCCAAACTAAAGAAGAAGCAGGTTCTGGTAATTGAAGAGCTAAGGCTAAACGATCACCTACGGATAAATCACCTACTGTTACCCAACCTTTTGCACCGTATAACCGATGTTCTTTCGTAGCTTGTATGGATCTACCGCTCGCAAGGTGTACTTTATAAACAGGCTTAATCCCCACACACCAAACTTTATCGCATGTTGTTTTCACCATTTTTCCAACATCATTCATGGAAAATACTTCTGGTGTCTCACCTACTAATTGTTGAATAGGTTTTCGTTCTCCGGAGCTTAAACAAACAAGTGTATCACCCGTTACACATTCTCTTAAATCAGACATCACCGGACGTTTATCTGCACGTTGCTCTAAACTTCGATTTAATTGTGATAAAGCAATCACAGGAACTTTTAATTCTTTAGCTAAGCTTTTTAAAGAACGAGAGATTTCAGAAATTTCTGCCGTACGGTTTTCACTATTTTCGGGAACTTGCATCAATTGCAAATAGTCGACAACTATCACCCCTAATTGTCCATTCTCTTTCGCAACTCGTCTCGCTCTTGCCCTCACTTCAGCTGGGCTCAATGCTGGAGTATCATCAATAAAAAAAGGTGCTTCGGATAACATACTCACCGTTGAACTAATACGTGGCCAATCTTCATCTTGTAATTTTCCAGTACGAATACGCAATTGGTCAATACGACAAAGTGACGACAACAAACGCATCACTATCGCTTCGCCTGGCATTTCCATACTAAAAATCAGTACAGGTAGTCGTGTTTTGATAGCAACATGTTCCGCCATATTCATTGCCAACATGGTTTTACCCATAGAGGGTCTACCTGCAACAATGACTAAATCCGACGGTTGCAATCCAGATGTCATATTATCCAAGTCGTGATAACCGGTTGGTATACCCGTGATGGGATCATCCGATTGAAAAAGTGTATCAATCCTATCCATGGTTTTCGCGAGATATTCTTTTATATTGGTGGGACCACCCGCTCTCGCGCCTTGCTCACTGATAGCAAAAACCAATTGCTCTGCTGTATCTAATAACTCTATGCTGCTTCGACCTTGGGGATTGAAAGCATGACTGGCAATTTCGTTCGCAGTTGCAATAAGTTGTCGCAATACGGAGCGCTCTCGAATGATGTCTGCATAGGCTACAATATTAGCCACTGTTGGAATATTGTTGGCCAGTTCAAATAAATACACTTCACCACCTGCATTATCTAACTCATGCAGCTCTCTTAGTGATTCTGTCACCGTCAAAACATCGATAGGCTTACTCTGTTCCGCAGACTTTGCCATCACACGGTAAATCAATCTATGATCATGACGATAAAAGTCAGCCTCTTTCACCCTATCTGCTATCAAATCCCAAGCTTTATTGTCTAACATCAGACCACCCAGTACAGACTGCTCAGCATCGATAGAATGAGGCGGTACTTTGACATGGTCCGCGTATTGTTCGGTTCGAGATTTAAAACGTTTTGTTGTAGTAAAGCTATCCATAATGACAATCGCTATATGTTAAGTCATAGGATTTTCGCATTATCGAAGGGGAATGTCTAAGGGATTAATGATATGTCATGCCAGCATGTTTTTAGCTAGCATGACAGTAGTTTAAAATTATGCTTCAGTAACAATATTGACTTTAACCATTGCATTCACATCGCCATGCAACTCAATTTCAATATCATATTCGCCAACATGACGTAATACACCGGTAGGTAATAAAACTTCACTTTTAGCCACTTCGACACCTGCTGCAGTAATAGCTTCAGCAATATCTCGTGTACCGATAGAGCCGAATAATTTACCTTCTTCACCGGCTTTAGCTGTCATTGTGATAACTTTCAATGCTGATAATGCCTGATGTTTAGCTTGTGATTGAGCAAGAACTGCAGCTTCTGCTTTTTCAAGTTCAGCACGACGTAATTCGAATTTTTTAATATTCTCAGCTGTCGCGAAAACTGCTTTGCCTTTAGGAATAAGAAAGTTACGTCCATAGCCAGACTTTACTTTCACTCTTTCGCCAAGAGCACCCAAGTTACGAATTTTTTCAAGTAATAAAACTTCCACGTTATTCACCTCTTTTAAACTTATTAAACTATTCAAAAATTAAACCGTTCGTATTAATCTCTTACGTAGATCCAGCCACACATCAAACAAAGCTACAAAAGCTAAGAGCACCACACTCATGGGAAACAACCAAATAACTAGCAAATATAAAATAATTAGCCATGCTAGCGTGTTTTTTACAGTGGCTAGATAACAGTGCATAAAACTTAATCCCGCCGCACCAAAAACCGCACAAAACACTGGCATCATATCCATAATGATCTTACTGTCAAGCCAGGTCAAAACAAAGCCAAAGACCAACAAAATACTTAACACATGACTTAAACGAATTTGACGCAATTCCAGACGTAAGCCACCTGGATTAAATATAGCCGCTTGCCACCAGCGCGATAATATTAATTGCAACATCACATTAAACAGTACACTTACAATAAAAAGCCCAGTCGCATAATACTTTATAATATTAATGACGGCTGCTTGCTGTCCTTTATCAACAGGTGTCCCCGGATGTGCAGCATTAACCATAGAAGCGGTTTTATTAATATAGTTGCTTAATTGCGTAGCCCACCAAGTTGAAATATCGGGATACAACACATGCAACAAACCAACCACAGCCACCCCTAACAAAAGAGCATACTCTAGTATCGAGTTCCAGTTATTTGAACGCCTTAATATCACAGCAAATAACCAAACTAATATATTACTCGTAATACTCAACAATAATCCAACGAGAGCCATATCATTCTGAATGACATCTGCTGAATAATACTTAAATATAAATGGTAACATGGTAGCTACAACTACCCATAAACCTTCTATAGCGCCTTTACGTAAGGTAACCAAACCAGCTATTAAGATACCTATACTTCCCAAATAGGGAATATACGAACAAACGAAAGCCACCCCCATAGCTTGGAGGCGGCTTTGCAAAATAAAATCCGTGAAACGTCGTAGTATACTCATCTCATCGGGTGTTATTAATGCTTGTCAGTATAGGGAAGTAATGCCAAAAATCGAGCGCGTTTAATTGCAGCCGCTAAAAGGCGCTGAAAACGTGCCTTGGTACCCGTAATACGACTAGGTACAATTTTACCATTCTCAGTAATAAACTTTTTTAATAAATAAATATCTTTGTAATCCACATCATCTAATTTATTGCTTGTGAAGTAACAAAACTTTTTACGACGAAACATGAGAACACTCCCTCAAAAAATAGGTTATTTGTCTGTATCAACTTCAGTTTCTAAAGCAACGCCAGCTCTTGTATCTTCGGTTGAGAAAGGTCTTTTGCCTCTGGATTTATGACCTTCACCATCGTGCGATGCACCTTCTGAACGACCGTCTTTTTCTTTCAATAAAGGAGAAGCTTCGGTTATAGCGCGTTTAGTTTTCGAGATGAGATTACGAATAACAGCATCATTATAGCGAAATGCTTCATCAAGTTCATCGATAGCTTCTTTATCGCATTCTATATTCATCAAAACATAGTGAGCTTTAAGGATTTTATCAATAGGATAAGCAAGCTGGCGTCGACCCCAATCTTCTAAGCGATGTATTTTACCCTTTCTTTGGGTCACTATATTGCTATAGCGCTCAATCATAGCGGGAACTTGTTCACTTTGGTCCGGGTGGACTAAAAATACAATTTCATAGTGTTTCATTTTTATAGCTCCTTTCGGTTATAAGCCTTGCAGGGTTTAAGACCTACGAAGGCAAGGAGAAGACCATTCAATAAACAATCTTCAGAAAAGCTGCTGATTCTACGCAAGATGAATAAGATATGCAAATAATATCATCCTCAGGAATGGTTATTTTATGTCCAAATCAGAAATCGCCTTTTATTTCAAAGAATAATACTTATTAATTCATTTTCATCTTGACTCACAGCCTCAAAGCTTCGAGAATAGGCGTCCTTAATAAAGCCCATATGGCTATGTAGCTCAGCTGGTTAGAGCGCGGCACTCATAATGCTGAGGTCGGTGGTTCGAGCCCACCCATAGCCACTGTAAAATCAAGAGCTTAGCAACCATCACGATGAACCTCTAAAAACGATGTCACAATTTTGTAACGTTTCTATTCTTACCACCCACTCAGCATTAACGAGTTAAATCTTACCGCCTAAAATACTTACACGATCAGCAGCCATTTTTAAATGATCGCTACTGAGATGCGTGTATCTTAAAACCATATCAAAACTAGCCCAACCTCCCAGCAGTTGTAGCTCTTGTAATGTAGTACCACGCTGCACATGCCATGAAGCCCATGTATGTCTTAAATCATGCCAACGAAAATTATGAATACCCACTCTATTTAAAGCAGAAAGCCCTTGGGGTCACCCATTAGCTGTACTCCGGTCAATAGAAAAAAGGGCTCC
>CAZHMQ010000091.1:0-8611 GCA_964533645.1 uncultured Coxiellaceae bacterium
TTTTGGCTTGAAAAATGATAGCTGTTTTTTCTGGATTGGCGGTAAAACAACTGTTGATGATATTGAGTTTAGCATCTACTAGCCAAGAGGGTGACTCAATTCCGTTGCTGAGATCGCAAATGTTTTTGGGTTTTTTATCAAATTGTATATGCAATGAATCTAACATTTTTTGCCAAAAATCGCTGTAATGTTTGACAGTCCACGCATGAAATTCAACCACATCATGAATATCAAGTGATTCCATGGAATGATAGATATTTGTGGTTTTTATCATTTCCGAATCGGGGAGATAAGCAGGAGCGCTATCAAGCTTATCAGGCCATTCCGGATAAATGGTTGTAAAGAGAAAGCGATGGAGTGAGAAAGGGTCGGTCGGTCGCAAAACATGTTGTGAGAGATATTTCCAAGCAAGTTCTGGACTGTGGGTTTTTAGTATAGTATTAATGGTTTTAGCCATTTTTAAAGCTTGATCGGTAGAAATGCCATGTTGAATAAGTTGCTTAGGTGAAACAGGCCATGTATTGACCGAACTTAGGTCAGAATTGTGCATTAAATCCTCAGGTCATTAGTTTTTTCCTGAGGGGAATGGTACAATAAAACCCTTCAAATAAGAAAGTATGAGTAGAGTGGTTATGCAAAAAAAAGCAGTCATTTTGTTTTCTGGTGGCTTAGATTCTACGACGTGTTTAGCAATCGCAAAAGATCAAGGTTTTATTCCTTATACCTTAAGTTTTTCCTACGATCAAAAACATAAATTTGAACTCGATGCTGCCGAAAAAATTGCTAAGCAACAAGGCTCTGTGGAACACAAAGTTGTCCCTCTTTCCTTAGGACTTGTAGGCGGCTCTGCTTTAACTGATCCTACGATAGAAGTTCCCGATTATCAACAAAGTCAGGAGATTCCTGTCACGTATGTGCCAGCACGAAATACAATATTTTTATCCATTGCATTAGCTTGGGCTGAAGTATTAAATGCTTTTGATATTTTTATTGGCATTAATGCAGTGGATTATTCTGGCTATCCCGATTGTCGACCTGAGTATTTAAAAACTTTCGAAAAATTATCGAATTTAGCAACTAGAGCGGGAGTCGAAGGGGGGAAATACTCTATTCATGCACCTTTACTCCACTGGGACAAAAGTCAAATAATTTTAGAAGGTATGCGTTTAGGTGTGGATTACAGCCAAACGACTTCATGTTATCGTTTGGATGTTGAAGGACGTGCTTGCAGTCGTTGCGATAGCTGTTATTATCGTAAAGAAGGATTTAAAAAAGCCGGGATTGAAGATCCGACTAAGTACCAAGTTTAAAAAAAATTAAAAACGGGGAAAAAACATGCAAGATGATCGATTTTTTGTGAGAGCGTTAGAAGCAGCAGCTAAAGGTCCAGAAGCTTTTGCAGGTGAATTTGAAAAAAAAGATGCTGATGTAAATGTTGAAGTGTATAGGCATAATGGCGAGTATAGTTATTCTCATTCGCTTATCCATGCTATTATTCAAGATATTCCAGATGAGCAACTACCCATTTTTTTAAAGATTCTTATTCAACATGGGGTCTACTTAGAGGCGGTGGATAGTAAAGGAATGAGTCCATTGGTCCTTGCAGCTCAATGTGGAAAGAAAAATGCTGTCAACTTTCTTATTGAAAATAAGGTTAATGTAAATCCAGCGACTTATTCTCCTCTTTGTGCTGTAATGGATTACTCTACTCCAAAAAATGAGTCTGATGTTTTAGATATAGTGAAAATTTTGATAAAACATCACGTGAATATCAATCTTCAAGATTCACGTCTTATGTCTCCACTGATACATTCGGCTAGAAGCAACTACCTCAATGTGATGGGTTATTTACTTTTAGAGGGGGCAGATTTATTCTTAAAATATACTTATTTTAATAATGGCGAAAGCTATGACCAAACAGTGCTTGGGGTGGCATTCGATAATTATATATATAGCATGCATAGCGGTAGTGAGGAGTCTAAACAAAAAACAAAACTATGCTTAGATATGCTTGTAAAAGCTACTATAGATTATTTATATCGTGAAGGATTTCAAAAAGATAATGTAGAATTATTTATAAATAATACTATACATGATTTATCAGGAAATTTTGTTGCTGTGACTCCCGCATTTGCTGGGTCTAGTAGTGAAGCAGTAAAAAAATTATTAGAAGATACGATCAAACCTGCTGAATTTGCAGCACGTATTGAAGCGGAAAGAACAGAAAGAACACGTGCTTTTGGGATGGGCTCTATTCAGCGTCTAACCCAAGGCGAAATGAAAGCCGGCTCTCCTATCTATAAATTTTTTACTAATGATGGTAAGCATGATCTCACGCGTGAGATATTTTCTTATGTGCATCCGGTTAAAAAACTGGGAAGAGGGTGAAATGTTTCATTTACCCTGTTCAACCTAGCTTTTAAGTTTCCTGTAAGTGTTCACGGGGTATAGCAAAAAGAAGAATTCGTCATTGCGAGAAGCGCAGCGACGAAGCAATCCAAGCGCATTTGATCTACTAACGGACACTTTGGATTGCTTCACCCTCGCAAAAAGCGCTTGGGTTCGCAATGACGGTGTACCCCGTGAACGGTTACAGTTTCCTTACAAGCTCCGCCCTTTAGGGCGGGGTAGTTGACCGTTGTGTCTGCGTGGAGCACGCTTACATACCCACAACGTATGCGGAGCACGAGTTACTCGACATGCCTCGATTCATAACAAAATACTAGGTTATGCAAGAGTTCTATTACGACCGCACGTTATACCTCGCGGTCGTAATGACGATTTTATATTTACGTCAGGTGTTTGATATTAATCCAACATACCATATTGTTTTAGTTTTTTGCGCAACGTACCGCGGGAGATGCCCAAAATATTAGCCATACGTACTTGATTATAGTGAGTATGATTAATCAATACTTCAAGTAAAGGACGTTCAATTTCTTCCAACAAGATGCCGTAAAAATCGACTGGTTGTTCGCCGCCTATATTGGTGAAATAATTGCGAAGGGTATCTTTTACAGCTTGTCTTAACGTTGTGCTGTCCAAATTCTCTGCTATTGCCATTTTCTCAATCATAGTAAACTCCATGTTATCTACTCATTCATTTCCATCATTAATTTATGGGCTTCAAATAAACACACTATTGATATAATATAAATAATTCATGATCATTTTTTGTTATGTTCCATGAAGCATAATGTCATTATGATCAGGAATTAAGTATACTTATCTCAGCGTCATTCACTTGTTCTTTTCCTTTTCCAGCTTTGAAGTGAGGCACTGATTTAACCAGTGCAAACATTTCTTTTCCGGTTTTGGGATTACGCATTTTGCGTGCCTCATTTTTTTACACTAAGGCTTTTAAACTCTACTAACGATACTTCACAGATGCCTGGAATGTTAATATTAAGAGCATATTCAGTGGTATCCATAGGAAGCCAAGTGACTCCTGCTATGTTTGATACTATCTGAATTTTATTCATGCTCTTTCCTTAATATAGAGGGGTGATAGTATCGTTCAAAGTTTATTTATTTTTGGAGCTAGCTTCTACTGTTTCAGGTATTATTTCAACCTTTGAGGGTTCTTTTTTGGTTGATGCTATAACAAGCAATTCTTCACTAGATTGATCAATTTTTCGAGGTTTTTTTGGTTGAACAGCGTTAACTTTTGCTTTGACCTTTGATTTGTTGGCTTTTGCGATTTTCTTTTCCCATTTTTCGTCCATTAAAGCAATATAGTTGAAAATTGCTGAAAATTTAGCTTGTTTATGGGATAATATTTTTCCATGTTGTTGAATATCTTTTAATTGAGTTGACAGCTTCATGGCTTCATTATTTAACATCTCTAGCGCTTTTTTTGCGGCTTTAATTTGCTTTTTCGCCGTTGCTGTCAAATTATTTTTTGCTTTTGAGGTAAGAGCCGCATGTTTATTTTGGGCGACTGCTTGCTGCTTTTGCATTTTTAATAAAGAAGATTGGAGTTTGTTTTCTTGCTTTTTTAATCCATTTAATTCTTTATCCAATTGAGCGGGTAATTTATTTGGAAGAGCGCGAAAATCATTCTCCATGTTTTCTGAAAGACACATAGTCTTACGGTTTGCTTTAGATATTTTAGAATTTTTAGCTGTTTTGCGTGACATAACTGATGTTCCTCATCAAAAAATATTTAACGACGTTAGAATTTAACACTCTTTTATTGGAAAAGTCTATACCTAAGCGTTGTTTAATATTGATTTCAACACAAGAAGTAATTAGAGTACTGTTTTGGTTTTTAAACTTTCAAGATAAGAGCGTAAAGAGACTATGAAGTATATTTCTGTAGGAGTAATGCATGAGTAATTTGACTTTAAAAGAGCAATTAGAAGCTTTATCGTTAGGGTCATCCTCACCTTCCATGCCTGCTCCTGAAAAAAATACAAAAGTATTGAAAAAAAGTGGACCCCCAGCAGAACAAGTTAAACAAAAACCAGTTTGGCTTGAGCAAGCTCAGTATGGTGTTGAATTGTTGAAGGCTTATTTTCCCGCGTGTTTTAAAGAAATGAAAGAAATCAAGCCATTAAAAATTGGAATTAAACAAGATTTAGTGAAATACCTCAGTACTCGCGATGATATAGTGTTAGGCGATAAAGCTTGTATGGTGAGTAGTCTTGCATATTATGTGAGTTCTGCGGCGTATCATCGAAATATGATAGAAGGTTCGATGCGTATTGATCTGGAAGGTAATACTGCAGGTCTTGTAACGGCAGAAGAAGCACAATATTCATTAGAATGCCGAAAATCTAAACTGCATAAAAAAACCAAGCCTGCACCAAAAAATGTGCAAAAAAATGAGAAGCCAGCTCAATAAAATGATATTTTTTATTAAGAGATTCCTATGGAATTGACCAGACGCTTTTCGCCTATTGTATTGTTAATGTTGAGCATTAATGGAATGATAGGTTCAGCGTGGCTGTTTGCTCCATTATATGCCGCGAAAATTGCAGGTTCTGGCGCGATAATTGCATGGTTGATAGCGGGTACTGCAACCGCTATCATTGCACTTACGTTTGCTGAAATCTCAGTTTTGGTTCCTATCGCAGGGGGCACAGCTCGAATTCCTCAAGTTACCCATGGTATGTTTACGAGTTTTACTATCAGTTGGATTGCTTGGTTATCTGCTTTGACAATGGCTCCCATTGAAGTGCAGGCAGTGCTGCAATATGCGTCGACCTATTTTACTTCACTCACCTATAGATCTATCGATGGCATTCCTTTGTTAACGGGCTTAGGTTACCTATGGGCGACTCTTTTAATGCTGTCGTTTTGTATCATTAATGTGGTGAGTTTTAAAGGACTGGTAGGATTTAATTTTGTGTTGTTTCTATTTAAGATAATTGTCATTATTTTAGCTATCTTTGCTTTAATTTCAGTGAGTTTCCATCAGCAAAATTTTTCAGGGTTAAAGCTTGATGTTACCGGTTGGCAAGCAATTTTGAGTGCGGTGGCGACTGGTGGAGTGGCCTTTGCATTTACGGGATTTAAACATGGGGTAGAACTTGCTGGAGAAGCAAAAAATTTAAAAATAGCCATCCCTCTTGCGATTATTGGTTCAGTGATTGCTTGTTTAATACTGTATTTGGGTTTACAAATTGCCTTTATCGGAGCGCTAAATCCAGATGAAATTAGCGAAGGCTGGAAAAATTTAACTTTTGTTGGGGATGTAGGACCTTTCGCAGGACTGGCTGCAGCCTTAGGCCTGGTTTGGCTATTGCGATTACTCTATATAGATGCTACCGTTTCTCCATCAGGAGCCGGGTTAATTTATGTCACATCGACCGCTCGTATTCTTTATGCGATGAGCCAAATCGGCTATGTACCAAAATTTCTTTCTAAATTAAATCATGAAAATTTTCCTGTTGTTGCTATCGCAGTGAATTTTGTTATTGGGATGTTTTTGTTTTTACCATTGTCTGGCTGGCAAGCCATGGTAAGTTTTTTAGTGTCGGGTATGGTGCTTTCTTATGCAGTAGGGCCTATTGCTGTCTTATGTTTACGAAAAGAAATGCCAAATCATGAAAGAAAATTTAAACTTCCATGGGTTAATGTTATTTGTATGCTCGCTTTTTATTTTTGTAATTTAATGAGTTATTGGACGGGTTGGGACACTATCTGGAAATTAGCAATTGCTATTGTCATAGGATTTATGGTGTTTGCTATGAGTCACAGAAGAAATCAACTTTCATCAACGTTAGGTTTACGAACTGGCGCATGGCTTATACCTTATTTATCAGGCCTTGTTTTAATTTCGTATTTAGGATCTTTTGGTGGCAAGGGTATTATTTCATTTGGCTGGGATTTTATAGTTATTGCTATATTTAGTAATGTTATACTTTATTTGGCGGTAAAAAATAGAGCCACTGTGGATTCCGCAAAATTTGATGTATTACTTAAGTCTTATGCCGAGGTGTAGAGCAGGTCCTGGGCATTAAAAAAACATTACGGGCTGTTTACAATTCTGCTATGCTGGCCCAAAATCCCCGATTTTCTGCGGTTCGATGCTCACATACCAACAACGTATGCTGTGCTGCGATCCTCAAAAATCAAGGATTTTGGTCTCAGCCTAGCGAATTGTAAACAAGCCCTATGCTTATATCGAATTCACGTTAACTATCTGAGGTAACTATGGAAAGCGCTCATGAAAGCATTAAAGTCCGCGATTTAGGAAATCATATCCTTGAAGTCAAATTGAATCGTCCCACTGCATTGAATGCACTCAATGCGGAAGTGATCGATAAACTTCACGGAATATTACTCTCTGCTAGAAATAATCAAGACATAAAAGCGATTCTGCTTACAGGCGAAGGAAAAGCATTTTGTGCAGGGGCTGATATCAATCAATTGGAAATGTTAAGTGGACAAGCAGGATATGAGTTTGCACGCCATGGGCAAAAAGTTTTTGATTTATTGGAACAATTAGGTAAGCCTACGCTTGCTGCTATTAATGGATATGCTTTAGGTGGAGGTTGTGAGCTTGCCATGTCTGCGACCATTCGAATCGCAGCAGCCGCCGCAGCTTTTGGGCAGCCAGAAGTGAAATTAGGTGTTATTCCCGGTTTTGGAGGTACGCAAAGATTAGCACGTTTAATAGGAAAAGGTAGAGCGCTTGATCTTTGTTTAACGGGTCGAATTATTAAAGCTGAAGAAGCACTGGCTTGGGGATTGATAACAGAAATTGTGACACCCGAAGTATTACATCAACGTGCTGTCTCACTCTTAGAAAGTTTAGTTAAACTGCCACAATTAGCCCAAAAAAGTATTATGACCGTTATTAATAATGGCTTTAATTTAACATTAGAAGATGCTTTGCAGTTGGAAGCAGCGCATTTTGGTTTAGCTTGTTCGACACGTGATAAACATGAAGGTGTGAGAGCATTTTTAGAAAAACGTACGGCTGAATTTGTGGGAGAATAACTATGCAAAGCAATGATATTCTCTTTGAAGAACTGACTGGTAAAAATGGAAATATTGGTCTAATTACGTTAAATCGTCCTCAAGCTCTCAATGCCTTAAATCATCATATGTTTAAGGTAATGCGCATACACCTGAATACTTGGCAAGGTCAGCCATCGATCAAAGCGGTATTGATACGAGCTGCTGAAGGCCGAGCATTTTGTGCTGGCGGTGATGTTAAATCAGTGTATGAAAAACGTTTAAATAAAGCTAATGATGTCGAAGATTTTTTTAAAGATGAGTATGCAGTCAATAGGCTAATTTATCATTATCCAAAACCCTATATTGCTTTATTAAATGGTATAACGATGGGTGGTGGTGCAGGAGTTTCTATTCATGGCTCCCATCGTATTGCAACCGAGCGTATGTCTTTTGCCATGCCTGAAACTGCCATTGGTTTTTTTCCAGATATAGGCGCATCGTATTTTTTATCCCGTGTACCGCATAAAATCGGTTTTTACTTGGGATTATCAGGCAATCGTATTGCCTATAATGATGTTTTTGATTTAGGACTTGTGGATTATGTCATTTCATCGGATAAGCAAAATCAATTAATACAATGCTTAGTCGAGACTGATTTGCCAAGTAAACAAGCGGTCACGAATATCATTAACGATTTTACGATTCCTGTACCATCTGGAGAATTGTTGAAACATAAACAAGTTATTGAATCTTGTTTTTCATATCCATCGGTTGAAAAAATTTTAGAGGCATTAGAGTTATCTACGGATTGGTGCAAACAAGTAGCCAATACGCTTAACACAAAATCTCCTACAAGTTTAAAGGTTACCTTACAAGAACTAATCCGAGGAGAACAGTTAGATTTTGATGCTTGTATGGATATGGAATATGTCATGATGCAGCAGTTTTTAACATCGTATGATTTTTTGGAAGGTGTGCGGGCGGTGTTGATCGAGAAAGATAAAAATCCAAAGTGGCAGCCATCTCATTTGAATGCAGTAACAGAAGATAGCGTATTAGGCTATTTTGAGTGTGATAAAAGTCAAGTTTTATAACTATTTGTGAACTACTTTTCATTCCCGCCCGCGCGGGGATGACATTCTTATGCTAGGGCCTGTCGTCAATTGGTTAATAGTGTTTAAAAAGCGGTAGAATCGGCTAA
>CAZHMQ010000092.1:0-8514 GCA_964533645.1 uncultured Coxiellaceae bacterium
ACGATTTGGCGTTATGATTGTTGTATTGGGTTTAAGTTTTTCAAATATTTCCATGGCGATAATCTTTTATATGAATGCTTTTATGGTCGGAAAAGAGATATCGAATTGTAAGCCTATTCCGTTGGGTGGTGTGTGAAGGTTGATGCGAGCATGATGCAATTCAGCAATTTGACTTACTATGGCAAGACCTAAACCGCTACCAGCAGCTTTAGTGCCTAAGATTCGATAAAATCGTTCAAATACTCTTTCGCGTAGTTCTATAGGTATACCTTGTCCGGTGTCTGTGATACGCAACATGACTTCATTATTTTGATTCAGTATAGCAACTTTAATTTCACCATTATTCGGTGTATAACGAATGGCGTTATCTACAACATTTCGAATGAGAATCCCAAGCGTCGTTTCGTTACCATGGACTGTGCTACTTGGAGGTGGTGCAAGAAGTTCTATATCAATGTTTTTTTCAAAGGCAACTGGAACAATATAAGTTAAAATTTCTTTAGTTAACTTATATAAGTCGAGTTCATGCCAATCATTTAATGAATCTTCTTGATTAAGTCGACTTAAGGTGAGTAATTGTGTGACAACATGAGAGCAGCGATCTACACCTTGTGTCACTTTTAATAATGCATCCGATCTATCTGCTGCATTGTCTACTTTAAGCGCCACCTGAGCTTGTGTTTTTAATGCAGCGAGAGGTGTATGTAATTCATGAGCAGCATCGCCCGCAAAGCGTTTGTTCCTATCAAATGCAAGTTTAAGACGCGTAAATAAATGGTTTAATTCAGTAACGAGAGGTTTTATTTCTATGGGTAAATTAGTTGTGGCAACAGGCTCAAGATAATTAGATGCACGATTCGATATTTCGTTTGTGACGCGCATAAGAGAACGTAGTGCTAGCCCAACAATGATCCAAATTAAAATAGCAAATAACGGAAAGGTTACTAATAATATATAGCCATTATTTCGGGTAATAAGATCCGTTAATACATTGCGCGTTTCATATATTTCAGCAACGACTATTTTAATTTTACCAGTCTCATCTGTATTTGCATAAACGCGCCATTCTTTATCCCCAATGAGAGCATCACTAAATCCCGGTTGGGTATTTTTGAGCGAAATTTGGGTGCTATTATCAGAGTGAAAACTTAATTTTCCATCATGATTCCATATTTGAAACATAAAATTGGGATAACTAGCTGTTTTTAAATAAGCATCCATTTTTTTTTGAGTAAGAGAATTCACATCGGAAAGTTCGTTTAGCTTTTCTATGACCATATGTATTTTAATGAGTTCGCCATCAAGATACGGCTTTATAATTTGTTTATCTAATAAATAATTACCAATCGCTGTAATAGATGAAGCTACAGTGATGCTTAAGAATAGACTGATAAATAAAAATCGACGTATTGAGCGAATCATTTGTCATCTTTACTCTTATCAATCATATAACCAATGCCTCTGATAGTATGAATAAAGTCTTGTCCAAATTTTTTGCGTAAATTGTGTATATGAACTTCTAGTGCGTTACTATCAACCTCTTCACCCCAGCCATAAAGTGATTGAGCAAGATGTTCACGTGATAAGACTCGGCCAGCATTTTCAAGGAGTTTTTCGAGTAGAGCAAATTCTCTGCGAGAAACATTCACTAATTCCCCATTTAATTTGACAGAGTGAGCAGCGGGGTCAAGTACAATATTCTCATGTGTTAAGATGGGTTCAGCGCGAGTTGTGGATCGTCGTTGAAGAGCGCGCATGCGTGCGCATAACTCATCTAAATCAAAAGGTTTGGTAAGATAGTCATCTGCGCCGCTGTCTAGGCCTCTAACTCTATCTTCTATGGATTCACGTGCCGTTAAAATAAGAACAGGAGTAATTTGGCCTCGAGACCGCAGTTGTTGTAATACAGTGATGCCAGTAAGCTTAGGTAAACCAAGGTCAAGTACAACGACGTCAAAATTTTCTGTTCGTAGCGCTTGATCTGCTGCTAGACCATCTTTGAGCCAGTCTACTGTGTAACCGTATTGTACTAAGCCAGTTCTTAAACCGTCACCTAGCAGTTCATCATCTTCTACCAAGAGTATTCGCATTCCTAGCTCCAGTTTAAGGGGTTATGATAATAAATTTATCTTTTTTGCTTAAGAATAGCAAATAGAATAATATGTATAAAATATACGCTAATCACATTCAGTTGCAGATTTTAATAGCAAATGCATGGGTTTAAAATAAGCAATGATGTCGGGATTACTAATAAACGATAAGTTATAAGGATGTTCTGCGTACAATTTTTTCACATTTAGTGAGTGAGTAAATTTATCAATGGTGTTAGCGATATTTCCAAGTAACAATAAATGAACGGAAGGATTATGGTTCACGACGAACTGTAGTATATGTTCAACAAAGGGTTGCCATGCTTTAGCATCTTGTTTGACGCGATCTTTTTGTAGTACAAGTGTTGCATTGAGTAATAAAAATCCATGCAGAAGAAAGTTATTAAAAAGTGCTTGATTTGTCGTCACTAGATTGGATTTATCGATGCAAGTTATATCATATTGACTTGTATGTTCGGGTTCTAGTTTTCCTTCTGTAATTAGTAACATTTTTATAATATTGCGCAGCGATGTTGCCCGATTGACCGTTTTGCTTAAACCTGTGGGGGACCACAATTCTTTTACGTGAGCATCCCAGAAGGCGTAGCCGTTTGCTGAATGAGCTCGCGGATAGGGTGATTCGCCGAATAAGATAGTATTAACTGATTTCACTGGTAGTGAAAAGGCACTAAAAATTTTTTGGTGGCCGGGTAACCAATCGGTATTTTGATAAAGTCGAGCTACGTAATGTTGATCCATTTTGGATAAACCCATTTTGATACAATCTTGCCAGGATGGATGAACAACATCAAAGTTAAAAGGGTGGCGTGTTGTGGTATGCATTGAATATAATGTTCCGATTATTAAAGGCGAAATAGTATGGATAAAAGTTTACTCGAAATTTTAGCATGTCCTATATGTAAAGGTGAATTATTGTTTGATGCGGGGAACCAAGAATTGATTTGTCGATTTGATAGGGTTGCTTATTCTGTGATAGATGATATCCCAGTGATGTTGGAAAATCGGGCAAGACGATTGAGTGGGGATGAATAAATTTTTTAACCTAGATTCGGCAGTAGAAGCCGTCGCAGTAGGTTTGTACTGCCGAATCTAGGTTTAAATGTAGGGTGGGCAAAGCGCAGCCTTATCATTACCCATAAGTCTCGAATCTAGGGTAATGATAAGAGCGCAGCATGCCCACCATTTCATAGTTACGGGGAGCCACCCTATTCTTGAATATTATTCCTTTATAACATCATCTTTTTTAGTTGACGCGCTGTAATTATCCTCGCCTTCCATGGATGTTCGTTGTTGAAATTCACTGCCATTAGAAGATCTACGTTTATTGTGAGGATGCCGATGTTTGGAAAACCGTTTATTGCGTCTATGTTTGCCATGATGACGATGAGGTTTCTTTTCAACAGAAGGATTTTCACCTGTGGTGTGTTCAGGAGTTAATTCAGTTGCAGGCGCTTCTGATGGGTGTGTAGTGGCTCCCATAGGATGATGAGTTTCTAACACGATAGTTTTGGTAATTTCCTTAACAATAGGCGGAAGCTCCTTCATGGGTAACCCGGTGATAGCAGCATGATCCGTGTGTTTGATTAAAGCTTTTTGTGTTGCATCAGCTGCAGCATGATGTTGCTGATGAGACGTTGTTTTGTGTGGTTGTGTTTCATGTCCTTCATGTGATTCATGACGCTCAGTGTGATGATGAGGGCGTGATTGCTTGTGTCTTGTATCCTGATCATGACGATGCATAGGTCTTTTATTGCTTCTATGCCTATGATGCGGACGTCCGGACCTGTGACGGTGAGGTTGCGAGGATGCTGATTTGCGTTTTTCGCTGTATTGACTACGAATTTCTGAAGGTGTTTTGGCCTTTTTTTCAAATAAATAATTGAATACTCTTTTTAGCAAGCCTTCGTTTTTCTCAGAGCTAGTGGATGAAGCTAGAGGTGGCGTAGGTTGATCCATGCTCATGCTTTTGATTGCTGGCTCTTGATGAGAACGTTGCGTTGCAGGAGCGGTGGTCGATTCAGTTTCGGGAGTGATCAGCATTTGGTAGCTTGCTATTTTTTCATCTTTTTCAGAAATATCAGACAGTCGTATACGTTCCACTTCATAATGAGGTGTTGTCATATGTGGGTTTGGCACAATAATGACTTTGATATTTTGTCGTTTTTCAATGTCTATAATGGCTTGACGTTTTTCATTCAATAAGAATGATGCAATTTCGATGGGTAAAATAGCCCTGACTTCAGCAGTATTTTCTTTCAGTGTGTGCTCTTCAATGATACGAATAATAGATAGCGCAAGTGACTCTATGCCACGTATGGTTCCTTGACCTAAACAGCGAGGACAACTTATATGACTCGATTCACCTAGAGAGGGTCTCAACCGTTGTCGTGACATTTCAAGTAAGCCAAATCGAGAAATACGACCTACTTGTACTCTTGCTCTATCCATAGAGAGTGCTTTTTTAATCCGTTCTTCAACTTCGCGTTGATTGCGAATAGGTGTCATGTCAATAAAATCAATGACTATTAAACCGCCAGAGTCACGCAAACGTAATTGACGTGCAATTTCATCTGCTGCTTCAAGATTAGTGGTAAGAGCCGTTTCTTCGATGTCACCGCCTTTGGTTGAGCGTGCGGAATTGATATCGATGGAAACAAGTGCTTCTGTGTGATCGATAACAATCGAGCCGCCAGAAGGAAGTCGAACTTCACGTAAGAAAGCTGATTCTATCTGACTTTCAATTTGGAAACGCGTAAAGAGTGGAGTTGGGTCTTTGTATAATTTAACGCGATGAATAAAATCAGGTCTAATGAGACGTATATGTTTAACAACCTCTTCATAAATGGCGGGTTCATCAATCAAGACTTCATCTATGTCTTTACGCAGATAGTCACGTACCGCACGAATGACAGCATTGCTTTCTTGATAAATAAGAAATGGCGCTGGATGTTGTTTAGCAACATTTTCAATAGCAGCCCAATGTCTTAATAAGATAGATAAATCCCATTGCAATTCATCTTGGCTACGACCACTGCCTGCAGTCCTCACAATAACACCCATGCCTTCGGGTAATTGTAGTGCAGATAAATTTTCACGTAATTCTGAACGTTCATCGCCTTCTATGCGTCGAGAAATGCCGCCTGCACGTGGGTTATTTGGCATTAATACCAAATATGAACCCGGCAAAGAGATAAAAGTCGTTAAAGCTGCGCCTTTTGAGCCGCGCTCTTCTTTGTCGACTTGAACAATAATTTCTTGGCCTTCTTCTAATACTTCATCTATGGTTGGTCGGCGACCTGTCTCATGATAAGTGTTTTTGAAGCAGGAACGTGCCACTTCTTTGAAAGGTAGAAAACCATGGCGTCCTTCGCCGTAATCGATAAATGCTGCCTCGAGGCTTTTTTCGATGCGAGTGATTTTACCTTTGTAGATATTTGATTGCTTTTGTTCGCGCGCTGAGGATTCAATGATAAGATCATAAAGTTGTTGCCCGTTCGCGAGCGCGATTCGCAACTCTTCTTCTTTGTGAGTTGCATTAATTAACATTCTTTTCATAATTGCCTTTTTATATCTAGGCGCTCGTCTTCTCAATACGCATTTTTAAAAGTTGTTGCTTGTTTGGCCATTTTATTATCAGGCAGTATGTTCGCTGCACTCAATTTAAGTAGAAATATTTTTACCCAATATGGTTTATAGTTGATTATTGGAACAAAAAACGTTTTTTATATCAAAATATTTCCAGCTCACCTGTTCTTTTGTTATTCTCATTAAGAGATAACGATAATGCTATTTTAAAACCTTGGCAACATGCCATTAATAAAGCGCGTATCATCGAAATGTGGAGCGCAATTTTTCCTAATGATTACCTTGTATGGTATTCGCTATGGATTAATAACCAAAATGGGATTAAAGATCAGTTATCAATGCTGCAATACATAAACAGCGGGGATCTGTAATATATCCACTGGCAAAATACGATGCGAATACAATTTGTTTAGTTATTTTGCCTTTTTTGGTAATTCGAATATATCATTTTTTTTGAAGTGTATCAATGAGATAGGTATGATAGCGAAGCAAGAAATAGAAAAAGCAAATTTGGTTGCGATCCATTTTTTTAATAGAAACAATTAACTGCATAAGAGGATTTATGATAAATGAGTTTGAAAGAAAAGCATTAGTTGAAGAAGTCCGTATCAAAATAAATGAACTTAGAAGCAGGTGGCTCTCTAAGAATACGAATCATCCGAAAGCAAATGGCTTAGTAAAAGTATGTAATGCATTAATAGACTTGGAAATCCCATTTGCTACGCCAGATGCACCTAAAAATGTTAATTTCTCAAATGTTACGAGAGCTATTGAAGAAGTTCGTTCAGATTATAAAGCGCAAGTTTTTAGATTTGGCAATGTCGGGAAGTTTTTTGCAGGTCTTTGTATGTTTTCGACCAAACCGCACACAAAAACGGATCTATTATTGGATAAAATATCGAATACATTAAATCGATAGCGCCAGGGCTGTGCGCCGCTCATGCCAGCTTGCTAGAATGAGCGGATTTTCATTGAATTTTTTCATAGATACCCACAGAATACGCCTTTTCTTGGTAATGGGTTCTATGGTTAAGTCTAAAGTTGAATATATAACAATCACTTCTGTTGCTGCAGATCAACGCATTGATAATTTTCTTATAACTCGTTTGAAAGGTGTGCCTAAAGCTCATATTTATAAAATGTTACGAAAAGGCGAGGTGAGAGTTAATAAAAAACGCATTAAACAAACTTATCGCTTACAGGAAGGCGATCAAGTGCGTATTCCGCCGTTGCGATGGGAAGATGAAAATACCATTCCGGCACCCAGTAAGCAGCTAACGACTTTTTTAGCGACTCGAATTTTATATGAAGATAATAATCTTATTATTATTAATAAACCCGCTGGTATTTCCGTGCATGGCGGAAGTGGGATAAAGCTTGGCATCGTTGAAGCATTACGGGCTATGTATCCAAAACTAGATCAATTAGAATTAGTGCATAGGCTTGATAGAGATACTTCAGGTTGTTTAATTATCGCAAAAAAACGTAGTATATTGCGTGAGTTGCATGAATTATTACGCGAAGGGCAGGTAAAAAAAATATACCATACCTTGACCAAAGGGCATTGGAAGCAATCTGCTTTGCGAGTGGAAGCTTCATTACGTAAAAACCAACTAAGTAGTGGCGAACGCATGGTGCGCGTGCATGATGAAGGTAAACCTTCCATTACCCTATTTAAACCCTTGGTGTGCTATAAATATTCAACCTTAATGGAAGCTTTATTAGAAACAGGCCGTACCCATCAAATTCGTGTGCACGCACAGTTTAGAGGGCATCAAGTTGCAGGTGATGAAAAATATGGCGATAAGGAATTTAATAAACAAATGCAGCAAGTAGGGCTTAACCGCTTGTTTTTACATGCTTATTTTATTGAGTTTACCTTACCATCCAGTGGTCAGCACATTCAAATCACGGCACCTTTAGATGATGATTTGCAAGCTTGTTTAAAAGCACTTGAATAAACTGGAATATCAGCATAAAATCGCGCGTCATACTTCTTGTGTCTGATGGATCATTATGAGAATGTATGTTGAGATGATAAGGGCTTGTAAACAGCCCGAAAAAACAAATAGCCCAGGTGTGATAAGTATAATGTCTAAAGAAAATCTATTGCCTCAGAAGGTTGACCCATTTAGATTTGCTGATAATGAGATAAGCCTGGAAGGGGTAATACCCATTAAGGATATGGAAAGATTGAGCCCAAGTTTAGGTAGCGATACCGGCCAAGTAAAGGTCAGTGTAGCTTTTGGAGTAGATGAACAAGGGACTCGTTTTATGCGAGGACATTATAGTGCACATGTAGTGCTACAATGTCAGCGATGTATGGAACCATTTGAAGAAAAGGTTTCTGGTAGTTTATTACTCGGCATGGTTACGACGGAAGATGCGATGAATGAACTTCCTAAGAACTATGATGTGATAGTTGTCAAAGACGGTTCGCTGTCTATTCAGGATGTGATAGAGGATGAGCTTATTTTAAGCTTGCCTATAGTGCCCATGCATAGCATAGAAAACTGTAAAATAACATTACCTCTTGCTATGGGATCAACCGAACAAGTTGAAACTGAGTCAGAGAATCCATTTAAGGTTATAGAATTGTTGCGTGTGAAACGCAATGTAGATAAATAATTGGGACTAGTCTAGAATTCGCTAGGCTGAACCAAAGATATTTGGCCAGCATAGTAGAATTATAAACAGCCCGTATAGTGAGGAGCAAAGCTCATGGCCGTAGCAAAAAGTCGAAAATCTCGTTCTAAGCGGAATATGCGTCGTGCACATCATGCACTTTCAGCGTCAGCATTATCTGTAGATGCGGCAA
>CAZHMQ010000093.1:0-8366 GCA_964533645.1 uncultured Coxiellaceae bacterium
ATAGAAACTATCTTTGCTCCCTTCGTCTAGTGGCCTAGGACATCGCCCTCTCACGGCGGTAACGCGGATTCGAATTCCGCAGGGAGCGCCAAATTAATCAAGTAGTTATGATTTATTGTGAACGAAATTTGACCAGCTTCCGTAATGTTTCCGTTATAAGTGCTTTTATACAGGCAGTCCATTTGCATATTTTTTGGCTACGAAGCATATCCTATTTAGACTTAAGCTATTAGAGTTCATGCGATAATAGAATGGTGGAACAGCACAAGGAATATTGTCTATGTACTGTAATATATTTTGCCGTGTGTTTTATGCGCAATTAACGAAGTTATTTTTTTGTGGCGCCATATTGATTCTTGTTTTGCATTTGTTAATTGTTGATATACATGTTGCTATGAGTTCTACAGAGGGAAATAATACTAAGGGCGCGCCATCAGGATATAACGTAAAGGATGACAGTAATGATTTCGTAACTAAAAATCCATCATCATATTTTAATGAATCTTTAATTAAAGATAAGCTTGGAAAAAATAATTTACTTAACGTTTCTAGTTTATCTTTAAATAATGAGCAGGCGTATATGGCTTATGCTCCAGAAGTAGGTAGTGAAATTATAGGTGGAATGCTGAGCAAGTATTTTTTAGCATTTTCTTACTTAGATTTATTTTATTTGCTATTAATTTGGCTTGGATTCATTGGATTTAATGATGCTGCTCATAATTTGCTTGGATCAAATAAAAGATAGATTTGTGGTGAGAGTAAGATGAATAAGAAAAACGGTGTTTTGTCAGATCATAAAAAGATAAATAAAAAACTAATCACTCCAGTAAATCAATTGACTGGAGGTATGTCTTATATCAAATGGCTTGATGATATTCTTCCTGAATTAGTATGGATTGCATTACTTCAGGAGAAGCTTGGAATTAAAAGATCAGTTGAGGTTTGTTTAAAGGTAGCTTCAGCAAATAAAGTTATTAATGACGTTCGTGATGCGATAGTTAATACCCATGATAGGGATGCTTCAAATACAGAAAATGATCCAGTGAATTTAGTTTTGATAAGTAACTATTCGCATTTGAGTTCGCGAGAATTGACGATATTAATTGAAAGTCTTAATAAAGAAGAGATGTTAGATGAGCTGCTCAATGCGTTAGATTTGCTTTTGACGTTGTATCCTGATTGCCCGCTAAAAGTTCTTTATGGATCAAATCATCCTAAGATTGCGAACAAGGTAATGCTAGAAAACTTTAGAGAAATACTCTCTCAATATTTTTATAGAAAAGTGCATTTGACAAATGTTTTGGAAGCTACGGCAGGATCTATGATATTGGCAACAGGGAGAATTAAATTTGTTAATGGAGTGCGACCACCTGAATACAATAATATTCTATTTTGTCATCCTAATAGCAATGAATATAAAAAAACGGCAGCATCAATTCGCGCTCAAACATTAATGTTAGTTATGCATGGCGCTGAACAAAAGGCCTGGCCATCATATTTCTGGAATAGAGGATTAAAAATCGATGACTGCAAAGAATAAAGATAATCTAATGACGCACGAAGAAGTTCAGGCCCTTATTACAGTATATAGTAAATTGGTTGAAGAAGGGGTTAATGAAAGGTGGAAATTGATCGATCATGATTTAATGCAGCATGAGCTCTATGATGTTATTGGTGGTTTGTTAGCTCGCCAAGCAAATCTAACTATCTCGTTTGCATATAATCCAGGGATTTGGTCACCACATATATCTCCATTAGTGTATCGTGCCCAAATTGATGCATATATTAATCTTGCATGGATTTTAGAAAGCGATTCTTACAGGCGTTCGCAAATGTATGTTCAGTATGGACTTGGCCAAGAAAAATTACAGATTGCGCATTTGCGTAATGAGTCTGTTGATAAAGATAAGATAACGCAGGATTTTATTGAAGCGCGTGAAATATGGTTAAATGGCCAATTAAACGAAGAATTGGCGGATGTTGATTTAGGCAGCTGGTCAGGTGCGAATACACGAAAAATGGCAGAAGAGGCACATTGTTTGGATCTTTATAATCTTGCATACCAGACATTTAGTACCGGTGCGCATAACATGTGGCCACATGTAGGTCGCCATGATCTAAAAATTTGTAATAACCCTCTGCATAAAGGACATAGGTTACCCTATATTTGGCAGCAAGATGATGGTGATATGTATCCCTTAATTATAAGTTCTAAATATATGCAGAAAGCATTTGAATTGATCGACACTAAACTTAAATTAACTTGTGATACTCAGAAGCCTATGACTTATTTGCTGGAGCGACTGGGTTTAATTGGAAGCTGATTATTACCATGCAGTTTATTAATTAAATGTATTATTTAGCCATAACATTAGTAAAATTAATTGAGTAATATGTAAGTTATGGTATTTTATACCCTGCTTTCAGAGAAGCCAATGTACTGCAAAAAAACAAGGATGATTCATATGAAAAACCTACTTTGCTTTTTACTCACCTGTTTGTTCATGAAATCCGCTTTTTCCATGAATGAGTGTATCAAAAATATTGATAAAAAAGGTGATGACCAAGCGCTTCTTTTGGATTGGTGCTCTCTTCGCGATGAAGATATACCAGATGTTATCAAGTTTATTAAAAAACATAAAACGCTTGCAGCTATTTCTGCTGGCAGGAATGAAATTAGCGATGACGGTGCAATTGCTCTAGCAACTGCTTTAAAGAAAAGCACCCATATACACAATCTCTATCTTCCGGAAAATCATATTGGAGATGCAGGTGCTAGTGCATTAGCTCAAATTTATACTCTTAAAATTCTTGCTCTTGATTTCAATCATCTAAGTGATGCAGGAACGATTGACCTAGCCAAATCAAATTCTATTCATACGTTGACTCTGATAGGTAATCAGATTGGTGATGCGGGCGTCTCTGCATTAGCTAAAAATAGACATCTACGAACGCTTTACCTTGATAATAATAATATTAGTGATAAAGGAATAAATGATTTTGTTAATAATGTTACTCTCAAGACTCTTTCGCTTTCTAGCAACAAAATTGGAGATAATGGTGCCCTATTATTGGCTGGAAATTCTAGTATTAAAGACCTTAATCTTTCTGATAATCAAATTGGCGACAAAGGCGCAGTTTCGTTAGCTAAAAATAACACTATCCAAGAATTGGTCCTCGGTAACAATCAGATTAGCGATGAAGGAGCTCGTGCTCTTGCTAGAAGTAACACACTTCAGCATCTCTGGATTTACTCCAATTCAATCGGTGATCGAGGTGCTATTGAATTGGCGATGAATGTAACATTCCAAGCCCTTCAGCTTTCACACAACAAAATTGGTGATGCCGGTGCAATTAGTTTAGCTAATAATGTAACGCTTACTTGGCTCGATGTTTCATACAATCATATAGGTTCAGTCGGATTGGCTGCTTTAGCTAATAATAAAACAGTGCAAATTCTTACTGAAGGCAATGATGGTATTCTTAAGAGCAATGTTAGAAATAGAACATTTATTTCATCTTACCAAAGCAATATTGATTTTATGAAATCCATATGCGCGAAACACAAGAGTGCATTTTGCAATAAATTAAATATAACGCCATAAAACAATGGAGTTAAGCAAGCCATTGGTATCAGGTTTGACAGACAGACTTTTGTGTCTCAATGGAAAATAAAGCATTACCTCTGATCCATCTTTATGCGATATATAGAAAGCAAAATGTATTCAGGGTCAGAGCTATGCTAAGGTCATACAATCAATGTAGTTAGTTCCCTTTAGCATAGCTCTGACTTCATCACCCTACCCAATTTTCCAACTTTAAACTAGGAATTCTTGAAAATTCATTTAGATTATTGGTAACTAAAATGACATCTAATGCTAAAGCATGCGCGGCAATCCATAAATCATTATTACCAATGGGCTTACCTTGCTTTTCTAATAACACACGAGTGTTAGCGTAGTGTTTGCATACTTCTGTAGTCATTTTTAAGGGGGGAATGAGTGTGATAAGTTCTTCCAACATTTCCTTTGTTTTAATAGATTGTTGGCTTTTCTCAGCGCCAAATAATAGCTCTCCATAGGTGATGACTGACATCGCGACTTCACCTATTTCAAGTTGTTCTAGTTTTTGAGATGCTTTTAATGGCTTTTTTTTAGCAATATAAATGCAAATATTGGTATCTAAAAGATAACGTAATGTCATTGAAAGGATTCCCTTTCTTGAGGTGGTAAGTCTTCTCGTTCTGCAGAAAAAAAATCTTCCGGCATGCTAGCTAATAATTCAAAGGCATGTTTTAAATTTTTAGGTTTTTCGCGAATAACAACATCCTTGCCTCGCTTAAAAATTTCAACTTCTTTGCTGCGAAATTGAAATTCTTTTGGAAGCCTTAATGCCTGCGAATTGCCGCTTTTGAATATTTTGGCTGTTTTCATCAGAAAGGCCTCTTATAATGTATATACACCTAGTATATACATTAATAAGAGGAGAATCAAGCCTTGCAACGCATTGATTAATAAGGTTTAGGATTGGTTAAGTGATTCAGTTTGACCTTGGGTCGCACGCGTCGTGAATTTTTCTGATAATTTTATGGCCATTCGACTTCCTGTGTTCTGAAAAACAAAAGGAAAAATAGCATGAATCATACAGGCCAGTCCTCCAGCTACCATTTTTATACCAAAAAGTGAAGCAAAGCACAGATGCTGTAAATAGGTTTCTCCAATGCTTTGGGGGTGTTTAGTAAATATATTCATTTTTATGCCTTTTATAGAAAAGTTTATCCTTTGTCTTTCGCTGCTCATTCCTGCTAACATGGCGCTTTTGGATTAGCTATTATGAGCCTGGATTCAACCTTACCAAGTTACGCAGAACTTGCGAGTATATTACAGAAAATTCAGCCGAATTGTCACGTATCGCAAATACATGGCTTGTTGTGTGGTTATATTTGCACAACGTCGGGTGAAATGATTGATCTTTGGGATCACGTTTTTCCAGGAATTAAAAAAAACCGTAAAGGCCAAGAAATTCTTAAAGCCCTCTATGAGTCAACCTATCATCAGCTGAGTGAGTTCTCTTTTGAATTTACTTTGCTCCTACCTGAAGACGGTGGAGATATTAATTTTCGTGCGGAATCGTTAGGTCTATGGTGCCAAGGTTTTTTGACGGGTTTAGAGCAATCCGATATGTCAAATATAGTATTGGAAAATGCTGAATTGAAAGAAGCCTTGGATGATATCATAGAAATTGCTCAACTTAATTTCGGGGATATTGAAAATAATGAAGAAGATGAAACAGCTTATTTTGAGCTCGTAGAATATATCAGATTAAGTGCACTCATGATTTTTCAAGAATTGAGAAATGACGTTAGAGAACAAGATATCAATGACGATGAGATATTGCATTAAGGAGTAAGTATGATAAAAATGACAGAATTTGCTAAAAGACGTAATACATTAATGCAGCATATCGGTCGCAAAGGAATAGCGATCATACCTTCAGCTTCTCTTTTGCATAGAAATGCCGATGCAGAGTTTCCTTTTAGACAACAAAGTGATTTTTATTATGTAACAGGATTTGAAGAACCTGATGCTATTGCGGTGTTATTACCTACACGTGCAAAAGGCGAATATATCTTATTTAATCGTGTTCGCAACCGCGATGAAGAAATATGGACCGGATATCGTGCAGGTCAAGAAGGTGCATACAAAGATTTTTTAGCAAATGAAGCTTTTCCTATTGCGGAATTTGATAAAAAATTATTAGAGCTCTTGGAAGATAAAGAAGAAATACATTATGCCTTCGGTGCTCATGCAGGGTTAGATAAAAAAATCATAACTGCGATGAATAAAATGCGCGGAAAAATTCGTAGCGGCCTCCAGGCGCCTTTAGTTATGAAAGATATCAGTTTGGCGCTGCATGAAATGCGTTTAATCAAAAGCGAAGCTGAAATAGCTATCATGCGTAAAGCCGCTGAAATTTCCGCTCGAGCGCACAATCGTGCCATGCGTTATTGTAAACCTGGCATAAATGAGTATGAGCTCGAAGCTGAAATCATACATGAGTTTCAAAAAAATGGTGCTCGTTTCCCCGCCTATACTTGTATTGTGGGAAGTGGTGCGAATAGTTGCATATTACATTATAATGATAATAATAAAAAAATTGCAGATAACAGTATGGTGTTGATTGATGCGGGTTGTGAGTATCAATATTATGCATCGGATATTACACGTACTTTTCCGGCAAATGGAAAATTTTCTGCAGAACAAGCGGCGATTTATAACCTTGTGTTACAAGCACAACTTGCGGCTATTGATACCATTAAACCAGGTGCATTATGGTCAGATGCTCAAGATGTTATTGTTGGAATCATTACGTCTGGGTTGCTTGATCTTGGGATATTACAAGGTAAGCTCCATGATCTGATTGAACAAAAAGCTTATTTGCCTTTTTATATGCATAAATCAGGACATTGGTTGGGTTTAGATGTGCATGATGTGGGTCGTTATAAAATCAACGATCAATGGCGTGTCTTAGAGCCAGGTATGGTGTTAACCGTAGAGCCAGGAATTTATATTTCTGCTGATATCCCTCATGTGGATAAGCGTTGGCATAACATTGGCGTACGTATTGAAGATGATGTATTAGTCACTTCAAACGGGCATGAAGTACTAAGTCATCAGGCACCTAAAACGGTAGAGGCCATTGAGGCTATGATGAAGTCATGATATTCATTTGTTTATCCAAAACAACGACGCCACCACGGCTTGGCATCATGGTCACGAATGATTTTTGTTAAAGTCGGATCGTTCATAGCAGTTGCTAATTTTTTCGCGAATGTGGTATGAGGATTTTTTGAAATAAAGGCTTCTGCTTTTTGATATTGCTGCTCTTCAGATAGGTTTGCCTTTTTATTTTTTAAGTCCATTATGATTTTGAGGGTAGCTTCACTCATGGGGCAGCACCATCGAATTCCAAAAAATCTATTCTTTTCTTTTATATAGTCATGCACAGCTGTTTGAAGTTGGGTATCTGTGAGTTTTTGCGGATGCATGGTAAGAGTTTCCGCTGATTCTTTAGGGTCTTTATCTGATGGCGGTGTATATGCTACTAATGTTAGTTGAGGTAGCTTGGCGATGGAAGATCCTATGTCTAGCCTCAATGCTTCCTCAAACGGTTCAATGATTTCTTCTAATGATAATGGACGTTGCTCTGGTTTGTTTGAGGTTGTTTTTATGAGCATTTGTTGTATTTTAGCATGTACAGGATGTGCAAACGGATTAAGATAAGGTCTTGAATATTTTTGTATTCCAACCTCGAAGGTGACATAATCAACTATATCAAACTTCTCTCCCATGAGTAGTTGTCTTAAAGCAGCTCCTACTGTGTAGATATCAGTTGCTTGATTAAAAATCACTTTTTGACAATTATTATTAGCCATAGCATTGAGAACCTCAGGAGCAGAGTTTGCATATGTGCCTCTAGGCTCCATGCGGATGCCTGGATTTTTTTCGAAATCATAGTTGTCTTCTGCAGAACCAAAGTCAACATGGAGTACTTCTAAGGTCTCCGGATCCACCATGATATTTTCCACTTTATCATCTATCAGCAGGATGCCTGCTTGATGGAATTTATATAAATCCAAGAGAATATCTAAACCAAGCCGCAATAACTTTGCAGGATCATCATAAGGTAACTTTCGTTGATCCATAAGGTAGAAAAGCTCAACACCGTTAGCATAATCCATGACAATTTGGCGTTTAATAACGCCTTTTTTACTCATTGTCTTAATTCTGACAGGGTCAATTCTACCTAGCCTCAATAAGATACGATATTCTCTTTCGTAAGATTCTTTTACAGCGTCGTTTGTTATGTAAATTATCTTTAATGCACGTTTCTTACCAGTTTCTCGATTTATTATCTCTTTTACTATTGACGTGCCACCTTTTCCGATTATTCTATGAACATCATAGGATCCTTGTTCTCCTTTGATAAACCCATGAGGAAGTTTTTTTTCAAAGTTATCTTTATGATAGCGACCCGGCGATAGTGTATCTAACTGATCATTAGGAATTTTGGCACGGTGCATATAAAATCTCTTTTTCCAGCATTTAAGTTCATTTATTGTACTACATTTTGCACAATATTTGAAGGGGTTATAAAAGATTATAAAAGAGTTATGAAAAGTGTAAGTATTCGGTCTAGACGTCAATAGAATCAAGCAACTACACCCCGTCGTCCCCTTGCGAAGGCGCCAACCGGTCTCAAAAGAATAACCAGGCAAAACCGCTGCCTTCGTCAAGGGGATCCATAACCATTGGGGTCACCCATTAGCTGTACTCCGGTCAATAGAAAAAAGGGCTCCTTTACGA
>CAZHMQ010000094.1:0-8117 GCA_964533645.1 uncultured Coxiellaceae bacterium
CCTCAAAAATCAAGGATTTTGGTCTCAGCCTAGCGAATTGTAAACAAGCCCTAGTTATTTTATTTTTAACATGCTCGCTATCTGTCCTCCCAGTGACATCTTCTGTGCTTGTGGTTGGTTGGGGTCTAACTTGACTCTTAATGCTTTTTTAATAACTTCGTGAACGGCATACTTTGCATCATTGTGACTACATGTATTCGCTATTGACTTTAAATCTCCTATTACCTTTACATGCGATATTTTCTCCTCGGCGATGGCTTTCTCTTGCGCTCTTGCCTGTCCTGCCTTAGCTGTATTTGCGGGGTACTTCTTATCAATATCATCGTTAATTTTTTTTATCAAATTCGCTTTTGACTGTATCGATAAATGGGTAACTGGCGTAATATCTCGTCTTATTTCTGAAATTTTAATTTTATGTCGCATCCTAAGCGGAATTATGCTTTTTAAATGAATTAATTCCTGACGCAGCTCTTTTTCGGATTTAATACTGTCAAGGCCCTCTTCCACTTTCTGGATAGATAAAACAATATTATTGTCACTAGTCTTTTTAGCTTCAGCTAAACGTTCTCTAACCACTTTCTTTTGTCGCTCGAGCAATGTATCTTCTTTATGTTCTATGGGTTGAGGAACGATATGTAATCTCGCGGCAATATCCATTGTATCCCCATGATGAAGAGCTTCGATTTTATTAATTTTATCAAAAATTATTTCTTCTGCTGTGAGATCGTATAACTTATACCTCTCATTCAGAAGCGTAATTTGCCGAACTAAAAAAGCTCTTTGATCGTCAATGAGTTTGCTATGCACGCCATGAATTTTACTAGCCAAGGAAAGCAACTCGACCATGAAATAAATTTTTTCTCTTATTTGACGTTCTATATTTTCAGTATCTTCTTTGCGTTGATATTGATATATTAGCTCCCCTATTTCAACTAACACACCTCTCATGATTTCAGCAAGAGAGTTAGGGTTCGTTTTAATACAACTTAAGTATTCATTTATTTTACTTTCTTTAATCAAATTCTCAATTTTAGGTAACAGACCACCCCAGGCAACTGATTTATCACTCATATATTTTTTTGCTAATCGGTCAATTTTTTTAACATGAGTAGTGCTTATTTTTATTTGGCTTGCTTTAAATTCAGAGGATAATTTCTTATCTATGTCAGAAACACCTATAATATTAAAAATACCTTGATAAGCGATCATATCTCTAATTTGATCGAATTCCACACGTTCAGAGTTACAATATTGTTTAAATTTTTCTAATTTATCACGATCTTCATCTGTTTTTGGTATACTATCATCTAGGGACTTCATTATCATTGATCTAATAACACCCTCTCCATCTTTTTCTATGCTCTGCATTATTTTATCAAATCTTTCCTTTGCCTCAGGCGCAAGATTCTCAGAAGGGTCTATGAAATCTTTTTGATATATTATTTTGAATTTTTCTAATGCGACCTCGTCAGTTATTTTGCTGATATATTCTCTAAATTTGCCGAAATATATGTCGACTTCTTTGTCGCTCTTCACACCTAGAGTTTCCAGATCACTAAAAAACTTTGCTAAATTGAGGTCTTCGCGATTAGATTGGGTCATATAAATAAACACTCCTCTGAGTAGCTTACTTTTTATTTGATTATAGCATTTAACCTAGATTCGGCAGTAGAAGCCTACTGCCGAATCTAGGTTTAATGGCGGTCAAATAGTGATCTGAGCTTGCTTAAAAGAAAAACATAGAGAATTATCAATAGGTTGCGTAACTCACTGATTTTTCGTGCTCGGACACGAAAAATCAGTCCCTCATGAGATGGAACTCCTTTTTTTAAATTTTTCTAGCTGGTACGACTGGAGCAAGGCTCGCCATAGGAACTTCTAAAGAAGCTGAATAGGGTGGTGGCGCTGAAGATGATGGTGTGTCCATGCCGAATGTATGTTTAAAATTATCCAGAATAGACATTGATTCATTAAATAATCTTTGCGTTCTTGATCTCGTCCATGACGTATTCCATCGACTTACAAAAATATTATGGCCTGCTAAACGACCTTCCTCATACGTAACATGCGAAACACCGAAATTGTTTGATATTTGCTTGTTAATCGTTTTTCCAAGCATTAACAAGTCATGAATTTTTTCTACGCGTTGATAAAGCTGTTCATTTGTATCTTTCAGCATATCAGTAAGCTGCCGATTCAATAAATGACTTATATTGTAAATATTGCACAACCTATGCAGTGTAAGCTCGGTATTATGCCACTTCGATTCTGAAGTAAGCACAATATAATTACCATTGATACATAATAGATGATGTTGATATGGGGATGCACGAAACTGCGCTGGGGTTAAAATTTTATACGGAAATTCATTTAAACGAGAATTTAATTTGGCGATGATTTCATTAGTGATCGCACTTACATTTTCACGGCCTAACATACTTAAACCTCCTCTGTGAACATTAGTTTTTATTGATTCTATACCCATTACACCTCAAAGTGCGAATCTTAGTGAGTTAGATAGAAAAATACAATAAAAAAATTTTGCATGGAGAGTGAACCCCATGCAAAATCTACGCCACGTGTGCTTCGCATTATAGTGACGGTCTTTAACCTCTAAGGAATTTTGATTACTTTGCTAGCATCAAAATTTTATTAGTTTGTTCTTTATTCGTTGCAACATACTGGCATAATTTATAATTATCGATAATATGTTTCAGCTGTCTATTTGGAATCATAATATCTTCAATCTTATCGTCTAGCTTCATTGGTTTTCGAGTCATTGGAGAATTTCTATGTTGATACAACCATTTTTCAAGCTCTTTTTTTTCGTAGGAATAACCATCTAATGCACAAATATAAGGATTATCCATCAGCTCTCTGGTTATAGGACAAATCATATTATCTTCATTTGATAATTTTACCTTATCATTAGGTAACTGAGATAACTTGATAGTTAAAATTAAATTTTTGATTGTTAAATCCAAAACTTTCAACAATTGATCAAGCAAAATACGAGTTTGCGGTAAAGGACAATAGACATCTGTTTTGTTATCCACCAAGCAATCAAAGCCCGAACCCACTAGCAATGCTGACGCACCTAAAGCAAGACCTGAAAAAGTAAAAGCAGCCCCTATCGCTCCCCATACTCCAAATGACAAAGCCGTTCTTGCATTTTCCCTATCCTTGTTACGAAATTGCGAGAGCGTATCTTTACACTCACGATTTTGATCCACTTCTTTAACATGCTCCGCTAGTTCGCGTAACAAATTAATAAAATTCTGTAATTCATCAACTGAGTCGGATGCTGCTAATTTATTATTAAAATTATTGATGGAAAAATTGATATCATTTAATAAGTTAGAAAGAATTTTATACTTCGCATAATCTAATGAATCAGGACCCTTGAGGTCAGATGATTTTTTTAATTCACTTTCTTTATCTTGGAGTTCTTTTAAAATTCCGATTATTTTTTTTGCTTCATTTTTTTGTGTAAAACGGGATAAGGGTTGCGGCTTGGCATCTGTATTATGAAACAGTGAAAACATACATACTCCTTGTAATTGTAAGAATATCCAAATCAATTTATTAAAATTAAAAAATCTTTCACTCATACATTCTTTGTAAATACTAAAAATTGTTCTCGCCCTATATTACCATACGATACTATTTTTAAATGTTTACGAATATCAAATGGAATTTTTGAGAAGTTATCATGATTTGCTAGGAAAAAAATGCTTTGCTTAGACGCCAATAATTCATTTGGCTTTA
This sequence comes from uncultured Coxiellaceae bacterium, assembly GCA_964533645.1. GTDB lineage: Bacteria > Pseudomonadota > Gammaproteobacteria > DSM-16500 > DSM-16500 > JABDBK01. Next base: position 3,769 of record CAZHMQ010000094.1, read on the forward strand.
AGACAAATATAGGCTGCTCATCTTTTGTCATATTCGCCATATATTTAATAACCAAGCCATCTTTTCCTTCATGATAAAATGCCAAGCGTGCATTTTCACTTTGACGCATCATTTCCACTTGCTGAACAAAATGATTGGTTTTGTTTAATTGTAAATTAATAGGCTCAACAATCCAGATGTATGCCGTCATAAAACTTATACTAGCCATCATCAAAACAATGACTTCTTTATGATGCATACTAAGATGAATAATGAATAAAACGATTTGTATAATCACAAAAAAGCCACTCAAACCCACATAACTTAAAACTAATTCAGGGCGAATAAAATGTATGGCTTGTAAAATAATTAAACTTAATATTGGTAGGCATATGCAAAAAGTATAAACCATTTTTTGTAACAAATAATAATATTTATTTTCATGTCTCATTGTAAATAAATAGCCACACAACAAGGCCAATGCTGGTGCAATTGGTAGGATATATCGAATTTTCTTATTAGTCGGTATGCTTAAACCTAACATCACGATCAATACCCAACCTGACAATTTGAGTAAAAATATTTTATCAGCTGCCCTAGCTTTCATCACACCTAGCATCATTAATATCGCAATCGGATAAACAATCGCATAAGCACCGAGACTCTGAACAAAATAAAAGTCTCGAGGTAATCTATTCGCTTCTTGCAAACGTCCAACGACTTGCATATTAATAACTTCGCGAACAAATAACTCTCCACCTTGTTGGTAAGCCAAAGCTAATAAAATCATTCCGCAAATAATAAAAAGTAAAGTAGATACACAGCAAACAATGAATAATGTTCGAATATCTCGCTCTAGTAAATAAAACACACATAATACGCTGGTCGGAATCACCAAACCTATAGGTCCACGAATGGCAAATCCCAAAACCATGCATGGAAAAATCCAAGCAATTTTTCCACGTATTGCTAAATAAAAACATAATGCTGTAAGAAACGTTGTATATTGATCTAATGAAATAGTTCGTGCTTCAGCCACAAAAGCATAGGTCAATAATAAAAAGCATACCGCGCTCAATCCCCATTTTTGATGATGATGCGCCCCTATTAAGTATGTGACTGTTAATGTCATCGCTGAAACCAATGCGCTCGGAAAAACCGCCGTAAACCTTGTTAACTCATGCATTATTTTTGAAAACATATAAATAAAAAACGTCGACGTTCCAGGATAATCAGGATAAGGTTGATGATAAGTCGTCGAAAACCAACTGGGGCCATGACGCCACATCTCTAGTGCAAAAAGATAAAATCGTGATTCAAAACTAATGATTTCCATTTGAGTTGATGTAAAAATAAAAAACATCAACCCAAAAGCAAATACACCTGATCCAATCCAAAAGTTTTGACGAATTGATGTCATATGACGCCCCAAAAGCTAATAGTGGAATAAAACCCAGAAGCTACTACAGGAAAGACTAAAAAACAATCAATAATTCTATACTTATACCACTCATTGCTCGTCCTGACGAACGGGGTCGTGTCGAAGGACCGTCTTTGTTATACTTATCAATAATCTATATCTCACCTAGGATTGACCGTGCATACTCAAGAATGGCTAGCTAAATTAGTGAGCTTTGATACAAGTTCTCATAAGTCAAATCTATATCTTATTAATGCTATTGAAGAATGGTTATCGAGTTATAACATTCTTAGCTTTAAAACCTTCAATACTTCGAAAAATAAGGCCAATCTTTTTGCAACCATTCCAACAAAATCAGGTGAGATGAATCAAGGACTTATCTTATCAGGTCATACCGATGTGGTACCCGTAAAAGATCAACACTGGGCATCAAACCCTTTTGTTACACTACAAAAAAATGATCGAATCTATGGCAGAGGCACTGCTGATATGAAAGGGTTTCTCGCCGTCATATTAGCGCTTGTTCCAACTTTTATACAATCGAATTTACGTTTTCCTCTACACTTAGCATTTTCCTATGATGAAGAAATAGGTTGCCTAGGTGCACCACATATGATTGCCGACTTCAATCTACGCAGTATAAAACCTATAGCTTGCATAGTCGGTGAACCTACGGAGATGCAAGCCGTCATTTCGCATAAAGGTATACAAATATTTCAATGTCAATTATATGGTAAAGCCAGTCATTCATCGCTAACACCACAAGCCTGTAATGCTATTGATTATGCCGCAGATTTAATCTGTTGGATGCGTCAGTATGCAAACGATTTACAAAACACAGGGCCTTTTGATAAACACTTCGACATACCTTTTACAACAATAACGAGCAATATTATAAAAGGTGGAACAGCAAATAATATCATCCCTGCCTATTGTGAATTTTTCTTTGAATTTCGAAATTTACCTAACGTAGACCCAAACGAAATCATTAAACATATAGAACAATATATCCAAAACACTTTATTACCAAAAATGCAAAATGAATATTCTGATGCGAACATTTTAATACATAACATGGGATCTATACCTTCCTTTAAAACATCCGCAAGTCAAGTTAACCTCGACATATTGCGTCATATTATTGGAAATTCAAACAAAAAAGTCTCCTATGCCACTGAAGCAGGATTATTTGAAAGAGCGGGTATACCCACTATTATTTGTGGTCCGGGCTCCATTGAACAGGCTCATGGAAGTAATGAATATATTTCACTCTCCCAACTTAAAGCATGTGAGGAATTTCTCATAAACATTGTTACTTAACTTGGTTTGCAACTCTTAGGATTTCCACTCTCATCACAAATCCAAGCATGATTTTCCAGACAAAAACTACGTGAAGTGATAGAACAAGGAGGTTCAGGCTCGCTTTGATGTATCGTTGCTAAACACCTTCCTTGATCTTTAAATATGATCTGTGACGGACAATTTGGAGTTTCAGAAAGTGACTCACATCGCATATTATCAAAATCCAAACAATAAGGTTCTGCATAATGAATTTCACTTAAAGGTATACAAGCACAATATTGAACTTGATCCAGAAAACATCCATCCTCATCTGAGCCGCATAAAAAATATCTAGATTCGGCGTAACTCACGCTATAAAACACTAGCAAAATTAAACATAAGACTAATTGTATAACTTTTTTTAACATAAAGAATTCCAATAAAAAATGACAAGAATAATGAATCTGACAGACAAGATTTTTGAAAAAAGAAGACAAGTTGCCATCCTGAGAGCGTTTTTTGCTCGAAGGATCAGTTTTGCATTATGAAGTGAAGAATAGAAAGACAGCCAAAAAGGTCGCCTTCGGTGTGAAGAAATTTTGATAACATACGGAAATTAAAAATAATATGAGGGATGAGCACTATAAATGATTTACTATTTATTTAATACATGTTTTTTGGTAACTGATAAATCATTAAACATAATATGCAAAATTATTCAATATTTTACTATGCTTACCATATCTTTCTTGACCCTCATGGCTAATACATGTAAAAGTATATGGGTTTGAAACATTTTGGATATTTAACTATCAATGGAGTGATTAAATGCGTAAATCTCATATACTTTTTGTTGCATTAGCGATATTTGCTACTCAACCACTTTTTGCGTTTGGTAAAATGGATTCTAAGCCTTGCGGTATGGTTGCTAAAGCTTGTGTAGATGCAGGATTTACACGCGATGCAGATTCTGCCAAAGAATTTTGGCATAACTGCATGAAACCGGTCTTACTTGATGAGAAAGTAGAGGGCGTAACCATTGATGCAGATATTGTTAAGAACTGTCGCACCGACAAAATTGCTCAAATGAAAAAAGATTTATCTGAATTAGAAAAAGTTAAATCAAAAAAATAAATCACACGACACAACAGGGTCAAGCTTAACTGGACCCTGTTGCTCGCTTTATCGAATATACCTTAGAGATGGTCATCCTGGAACAATGAAAAGAGTTAACGAACCCTTCTATTTTTGTTGAGGCAGACATACGATAAGAACCCGGAGATGATTTATTTAAATCGCCTCTTGTTAAATCTGAAGAACTGAAAGTTGCGTTTGGTTTTAAATCTACATTTCTAGAATATGAGCCAGCCGTATATCCATCAATGATGAGTTGATGTGAGTATTTAAACCATTGTGTGCTGTTTGTATCATTTCTAATATAGACACTATGCTCACCAGTAACACCGATATGTTGATTTACTCTACCGCTAACATTTGAGATTTTAGCTTTAGCTATACCTTGTCGGAACTTTTTTTTGAGGATCAGCTGTTATAGTACCAGCATCCTCGATTACTTGAAAACTAGGATCATTTTTTACAATCACAGGTTCACTAACATGTCCCTCACCTGTCAATTGATATGCAGATGCAGCATTACAAATTAATATGG
>CAZHMQ010000095.1:0-7784 GCA_964533645.1 uncultured Coxiellaceae bacterium
GACTTGGCGACTTAGTGATAGAAGCTGAAAATATCAGTAAACGCTTTGGCGATAGAATGTTGTTTGAAAATATGAATTTTCAAATTCCTAGAGGCGCTGTGGTTGGTATTATTGGTCCTAATGGTGCGGGTAAATCGACATTATTTAGAATGTTAGTCGGTCGTGAAACTGCGGATACAGGAAACATTCGAATAGGTGAATCGGTCAAATTAGCCTATGTCGATCAAAGTCGAGATTCACTCAATGATAAGAATACGGTTTGGCAAGAAATATCTAACGGGTTAGATATTATGGCAATCGGTAGTTATCAGATACCTTCGCGTGCTTATGTGGGACGGTTTAATTTTAAAGGAACGGATCAACAGAAATTTATAAAGGATTTGTCAGGTGGTGAGAGAAATCGTGTGCACTTAGCAAAAGTCTTGAGTGAAGGCGGTAATGTATTGTTACTGGACGAACCGACTAATGATTTAGACGTTGAAACATTGCGAGCACTTGAAGAAGCAATCTTAAGTTTTCCTGGTTGCGCGATGATTATTTCGCATGATCGTTGGTTTTTAGATAGAGTGGCGACCCATATCTTGGCGTTCGAAGATGATGGTAGCGTAGCATTTTTTACCGGCAATTATACAGAATATGAAAGTGATCGTGTGCGCCGTTTAGGTGATGCTGCTAAACAACCACATCGAGTAAAATATAGAAAACTCGAGGATTAAACTTTAAAATTTCGGTAGGTGTTCCTCATGGGTGCGCATGATTTAAATATGCTACATTTAAACATTCCTCCACTAAGGGTACCTACTGAACTCCATTCAGGCGTTATGATTTTAATTCCCACCATAATATAAAGTAATGTTAAATTGCACGATGTAGCAAATGAATAATGTGAAATATAAGCAAGTTGTGTAGCCAAATGAAACATGATTAATGTAGTTATTGCAGAAGTGATAACTTGCTCTAGTATAGAGTTAAGCTTATCGGGTAATCGTGATGATTCAATCCACCTCGTGTAAAATTGTTCAATGATTCTTGTTGCATAAGTAAGATTATTTATTTTGATAGCGGCATAAAACTCAGAAATACATTCACAAAATTCCTCTGATACTGATTCGATGTTATCATTACCAGCATAAAGTTCTATCATAGTTTGTAAATAATGTGATAAATGATCCATCTTTGATTGAAAAAATAATGGGACATTCGTGTGAAATTTTTTAGTTAATAGCATATCCTCATCTCCTTCTTTTGGCCTATGCTTTTATGTCATATTTCTACCTTAACACGAAATGATTAACACATTTTTAATAAATACTATTTATCAGGCTTTGGATTTGCTCATAACAATAAAAAATTAATAAATTAAACACATGTTGTATTTAATTGATACAAATCAGATAAGTTGTATTGTAGCTTGTAATGTGTAATTATTTTAAGTTACATAGAAAATTTGTGCTTAGGATTTTATAGATGAGATATCGATTTCTCATTATTATAACAATACTATTGTTCTCTCAAATAGGATTCGGGAGTGTTGCATATTCAACACCCCAAACTCAGCAATTTATTGCTCTCTCAGATATCCATTTTGATCCCATGTCAGGTTGCGAACGGTATAAATCACCTTGTCCTATGGTGAACGAACTTATTGCTGCGGACTATCAGGTATGGGAACACATTTTTGAAAAATATATTAATGAAACTTCGATAAAATATTATCGTGATACGAATTATGCTTTATTCAAATCATTATTGTTGGAACTCCAGCAACGGGTTAAGCAAAATAATCCACAATTTGTATTAATCTTAGGAGATTTTCTTGATCATGACTTAGAAAAAAATTATAAAAAGTTCAGTCGTGATAAATCAAATGGTGGTTATGCTAAGTTTGTTAAAAAGACGATACAATTTTTAACATATAAACTTAACCAAACCTTTCCTTACATAAATATTTATCCAGCCCTAGGAAATGTTGATTCCTATGGAAATGATTATAGCGTGATACCTTACGGAGATTTTTTACATGATCTTGCTTCTATATGGTCTGTTTTTATAAAAGATGAAACAAATAGAAATCAATTTTTAAAAACATTTAAAGTAGGTGGATATTATTCTGTCGATATAAATAAAACAAACAAAATCATTGTATTAGATACGGTTTTGTTTTCACCACGTAGTCAAAATAGTGCAGTGAAACAAGCAGCAAAAGAACAGCTTGAGTGGTTGAAAACACAATTAAAAATGGCAAAAGAGAATCATCAATCTGTATTTATTGCCTGTCATATACCAGTAGGTATTGATATTTATTTATCTACAGCCATCCCTTATAAAATTATTAAAAATTTCTGGGTATCAACATATACCACTACCTTTTTGAGCATCATGAAAGAGTATTCAGAATATATCAAAGGCATTTTGCCTGGGCATGTACATATTGATTTATTTCAATTTACGATTGATGGTAAGGATGATACGGTTATTCCCATGATATTTACACCATCTATCAGTCCAATTTTTGGAAATAATCCTGCTATTAAAATATTTACATACGATGATACATCATTTGGTTTGCAAAGTTTCGAGCGTTATTATAAACCACTTTCAAATTCATCTTCTGAGTGGCGTAAGGGTAATAGATTTAATGGTATTTTTCAGACAAAATGCCAATATTGCTATCTATCAGAAGTTGTGCAACACCTCATTATGAACAATTATTTACTGAATATTTTTATAAAGTATTATTCGGGAAGTGTTGATATTGAGTCGGATGAAAATGATAAAATCTCATACTATTGGTGCAGTATTTATAGTAACGATATGAGAACGTATAAGAGTTGTCTTAGTGAGTAACTTTTGGTTAGTCAAATATAAAATATTTTACCATTTTAGGTAAAGCCTGCTCATTATATCTTAATTTTATTAAATAATAATCAAAAACTATTTATCTATTTAATAGTTCCTTAATTTTATTAGCATACTATAAAAATTAGCCCGTAATGTTTTGATCATGGAATAATTGGAATATCAGGAGTGATATCATGCTGCATAGAGGACCTCAGTTACCTGGAGATTTAACTGCGCGATTAGATATATTGAAACGGGAATATGAGCAAGTCAAAGGGAGTAAAGTTAATGCAGAGCGATTAAAACTTATTGATCTGATTCGATCATTTCGTGAAAATATCGATGCATCTTATGATCATCATGCAGCATTAGGTATATGTGTCTACGGTTTAATAAAAACTGATGGCGGTGGGCTTAATTTGTTTATAGTGCCTAAAAAGAAAAGTTATTATCGTTTTTTTTATAGCGAATTAGGCGAGCTGCTGCAAAAAACACTTAGCATTGAGCATAATAATGCATTAGATGACCAGCAGGCATTAACCTATCTTACGGCTTTATATCATCATTTAAAAAAATACCCAAGAAGTCCAGATGGTACATTAGGCGAAAGTAAAGCATCGCTAGATTTAATTAAAGATATAGAGAAACAAATAAAAGTTTTATTAGAACAACTTGCATCTAAACGACCTACATATAATGCCTTAATACATAACTTTGCTGAAATTGAAAAAAAATATAAAGAATTAGGCGGTACTGATCCTTCAAGAAATAAATATATATTATTTACTCAATTATTAAACACAGATTTATTTGGTCGTTATCAATTTGAAACAAAAGATGAACGTGAATGGTCAGATGCTTATACAATACGATACGCAGCTATGCTATTTATATTAGAAGAAATTGCATCGGGATACAAATATTTATCGCCTGAGGGGGGGTATTTTACCAAAGGAAGTGCGCTTTATAAAACATGTAAACAAGCATTGAATATTACTGATGATATCTCTCCCGAATTGAAATGTAATTATTATGTTGCTTTATTGAGTTATGTGGTCAGAGTTATTTCGCAACCGCATGAACTCGAAAAATGGGAAAAAAATGGTTTAATATATCCAAAATTATTTTTTGAAAACTTAAGAAATGTTTTAGCTGAAAAAGTCGTTGACTTAATGCGTGTTGCAAAACCAGGACGTACCGCAATGTCTTACTTAGATTTTGCAGCCTCCTATGCGGCAGGTTATGGAGTAAGCATAGCTATAACTAATCTTGTTACGCAAGCAAGTATGAGAGGGCCGGCATTGACATATCTCAATATGCTTAGACCTGAAGCTGCATTACTGATTACTTTATTAACCTATGCTACCAAAAACTTTGTTTCAAAAAGAGCTACAGGGGCAGTCAAATCCGTTCTTATCACAACGGTATCAGAACCTATATTGATTACTTTTAATAGTGCCGTTAATTTTGGTGAATTATGTTATGGTTTATTTGTGTCGTATAAAGATGCAAAATCTATGGAAGTTATCGATAATGAGGACTTTACGAAAACCTTGGCTAGCTTGCCTGATACGGTATGGACTCCTGCTTTAAAAGAAAAAATGAAATATGTGGCAGCTTTTGGTAGAGAGCAACCTTCAATAGCACAAGCAGATACGCAAGAAAAGGAAACTACCGAGACCAATGAAAAAGCATTGAAGATGGGTTAAACCTAGATTCGGCAGTACAAGCCTACTGCGACTGCTTAATATACTGAATCTAAACGAGATTTTTTAAGAAAATTTGTCATCCTCGCGGAAGCGGGGATCCATTTACATTGAATTGAGAAGTTTAACATTAGGCAGTCGAGCGAATTTTTTATCAAAAGTAACAATGTCACAATTTTCTTTTTTGCTCTCTACCAAAATGAGACTATCTGAAAAATCCAGGCTATTGTTTTGAAATAATTGTAAAGCTTCTGAAAACTCAGCTTCATTTTGCAATTGAAAAGCTTCATTCGTCAGTAAATGATGTAATACTTGCACAATTTCGGATTTATCCAATCCATAAGCTGCATCTAATACCCAAACTAATTCAGCTTGAACAATTTGCGGAACAAATAGTGTTTTCGTCTTTTTGGCAAATTGTCGGGCCAATTTAACTTGCTCAGCTTGCTTATCGTCCGTCACCAAAATTCTAATCAAAACATTGGTATCAACCGCCTGCATTACCACCTCTCTTACGAATAGCATTTTCCATGTCATTAAGACTTACAGAGGTTTTAGGATGGCAAATCCCAAAAGCTGCTTCTATATTGCTTTCTTTGCGAAAGAGGACAATATGATCATTTTCGATGAGAAATCCAATCTTATCGCCTGGATGTAACCCAAGTTGCTTCCTCATGTCGGCTGGTATTGTTACCTGGCCTTTGATGGTGAGCGCTGATGAATTCATACTAATCCTCTATATGTAATACTTAATATATTTAGTATTACATATTTTAATATGTAAGTCAACATAGCATTGTAAGTTTTGTGCTCTAGTTCCGTTTCTTCACGCGCTCAGTGATTTCAGTAAGCTGATTCTCATTATTTTGTAATTGTATGCCTGAGACGTGCAAGTCTGGGTATTTTTATGCAATAAGTCAAGGTGTTTTATTTATCAAATATAACTTGAATTAAGTCCTATGGTTATCGTTAAATACGCACCATCAACTAATAAAAAAAAGGAAGATAACATGTTTAGCACACGCAAAACAAATTATGCATATTATGATATAGCTTCATTACGCATTAAAGAAAAAAATATTAAAGACAATATTGAAACATATAAATTTTTAATAAATGAGCCAGGATATAAAGAAGAATTGGCTAATTCTGAAGCGGAATTATCACTTATCCAACAAACAATTGCACAATATCAGAAAAATGAAAGAAAAGTGGAAGAAAAAAAAGAAGTCATCGCAAAACCACAAGAACAAAAACCAGATGCAATAATTTATTACAATCCAGTAAATCGCAAATTTTCTGTGCAACCTATTTTTAGATTCACAGAAGCCCAAAAAGAAATAATGATAAAATATATAGAAGAGGGAGATGATCTTGATGATGCAGCAACAAAACCTTTAATTAATGCAACCATTTATGATGAAATATTGATGGAATATAATTTTGACCCAGGTTTAGTTGTTACAGAAGGTCAAATTAATTCACTTAAGTTTTTGCAAGATTATTATAAAATACCACATCCTTATATAGATAGAAATGATCCAACAAATACACCTCATCCTATTTTTCAAAAAACACCTACACTCGATTTGCCTAGTACTAAATTTGATGTGATTCCATGTAATACATTGTTGCGTGCAATACAATTACTATTAGCTAAAGCTGAAAGATGGAAAAATGGAGATAAACACGAACCCACGGTTTCAGAATTAAAACAACCTAAGGAAAAACGCAAATATACTTCATTGACTGAAAAGGAAGTCGCAATATTAGAAATTATCTATAAGTGTTTGCCGCCCAGCCGGCAATTGATGTTTAATGTGATTGTTAGAGATGGCGATGAAATTATGAATAAAGCGGTTATTTTACCAGATGGCTTTGTTTATGATGCTTCTTGTGCTGAAAAGCAATTAAAACAGGTTTCACCACTTGGTAAATTTCCCGCTATATTCGAAGGTCGTTGTCCTAGTAATGCAGCTATACCTTTCAAGGTTGTAAGAGATGCGACAGGTCAAGACATTTATTCAGAAATAAAGCCCGCACTTTATTACGATAATGTGATTAAAATTTTGAAAAATAATGCCGCTTATTTTCAAAAAGTAGTAGATGTAGAAATGAAACCTTTAAATGACGAAGTTTTAAGTACAGAACGTGAAGTGATGTTGTTCAAATTATCAAAATATCTAGAAAAAATTGAAACAATGCCAGTTATGCGTACGGGCAATGAAGAAGAAAATGTAAATTTAGCGATAGTTAAAATAAACCAACTAAAAGTGATTAATGCTGCAATAAGTGCGTTGAAATCGTTAGATGCTAAAATGTTTCATGATGTGACAAAGGAATGCTCTTCTATACCAGAACAGAGTTATGCTGCAGTCAAAACTAAATTTAATGGTATAAACTCTGGAAAGGGTTTTTTTAGTAAATTTTATCGTGTCGGTGCATATTTAACAGGTACTATAGACGGACAAATTGGTGTTGAGATGCCAACCATTGTTACAAGAATTAAAGCTTTATTAGTGTGTTGTCAAGATAGTTTAGAGTTAAAGCAGAGCCCAAGAAATACGATGGGGTAGCAGTGTATTGTTTAAAATAATTGCGTAGTTGCTTCAATGCCTACCTCCTTATTTTCTGGATGGAAATAAGGAGTGATTTCAACTTTTTTCATATATTTGTCAGTAAATAGAAAACTAGCTCCTATACCTATAGCAGCCCCTACTAATACATCAGTGGTCCAATGTTTTTTTGCTTGAATACGGCTATATCCTGTGACTGCGGCTGCCGCATAAGCGGGGGCGCCATATTGCCATCCATAACGAAATTGCAAGAATGAAGCTGCAACAAAACCGTTGGCTGTATGCCCACTTGGAAATGATTGATCTCCATGATTGGGACGTTCGCGATGTATAGTATGTTTTAGTAATTGCACACTTCCAGTGCTTAAAAGATATGAATAAGCAAATTCGGAAAATCCTTTTAAATCTTTGTTGAACATGGTGGCGCTTATGGCAGTGATTGGTAGAACGATTTGTCCAATATCGCCGACTGTTTCAAGTGTTCTCGAAGCTAATGCAGAATTGCTGATTGTGACTATGCTCAGTGTCAATAATTTTTTGAGTAGAAGTCTAATATCCATTTCATGCACAACCCATACGATTTCGCATCATAGCAATATCATCTTGCTAGGGCGTGTCGTCAATTAACCCCCAGCCACGTCGTCCCGCGGCTTGTCCGCGG
>CAZHMQ010000096.1:0-7763 GCA_964533645.1 uncultured Coxiellaceae bacterium
AGCCGATTCTACCGCTTTTTAAAGCACATAAAAAGATCTTGAACAGGCTCTAAGGAATTTTGATAAAAAAGCGCCTTATAGTGTTACATATAAGGCGCTTTGATCATCTCAACATATTTTATTGGGATTTTTTTGCAGCTTTTAAACCATCAGCTTCTGTCTGTAGCATGGATTCCAAAAACTTAAGCTTAGCTTGATCACTAAACAATCCATACGACGCTTGTGCTGCACGCTCTTTTGTTGAATGCTCAGCTTTAACAGCGTTTGCAGCTTGTACATATACAAACTGATTAGCCGTATCCCTATCAGGATCTGCGCAATAAGGAAGCGTTAATTGTGCTACTTTTTCAAGTTGCTCATCTCTTTCCTCTTGAGCGTCTTCTAAAACTGCTTCCGGATGATGCTGAAAACCTACTATCCTATATTTTCCTGTCGAAATCTCAACAGCCTCGACTATATTGCCAACAGGATTACGTGCTGTGACTTGTAATGCTGGATTATATGGAGCGTCTAACACCGCATGTTGGCCATGCATACAGACTATTTCATACTTAAATGGAGAAACTCCATCACTTCCCTTAAACTCAGATTGTAGTGCAGCATAAAGTTGGCTACCATGAGTGACTAGAACAGTGCTTTCACCATAATGCTGCTTCATCTTTGCTTGAAAACGTACTCGTTGAGACTCGCTATATTTTTTTGGTTCTACTTCTTCCTCAAAACCGAAGGTTTTTACAGAGTTCCCAAAATAGAATGCTATAGCTTGTGTTCCACGACATACCCCAACAGTTGGGATGTCATATTTTCTTGCCATATCAATAAGTTGACGCTCTAATGTCGTTCGATCTGGATTCTTATCATCTACTATATTTGGACCGCCAGGTAAGTAAATTCCGTGGATATTCCCTGTAGAAAACACAGGATGATTTAACCCCTGCTCTGGAGTTACTTTCACCACCTCAAAACCTTCTTCTATCAACTTTCGAACAAATTTGTCAAAATATGTTGTTCCGCCAGGTGCATCATAAAGCGCCACAACGACAGGCTTCTTTCCAAAATAGTTGAGGAAGCTGAACTGCATGTTTTGTGTAAAATTTAACTTGTAATGATAGCTAGGTTTTTCTTCATCCTTAAGATTCATATGGGAATATTTATATCCACCATATAAAACGGGAACAACTAAAAAAGGTTTAGGCCTAAACTTAGATAAAATTTTTCTAAATGACATAACAGACTCCTCGTTTCGTTTCATGAAGTTATTTAAACAATTTATTGTATTTTGAATTTATATTAAGCTATCATTGTTAAGGAGATCTTAAAAGCTTTTTTTAATTACACAGCGGTCAATTTTATTACAAAGCGCACAAAAAATGCGCCCAAATAGCCAATTATAAACCGAATTCTTGGTGTTGTTTAAATGTCGGACAACACTGTTCTTCCAAAAAAGTTTTTAATTCAATTTGTTTTGCACTTAAAGTACCTGTTTTATCTTTCTCTAAAAGTCGATTGTAAACTTGTTCATGTAAATCTGACACTTTGAGTTTTGCACCCAATTCAAGCTGAGTTAAAATAGTGCTTCTTAGTATATATATATCATCATCACTCACATCACTAGGCATAGGCATTCGTTTTTCTTTAATATGATGATAGAATTCATTCAATAGATAAAATTCAGCTGCATTACATTGTTTTTTATTATCTTTACCTGCGATAGCTATAGATTTTTCTCGAAGAATCTTAAAAAATTCATCCGATACTTTTGACATAATAGCTAGCTGAACTTCAAAGTTAATCTTAAGCAATTTATCAATCCCTTTATCAGATAATAATAACTGATCCATCCCTTCTTTCGTTCCGCCAGTAAGTTCTGTGATATGCAAGGTAGGCTGAGACTTAAATAATGTTCCTACTCGATGAATGGGTGAAGTTCGGTGAGTTAAAAAATCAACCTTTCTTGCTGGGTCGACATATCGATAAAAACCATTATCATGATCTATTTTGTGAAAAAAAACCCTTGCTCCTAAGTCTTTTAACGTCGTAATAATGCCTTTTAAGTATGTGATACGAGCCTCTCTAGTGACACCATTACTCTTGCTCATTTCTCTTTGAAGAAGTTCTATATGCACCTTAATTTGTTCTTTATGATGCATATTTTTTACGGCTTCATCGTTAATTTTTAACATGAAATTTTCCGTATGCAAGTCAAAATCGACTATCAATGCGGAAGGCATAATAATGGTTTCTAAACCCAGATCACATGCCGCATTTAATTCTCGCAGATCTTTAAAATCTTCTACTTGCCTAGTTCCTGCTGCTTTTATTCTTTTTTTCAATCCGAATAATTGACATGCTTCAAAAGACGCTCTATCACTAGACCACTGACTCGCGGCAAACAAAGCCATGTTGCATCGAGTTTCAATCGAAGCGGATTTATCATTTTCTCCTAGTTCTTTCACGATCAAAAAAGCGTTGGCTATTAACTTTAAAGAAGGATTTGCTACACCAAAAGATTTTACAATTTCATTAAGTACCATAGACGAAAACGCTTCTGAAAGCGTATGACCCACTGTGTTTCCTTGTTTTATCGTAAACTTTGTCCCTTCTTGGTTGGTCATAGTATACCCTGGATTAACTCCACCTTTTTTAATAAAATCTACCGCTTTACATACACGCTGATCATCAAATGAAGTAGCAACTATGATTTGCTTACCTAATAATGTTATATTTTCAATGACATTATCACGCAACACTCTCTCTTCTTCATTTTCAATTGATAGCTGATTTAATACGTCTTCTATTTTTTTTCTTTCGATTGAAAACATTTCTTTTAGAGATCTTTTTTTTGCCTCATCAAGCTCATCGTACGCGCTCACAAATATTTTTTGCAAAGATACGATGGCTTCTAACATATTTTCTATGGATATTTGATTTTTAAATACCCTAATGGATTTATTTAGGCATGTATCGATAGAACAAAGCTTATAAAAATTGCTAAAAATTTTTCTTTGCAATTGTTCTATTAATGTCGTTACAGGTATTGCATTTAATTGTCTTAATATCAAGGTATCAGCACTGCTGGCTGTCATGACAACCATCCTCATATAAATTATTATTATGTCTTCACTTTACGTGTATTTTCGGTAATACTGGACTTTGGCCATTTTTAAAAATTATATGTAGGGTGGACAAAACATTGCGTGATTATTAATTATTTGCACTTTTGGTGGGCGCGGTCAAAGAGCGACCTTTGCCCACCCTACGTTAAATCGAGCAATGTGTGTCCACCATTTTAAAAATGACCAAAGTCCAGTAATACATAAGAAGATATTTCAAGAAGTATAAAAAAATAGTTACTTAGTTGTATTGCTTAATCAATTTTAATACGTATAATATGATCTTTCCCGTATGAAAAAATCACGCCTAATATTGCCCTTCATTACACTATTCTGCAATCACTTTTTAAGATTAAATGGAAAATATGTGTTGATAAAAAGATTATTGCTTTAATACTTATTTTGATAGCTATACCGTATTCACACGCTGAGAGCAGCATAAAAAATTTGCAGCCCATAGAGTCGGTTAGATTCAGTATATTAAGCAGTCGCAGTAGGCTTGTACTGCCGAATCTAGGTTTAATGTTACATCAAGAAACAAGCCATTATTCTGTTGCAGAACCTCGCCTCATTGTAAATTACAACCAAAAATCAAACATCCGCATTCATGACAAGCATAACAATATCGAGCTAACAGTCATCGCGAAAAAAACAAAAGATAGCTAACACTCCATCACATCACTCTTCTCCATTTCTCCCTCCAACCTAATAAACGCTCTCAGTATGATTGTTTTTAAAACAATCTCTAAATCTACATAAAATATTTAACTAAAGGAAAAATATCATGAAAAAATATTCATTAGATTTCTTTCGAAACCAATATTTTGGTGGTAATCGAGGCACGACGAGTAACGTAGCGCAGCATACGTTGGCAGTATGTGAGCAACATAACACCGTCGTAACGAAGAGTAACAGCAAAAGACGAAGTTTCAAAAAAAGTCCATTAATTTATATTGTATTAAGTCTATGTATAACCAATGTATCTTTTGCAGAATGGCAGTTTGAAGGCAAGGGACGAGTACTCAATGAAGAACAACATCTAAGCGCTGGCACAATTAACGGAGGCTTGATAGATAAACCAATCGAACTATCACCACCTAAAAAATTTGGCGCGTCAGCTAATGCGGTTGCTGTTTCAGCAAGTGGTGCGGTCAACTCAACTTTCAATGTCTTTGGACAACATAGCGTATACATTAAAAACACAACGCATTATTCACAAAGATATAAATATTATTACCAACTGTGCGCAGATACTACCAAATGCATATATTACAGCGGAAATATTGAATTAAATCCAGGAAGTATAGGACAAAATCAAGCAACCAGCTATGTGACGGTGCAATTTTCTCAACCAGGCACTTATCATAGTGAAGCTAAAACTCAAGTTGCTGGAGAACAAACCGCTTATAATGTCGATCAAGGCTACATATCTATTTTTAAGCCCTAGCACTAAAAATGAAGCGTGTCATGCAATAATGACACGCTTTAACAAGCATCAATATCGACGCGCTACTCGGTTTTAAAAACCAAAAACGAATATTCATCACCAACAACAAGAATTCAGTTTTCTCGCTTGAATCTCAAATCCACCTGCGTCTATTTCTAATAGCTTTGATTTTTCTCTCAAGGAATCTAGACTTTCACCTCGCGCAATAATCATACTAATATTTGTCTGCATACCTGCTATCACATCTTTCATTTGATCTTGTACTCTACCTATCAATAAATCCCTGCCCGTAAATCCAAGTGGATTTGCAATAATATCATCTAATGTAACTTTGACGATGCCAGGTCTTATTAAGATATGATCCATATTTTTAAATAAAAATGCTTTTTCGGTGGGATCTAGCTCGCTTCTGCTTGTGATGGCTAAAACCGCATGCGTGGTACTGGATAAACAAAGATAATGATATTCATTATTTGACACACTAAAATAAGGTTTATCATATTCCATGGTAGAATAAAATGACGTTTTAAATAAAATATTATCAATTTTTTCTAGTTGATTTATAGGAAAAAACGCACTTGTATCTTGTTGAGCAAATTTAAATTTTTTTAATTCTTTTGTTTCTCCAGAGTCTTCACAAGTGTATATTCCAAGGGCTCTTAACATTAGTATCTCCTTTATTTGTTAGGTTAAACAAAATCTCTCTACCTATTTGCATCATTTCATTTTCTGATATGTAACGATTTGCTAACAGTACCACTCCCGATTTGTGTGCTGGAATGGCAACGATATAGGAACTAAAGCCTTCTGTTTCACCTGTTTTATCTACCCATACATTGAGATTAAATTTTCTATTATTTTTATCCAGTATTTTTGCCTTTGTTAAATCTTGCAAATTCAAGTTCATTGATTCAGTTATATTATTATCATTTATAGGATGAATAGTCCATCCCAATCCTTGCCACAATTTATCTGTCTTAACATAAGCAGTTTGTGTCATACGCATGGCGTCTATAATTTTTTCAGGAACTCCTGGTAGTTGGAGAGAAGCTTTTAAAAATTGCAACATATCATCGCCCGAAACTTTCATACCATCAGCTGATGGAAATAAACTATTAGCGGAAGATCGTATCTTTTTATCTTCTTCGGTATAACCTTCCGCATAATTTTCTTCGTATTCTTTCGAAATTTCAGTACCTATCAATTGCATACCTAATGGACGTAATAAGCGATTTTTAAATAATTGATTGATATTTTCATGAGTTGAAGCTTCTAATGCATATCCCAGTAAGCCAGCATTCATATTTGAATATGTCCAAGTGCTTCCAACTGATGTTCCGGGAATCCAATTAGAAAAATATTCCGGTAATTGCGAACGCGATGTCATTTCATTCGTGGCATCAAATGATAAACTTGAAGTCTGTGTAGCCAAATTCAATAAAGAAATATTTGATATATAATCTGATGAAATCACCAAATCTAAAATATATTTTTCAAGTGAATCATTTAATGACATTCTACCTAAAGCGATTTCTTCTGCCAATAAAATATTGGTAAACAATGCAGTAGAAGACCCAAGCTCAAACACCGTCTTGTTGGTGACCGGGACTTTTTTTTCTTTATCTGCTAATCCAAAATAATACGAGTGAGGCACACCCATAGCATAAACTTCAACCGCCAAACCTGGAATATTATTTTTTTTCATCCAAGCCGTAATGATTGTTTTTATTTGTTCATCCTTGATTTTATAATCATCGGCAAATAGCAAAGATGCATGAAATAAAGTCATTAATCCCAATAAGTTTACTATTTTTCTTATTTTCATTATCTTCCCACAGCTTTTATCACATCATTAAATTGTCTATTTTAGCAGCACAAATAAAATCATTTTTAGTTAATCCAGAAACAGCGTGCGTAGTATACTGTACTAAGCAATAATCATAACCCACTTGCAGATCTGGATGATGATTTTCTTGATTAGCTATCCACGCAATAGCATTCACAAAAGCCATGGTTTTATAAAAGCCTTTAAATGTAAATCGTTTACTTATATGTTTTGCATCGGAACTCACCGTCCAGCCATGTAATTGTGATAATAAAGGTTTAATTTCATCTTGTGTTAATGCGGGAATACCTCCTTCACATCCTACACAACGAATAGTATGTAATAATTCAGACATGCTTAACCTCATTCTTTATATAATGGTTTATACATTCCCATACGACGTGCTTCATGTATCAAACCCATTAAATCCATATCAATTAACTTAAATAAGTCATCAAAACTTTGAATATAAAAATATACGGGCTGAACAATGTCAATGCGATAGGGTGTACGAAGTGCTTCAAGTATATCAAATGGTTTTCGTATAGGAACGTCACTTTCTAACGCATAAATCGTTTCGCTCTTAGATGATAATATTCCACCACCATAGATTTTTAAACCGGAAGAACTTTGAATTAAACCAAACTCTATAGTGAACCAATATAATTTTGCCAGCATCACCCTATCTTCTGGTGAAGCTTTCAAACCAAGTTTACCATAAGTTTCTGTAAAATCCGCATAAGCTTGATTCGTAAGCAGCGGACAATGACCAAATACTTCGTGAAAAATATCGGGTTCTTGCAAATAATCAAGCTCTTCCTTTCTACGAATAAATGTTGCTGCGGGGAATTTTCGATTAGCTAGTAATTTAAAAAAACGATCAAAGGAAATCAGTGCAGGTACGGGCTCTAGTTGCCACCCTGTAATATCTTTCAAAACTTTTGATACTTCAGGACATTGAGGAATAGTATCATAGGAAAGATTAAGTAATTCAACGCCACGCATATATTCATCGCAAGCTCTTCCTTTAACGATAGGAACTTGTCTTGACATTAACTCATGCCAAACTTGGTTCTCATTACTATCATACGATGCATAACCTTCAGCATTCACAGGTTTTGCTTTATAGGTGGACTCCGATTTTTTTGCCATAGCATCCTCTCTATTCATACCTACGTTAGGGTGTCTGTCCTCATTTATACTAATCACAAAGGCCGGATAATAACAGCTAAATTTATCGCATTTTGTTTTAGAATGGACATACTATACTTCACGCGGTCATAATTTGCGGTTTTTGGCGCTCAGTTATAGGTCAGATTGCTCACCAAAATGATCTATAGATGAGATGCCAAAAACCGCAAATTATGACCGCGCGAAT
>CAZHMQ010000097.1:0-7729 GCA_964533645.1 uncultured Coxiellaceae bacterium
ATCATGGGATATTTATGGTGGCATGTCATATGAAGGAAACATCGAATTTACATCACTCAGTGCTGATGGCAGAAGTGTTAGATCAACTTGCCATACGAGCTGATGGTGTATATGTGGATGCAACCTTCGGTCGAGGTGGGCACGCTGCCGCCATTCTTCATCAATTAGGTCCAACAGGACGTTTATTAGCAATCGATAAAGACCCCGATGCAGTGACTTATGCAAAACAGCATTTTGCTCATGATAAACGTTTTGTCATACAACACGGTTCATTTGCAACCTTAGAAACTTTTCTAACGAATCAGAATTTATTAGGCAAAGTCGATGGTTTGCTCTTTGATTTGGGCGTATCCTCACCTCAACTTGATGAAGCTGAACGCGGTTTTAGTTTTTTGCGTTCTGGTAAATTAGATATGCGCATGGATTTTTCGAAAGGTATTGATGCTGCGACTTGGATCGCAACGGTTTCTGAGAAAGCATTAGCTTGCGTGTTGTATGAATATGGAGAGGAACGTTTTTCGCGCCGTATTGCTAAAGCTATTGTAGCGAGCAGAGTAAAGTCGCCCATTACGACGACTCAACAATTAGCTGAAATTATTGCAGCCGCACATCCTGCCTGGCAGGTAGGAAAGCATCCGGCAACCCGTAGCTTTCAAGCTATACGTATTGCCATTAATCACGAACTAGATGATTTGCATTTAGGACTTCAGCAAAGTTTAAAAGCCTTAAAAGTTGGCGGTCGCTTGCTTGTGATTAGTTTTCATTCATTAGAAGATAGAATTGTTAAACATTTTATGCAAGAACAAGAGCGTGGCGATAAGCTTCCGGCAAGATTGCCCATTAAACATGATAATTATTTACCTAAATTTAAAAGGGTGACTCGCGCTATTACACCGAGTGAGGAAGAAATAAATTCCAACCCTCGTGCGCGTAGTGCTGTCTTACGAGTTGGGGAGAAGATATCATGAATGCAGCAGCAAGATTACTCAATCAAGGAGAGTTATCGCGGGGATGGGTTGTCACTATCTTTTTGTCGCGATTTCATTTTGTATTCTGTTTTTTGGCCATGCTAACGCTGATATCAGCTCTTAGCCTGGTTTATGTGACGAACAGTGTGCGTACGCTTAATGCGCATGTTCAGCAGTCCTTAGATGAAAAAGATAGGCTGCTTTTGCAATGGAATCAGTTGCTTTTAGAAAAAAGCAGTATGCTTATGCAGTCTAGAGTTGAAAATGTTGCAGAAGAACGTTTGTCCATGGCATTTCCTGATAGTAAAGTGGTGGTCATGGTTGACGAGTAAGGTTTGCGAGGGAGAGCATGGGTGAAGCAAGAGGCTGACATAGCATTTATACCGTGGCGTTTTCATTTATTAATTCTTATCATAACATTAATCGTTTTTGGGTTGATTGTTCGACTTATTGATCTTGCGGTTTTTGAAAAAAATTTCTTATTATCCCAGGGTGATGCAAGAGCAAAACGCATTGTCACTATCCCAGCCTATAGAGGTATGATTACGGATAGACAAGGTTATCCTTTAGCTATTAGCGCATCGGTTTATTCCATCTGGATGAATCCGCAGATCATCGATAAAAATTCAGAAGACATTAAAACGCTTAGTCGATTATTAAATATGCCATTATCTTCTCTAAAATCGTTGATTAAGAAGTATCAAAAAACAGAACGTGAGTTTGTTTACATTAAGCGAGATATTCCTCCTCAGGCGGCAAAAAAAATAAAATCGCTAAAAATTCCCGGAGTGTTTTTGGATCATGATTACAAGCGATTTTACCCAGAAGGTGAAGTGGCAGCGCATGTGATTGGATTTACCAATGTGGATGATAAAGGTCAAGAGGGTATTGAGCTTGCGCAGGACAAATGGTTAATAGGAACACCTGGAAAGGAAATGGTGATAAAAGATAGATTGGGTAGGGTGATATCTAACATCCAAAATCTTAAAGAAAAAAAACCAGGGAATGATTTAGCATTAAGCATACATCATCAGCTTCAATATCTTGCTTATCGTGAATTATTGTCTGGAGTACAGTTGAATGAGGCTGAATCTGGATCGGTCGTGGTGTTAGACGTGAAAACGGGCGAAGTATTAGCCATGGTTAATCAACCTTCCTTTAATCCTAATAATCGTTCAAATGAACCTAGCTCTTCGTTTCGTAATCGTGCTGTCACCGATGTTTTTGAGCCAGGTTCGACTATTAAAGCATTTAGTATCGCAAGTGCATTAGACAGCGGTAAATTTAAAGCTGGAACCATGGTAGAGACTTATCCGGGATGGATAAGGGTGGGTCATAATATTGTGAGAGATGAGCACAATGATAAAAAACTTACAGTTGCGCAGGTGTTACAGTTGTCGAGTAATGTGGGAATAACCAAAATCATTTTGGCCTTACCACCTAATCAGCTATGGAGTATGTTGCATCGTATGGGTTTTGGTCAAGAAACCGGGGTAGGATTTCCTGGAGAGCGCTCAGGTGAATTGATGCAAAGAGAACGTTGGGCTCCATTTACCCTGGCAACGCTGGCGTTTGGTTATGGATTGTCGGTAACCACTTTACAGTTGGCGCAGGCCTATGCCGTAATTGCGAATCAAGGAATAAAAATGCCTTTAACGCTATTGCGTCTTGATAAACCTTCTGTTGGTGAAAGAGTCATGAAAGCTAAAGTTGCAGATCAAATGCTTTCATTATTGGAATCGGTGGTTTCAGAAAAAGAAGGTACGGGAAAATCTGCGCGTATTTCGGGTTATCGGGTTGCTGGAAAAACCGGAACCGCTCGAATAGCAGGCCCTAATGGCTATGAAAAAGACCATCATATTTCATCTTTTGTGGGTATCGCACCTGTCAGTGATCCACGATTTGTGGTGGCGGTTGTGATACGCGATCCTGGCGGTAAAAATTACTTAGGGGGTGAGGTATCAGCACCAATTTTCAAAAAAATTATGGAAGGAGCGCTGCATTTGGCGAATATTGCGCCTGATGCGGTTATGCAAGGTTCCACTTTAACCCCCTTTTAAAAACACGCTATGGACCCCCGGGTTTCATGGACATGGGGGACGAAAGGTCGGACTTTTCCTCTTCCTCCACTTCTTTCTTTAATTCTTGAGTTTGCTCTTGAGTCACAGTTGGGGCGGGGGAAGCGGTCGGGATGTGTGTTTCTTTAAATGTAGCTGTCAAATCTGCTTCTTTAAACGCATGTTGTATCATTGACATATTGTCTGCAGTTGCTGTGACTCGAAGCTCTTCATTTTGCAAAACTTTTTGAGCAAACTCTATAGCTAATGCTGCTGATGCTTCATCTTCATTAAGAAGTATGATTTCTCGCGTTTCTCGATTAAATTCAAATTTAATCTCATTTTGAGCTGAAAAGCGGATACATTCTCTATCTTGGCTTGTTGTTAAGTCATGATCATTTTTAAATTCTGTCAAACTTAAGTGGTCACGCGTATATCGATCACCCAATCTTCCTTTATCGCAATCATACGATTCTTTGGTGGGAGCAATGACTATAGGTTGTGTTTTTAAACTAGGATCTTGTTCTTCTAATGTTGCTAATTCCTTTTTGATTTTATTTCGAAGAGCTTTCGTGACTTTTTGTACATCTTTAAGTGCCGAAGTATTTTTCATCAAAGGGTTGTTTTCTATGTCATCTAATTGTTTTTTCATGTGTTGCAAAAGAGCATAATTATGGCGAACATCATCTCCTTTAGGGTTAGATTTCCAACCATCTTTTTCGTCACTTAACTTATAGAGCAGACCTCGGGTGTCCTGAAGAGATTTGGATAGTTTATCAAATTCTCTCATGGTATCTGCATTTCCATCGCATTTTTCCCGGGCTTTATCAAGGAAACTGGAAATATTTGATAAAGATTTAGCGAAAGATTTTGCTGCTTTTGCGACTTGTTTCATGCTAGCAAATCGAAGACCCAGTGAAATTCTTCCAGCTGGGAAATTTATTTGTTTTGCTAAATCACCTAATTTTTTAGCGATTTGATCGGGTGTTTTAGTATGGCTCGGAGGTAATTCTCCCTGCTCATATCTTTTTTTAATGCTATCATCCACTTTAGCTAATTCTTTATCTATTTTCGCTGATAAAGCCTGTTCTATGTTTTGTAAATTAGGGTCTCTTTGTAATATAGTTTGCGCTAATGCCGTTTGTTCCGGATTGTTGGGGTCAGGTCTTGTGATAGCTGCTAACTGTTCTTTCATTTTTGTTAAGATAGCTAGATTTTGTAATTTTTGATCGTCGGTAGTGGGGTTATCATTCCAAGCAGACATTTGTTCCATTAACGATTGTAAATTTTTTAAATCATTTGATAATTTGTTTAAGGAGGCCATGGTTTGTGGCTTATCATTTTCCCGTGATCCCATATGATCAATAGCTTGGGTGATAGGACTAAAATCAGCCATAAAAGGAGCCATAGTAGCCAATTGATTCATAGACATATCATTGATGCCATTCACCATGGTGGATGTGGGCATCATTGAGCTATATTTGTGGACTAATTCTGCAAGTTGTTCAGGTAATTTATCTCGCATAAAATCAAGAACTGCTTTTAAATCTATGGAATAATCTCCGCCTTCCATATCTTCCATTTGATCTTCTGCTTTTTTTTTCTTTTTTTCTTCTTCTTCCTGTTTTCTTTTTTCCTCTTCTGTTCTCTTGTCTGTTGCTAATAATTCCGTTTGCTGTTGTTTCTCGGCTTCTTTCATAAGTCCTTCAGAGATGCCGGTGATGAATTTTTCTGCAGCAGTGGCTTCTCTTTCTGTCTTTTGAAATTCAGCAAAAGCTTCATCTGACAATGTAGATTGTTTATTTGATGCTTGGATTTTTTGTTCTTCTTGATCAAGTTGCTCTTCGCTAAACTCCGAAAGTTTAGCGAATTCATCTTTTGAGATGATTAGATTGTCTGTGAGTTGATCTCGAGATTCTCGCATAATATTTAACCTTAAAGATCAAGCCAACTCTAATGATTTATTTATACATTATAAATCAATTTATTACCGAAATCCTTCAGCTAATGAATTTGTTATGATAAAGTGCATTATTTGACCTTGAAAATGCAACAGTATAGTTAATTTTGCAGTATTCTATGAATGAATTTGCTATAATTAAGGTCATTATTTGACCTTAATTAGCCATTTATGCAAACCATAGCATTGTCAGAGCTTCTTCAAAACATGGGGCATGTGCCTTCTGTTGAATTACCTATCAAAGGCTTAGCCTTGGATAGTCGTCATGTGCAACCAGGTGATCTTTTTTTTGCCTTTCAAGGTAGTCAAAATGATGGACGAGCCTATATCACCCAAGCCATAGAAAAAGGCGCAGCTTGTGTGTTGGCAGAAAAGCATCCAAACAAGCCTGATTGTTACTTTGAAGGAGTGGTTCCGGTCGTTTCTATTTCTGGGCTCCAGCAAAAGGTGAGTGAAATAGCGGCACGATTTTATCATTATCCTGGCGCTTCGCTAGATACCGTGGGTATCACGGGTACGAATGGAAAGACATCGACGTCACATTTTATAGCAGCCATTTTACAGTATCTTGCTAAGCCTTGTGGAATTATGGGAACGCTTGGAAATGGTATATATGGAGACATTAAACCAGGTGTTTTGACGACTCCTGATGCAATCACTATTCAAAAAACCTTAGCGGAGTTTCTTTCATTAGGCGCAACACATGTAGCGATGGAAGTATCATCTCATAGCCTTGAGCAGGGAAGGGTACAGTATGTGCCTATTAAAGTGGGCGTTTTTACGAATTTAACGCGCGATCATTTAGATTATCATGGCACCATGGAAGCGTATGGTGCCGCAAAAGCTAAGCTCTTTGATAACCCATTTTTAGCATTCGCAGTCATTAATATAGACGATCCTTTTGGACAAGAACTTATTCAAAAGATAGCAGGTCGAAAGCAGATTTTTGCATATAGTATGACAGTTAAAGCCTATGATTTCCCACTTACCTACGTTAAAGAAGTCTATTTGGATGCAGAAGGGATACGTGCTTATGTATCCACGCCTTGGGGGGAAGGTGAATTACGTTCTCGATTACTAGGGCAGTTTAATTTAAGTAATTTACTTGCTGTCATAACTACACTTTGTTTATTAAAAATCCCTTTTCAGTCTGTGATAAAGGCTATATCTTTGCTGCAACCTGTGGCTGGAAGAATGCAATCGTTTGGTGGAGGCGATCACCCCTTGATTGTGGTGGATTATTCTCATACGCCAGATTCCTTAGAAAAAGCACTTTTAGCATTGCGCTCACATTGTCAGGGTAAGTTATATTGCGTATTTGGGTGTGGGGGTGACAGGGATAAAGGTAAGCGGCCAATCATGGCAAATATAGCTGAAAAGCTGTCCGATACAGTGATAGTGACCGATGATAATCCACGTACGGAAGATCCTGCTTTAATTGTTTCAGATATCATGAAAGGTTTTTCAGAGCCAAATAACATTATTGTGCAACATGATCGTTCAAAAGCAATCCGTGACGTTATACACTATGCAAAACCAGGGGATTGTGTGTTGATAGCAGGCAAAGGTGCGGAAACGTATCAGCAAATAGGTGAACAAAAAATCCCTTTTAGTGATATAGATCATGTCATAGGAGTAATGAATAAATGCTAGTTTGGCTTAGTGAATATTTGGCAAAATATTTTCATATTTTTCATGTGGTTCAGTACTTAACCTTACGTGCCATCTTAGCTACGTTAACGGCTCTTTTTGTTGCCTTGCTCATCGGTCCTTCTTTGATACGACGTTTAAGTCAGTATAAAGTCGGACAAGTGATCAGAGATGATGGTCCTAAAAGCCATTTTTCAAAAGCCGGTACTCCTACCATGGGTGGATCTCTTTTACTCGTTGCCATTGCCCTGAGTACTTTGTTATGGGGGGATTTGGCGAACCGCTACGTTTGGTTAGTGTTATTGGTAACTTTAGGTTTTGGTGCCATAGGTTGGCGCGATGATTACTTAAAATTGATCAAAAAAAACAGTAAAGGGCTATCTGCAAAACATAAATATTTCTTTCAATCACTCATTGGATTGACAGCGGCCGTCTACCTTTATTTTACAGCAACTTTACCCGTTGAAACGGAGTTAGTGTTTCCATTTTTTAAATATTTGCTTTGGCCATTAGGCCCATTTTTTATTGTGTTAGCCTACTTTGTGATTGTTGGGACAAGTAATGCGGTGAACTTAACAGACGGTTTAGATGGGTTGGCTATCTTGCCTGCTGTGATGGTTGCGGCTGCTTTAGGTGTTTTTGCGTATGCTACCGGAAATTGGCAATTTGCTAATTATCTAGCGATACCTTATGTTTCAGGGGCAGGTGAGCTCGCGGTCTTTTGTGGAGCTTTGGTGGGTGCAGGGCTCGGTTTTCTTTGGTTTAATGCCTATCCTGCGCAAGTGTTTATGGGAGATGTGGGTGCTTTGTCATTGGGTGCGGCTTTAGGTCTTATTGCTGTTATTGTTAGACAAGAACTTATCTTATTGCTTATGGGCGGAATTTTTGTATTAGAAACTGTCTCTGTGATTTTGCAAGTGGCATCGTTTAAATTAACCGGTAAACGTATTTTCCGTATGGCTCCCATTCATCATCATTTTGAGTTAAAAGGTTGGCCTGAGCCGCGAGTTATTGTGCGTTTTTGGATTATCAGTTTTGTATTGGTTTTATGTGGATTAGCCACACTTAAATTACGTTGAGAGCGACATGATGCA
>CAZHMQ010000098.1:0-7690 GCA_964533645.1 uncultured Coxiellaceae bacterium
ATTTAATATATATTATATCATTGTCTTTTTATGGAGAGTGCAGATTGTAAGCACCCTCACCCCTTGCCCCTCTCCCCTCGCAAAAAGCGCTCCGGGAGAGGGGAGTTCTTTTCTTTATTGCTTATTTTTATAACTAAATTTCTTAGTTCGTCCCAAATATTACCCACTTCTGCACCCTTAATGATGCTATCAACCTTGGCAGCGTGGATTAATAAATCCCAAACATCGCCCTGTTTATGACGCTGCAAGGCCGCTTTAACGTTAGGTTGGCGTTTTTCCCAAATACGAAATGAAGTGAATAAACTCGTAAGTGAAGAACCTGCTGCTATTTTTTTTTGTAATTCGGAAAGTGTACGTAACTCACGTGTTAAAGCCCATAAAATAAGGGTAGGTTCAGTATCTTCATCAGCTAAGTTTTGTAAAATACGTAAGACGCGGTTTGTTTTACCAAGTAAAGCACTATCGATTAAACTAAAAATATCAAATCGCGCATTATCCGTGACTGCTGTTTGAATAGTTTGATTATTCAGTGTTCCATTGAGTTGTAGCAACGACAGTTTTTCAATTTCTTGAGCCGCTGCTAACAAATGACCTTCCATTTGTGACGCAAGCCATTCAGCATCTTGCTTGCTGATGGTTAAATGGCTTTTTTTTGCGCGTTGCATAATCCATGCAGGCATTTGATCAGGAGTGATAGGCCAAATGGTTATAATGACGCCTTGTTTTTCAATGGCTTTATACCAATTTGATTTTTCGACTTTGTTATCGAGTTTGGTGCTGTGCATCATAACAAGTGTGTCTGACACTGGTTTAAGTGCATATGCTTCTAATATTTTCCCGCTGGCAGCATTGAGTTTGATGTGATTTAAGTTTAAATAAATTATTTTTTTTGGAGCAAATAAAGAAATACTATGGGTATCCGTGTAAAGATGTTTACCCCAATCCGAGCCTGTATCGGTTGTGATGGAAATACGTTCGGTAAATCCTGCTGTTTGTGCTGCTTTATAAATAGCATCCATGGTTTCATCGACTAATAAAGGTTCATCACCGTGGATGAGATAGATAGGCGCCAAAGATTTGTTTAAGTGCTGCGCCAACTGCGCGTAAGATAACTTCATGTTTTGGCCAGTGTTTCGGGCGCTAATAAAAGGGTGATTTCTGTCGATCCTAATCTAGCCATGATATCGTAAACGATAGCTTGACGCATTTGATTATATAAATTATTCGCTTCATTGCTGCCCGCAAGAATCTGGTCAGATTTGATAGTGAACGAACGGGTTTCAGTGATATTTTGTATGGGTACTAAGATTTTACCTTGCGGATTGGTCACTTGGAATGTGACGTTTAGAATAAGATTGTATTGGCGAGTTTGTTGCGTACCGCTTATACCTAATAGTTGTTGTGAAGTGGCTTCGCGTAGTATCACTAACACGGCAGTGGAATTTTCTCGCTGATCCACTAAGGTAACACCAGAAACCTTTAAAAATTGTTTTAAATAGCGTGTAAGTGGTCCGTAAGGATCGCTAGTCTCTAGATAGAGTTTATAGAGAGGTGCCGCAAGTGGCATAGATCCACGCAAATGGTATCCGCAGCTTGTGATAGTGAGCAGACAGATAATAAGAAACCACATGCGTATCGTTTTTTTGATCATGCATCACCTGTTACAATATTAACTAATCTTCCAGGTACAGTAATCACTTTTTTGATAACTTTGTTAGTGATAGAGGACTGAACTTTTGCATCGGCTAAAGCCGCATCTTCTATAGCTTTCGTATCAGCAGTACTAGACACCATAATACGCGTACGTAATTTCCCATTTATTTGAACAACTAGTTCAATATTATCCATTTTTAATGCTGCAGCATTACATTTAGGCCAGGGTGCTTGAATGAGCAAACCTTTATAATGCAAATCATGCCAAAGTTGATGAGTGATATGTGGCGCAATAGGTGCAAGCAATCGCAATAAAAAGCTCATGCCTTTATGAATAATATATTCATGATCTTTTATATTATCGGTCTCGGGCATTTTATTCAGGATGTTAAGTAATTTCATGCAACCAGAAACCACGGTATTGAGTTGTAATCGCTCATAATCAAATTTAGTTTGATCCAGAATTTCATAGATTTGGCGCAATACATCGCGATGTTTGCTGTCCATTTCATCGAGATTCACTTCCTCCGCAGCGAGCGCATGATTTAATTTGCTGATAGATTCTTTATTTTCATATCCAAATACCCATAGTCGTTTCAAGAATCGATGTGCGCCTTCAACACCACTATCAGACCATTCTAGATTTTGTTCAGGCGGGGCTGCAAAAATAATAAATAAACGTACCGTGTCTGCACCAAGGCGATCAATTAAAGTATCAGGATCGACGATATTGCCTTTGGATTTTGACATTTTGATGCCTTGATTTAATACATGTCCTTGAGTGAGTAAACGCATAAAAGGTTCATCAGTATTCAATAATCCTAAATCGCGCAAGGCCTTATGTATAAATCGAGCATAGAGTAAATGTAAAACTGCATGTTCCACACCACCTATGTATTGATCTACAGGTACCCAATAATTAGCACGTCCATCCAGCATCATATTGTCTTGTTTTTTACATGCGAAACGTGCGTAATACCAAGATGATTCAAAAAAAGTATCAAACGTATCAGTTTCACGATGCGCGGGTTTTTTGCAAGTCGGACATATTGTCTCATAAAATTCAGGTATGGATTTGAGCGGAGATATGACACCTTCAAATTCAATTTTTTCGGGTAAAATCACAGGCAAATCTTCTTCAGGAACAGTAACCGGTCCACATGTATCGCAATAAATAATGGGAATAGGTGTGCCCCAATAACGCTGTCTTGAAATACTCCAGTCACGTAAACGATAATTGATTTTACGTTTACCTTTGCCATGATTTTCGAGAAATTCAATGATTTGATCCATTGCCATTTTTGATTCAAGACCCGTGAACTGCATGGAATCCATGAGTTCACCTAGTTGAGTGTAGGCGCCTTTGCTAAAATCCCATACGGTTTGATCAATCGGAGTGATGACTTGTTTGATAGGCAAATCGTATTGTTTAGCAAATTCAAAATCCCGTTGATCATGCGCAGGAACCGCCATGACAGCACCAAAGCCGTACTCCATGACGACAAAATTAGCGACCCAGATGGGAATAGGTTGCTTTGTGATAGGATGTATAGCGTTTAAGCCTAAAGGCACACCACGTTTTTCCATGGTTGCCATATCAGCTTCAGCGACTTTCATATTTTTACATGAATCTAAAAAAGCCTGAATGATTGGATTTTTGCGAGCAGCTTCTTCTGCTAACGGATGCTTAGGCGCTACGGCTAAATAGGTCACACCAAACAAGGTATCAGGACGAGTCGTAAAAACAGTAAGATCACTCTTTTCCGTACTGAAAATAACTTCAGTGCCTTCCGAGCGTCCAATCCAGTTCCTCTGCATGGTTTTTACTTGGTCTGGCCAATATTCTAATTTTTCAATGTCATGAAGTAGCTCATCGGCATAATCCGTTATTTTGAAAAACCATTGAGGAATTTCACGTCGCTCAACGAGAGCGCCGGATCGCCAACCGCGTCCATCGACCACTTGTTCATTCGCGAGGACAGTTTGATCGACAGGATCCCAGTTCACTTCAGCATTTTTTTTGTAAACAAGGCCTTTTTCATACATTTTCAAGAAAAACCATTGTTCCCAATGATAATAATTAGGCGAACATGTGGTAAGCTCGCGACTCCAGTCATAGGCAAAACCTAATCGTTTCATTTGGTTGCGCATGAAATCAATATTTTTGTAGGTCCATTCGGCAGGGGGGATATTGTGTTTAATGGCTGCATTTTCAGCAGGTAGACCAAAGGCATCCCAACCCATAGGTTGCATGACATTTTTACCTAACATGCGTTTATAGCGGCTAATGACATCGCCTATGGTGTAGACGCGTGCATGTCCTATATGAAGTCTGCCACTAGGATAGGGAAACATGGTTAAACAGTAGAATTTTTCTTGATTGACTGCTTCGACAGCCTTGAAACAATTACGTTCTTCCCAAAGTCGCTGTGCAGCTTCTTCAATTTTTTGTGGATTGTATTGCTCTTCCATATTACTTAGCTCGCTTTTTCTTTGTCTTTCTCTGTGATTTAATAGAAATAATTAAAAATGTGATCATGGTCAGTAGTAGAGGATCCATGCCGCGTTTTTGCCATAACGTTCTTCCTGTCATGGCTTGAACTTTATCCGTCAATACGGCTGTTTTATAGGGTGGTATGGCTGATTGAATCGTACCGTTGGGTCTAATGATACTGGTTATACCTGTATTTGAAACAAAAAGCACAGGCCTTGCAAGTTCAATGGCTCGCATTTGCGCCATTGCCATATGTTGTGCAGAAGCAATGGAATGACCGAACCAAGCATCATTACTGACGGTAAGCAATATTCCAACGTTTTCATCTTTGAGTCTGACTAGTTCTGGAAAAGCAATTTCAAAACAAATAAAGGTAGCGATTTCTAAACCTTGCACAAAGAGAGGTTTGGTTTGTTGATTGCTAGGAATCAAGTTAGACATGGGGATATTAAAATGATCCATCATTTTGCTAAGTTTATTCGCAAACGGGGTATATTCGCCAAATGGAACGAGTTTTTGTTTGAGATAAAAATTATAATCATGACCGATAGCAATCACCGCATTAAAATAATTATTTTCACTGCCATTTTGAATGGGTATGCCTGTGATAAGAGTGGCTTTATTGTGTTTTGCTTCACTGCCTATATTTTCTACAAAATCCAGGGCATTCTGTAAGGGAAGTGGTATGGCGTTTTCTGGCCAAATAATCAGTTTACTGTTCCAATTTTCTTGGGTCAGTGTGCGATACAAATTTAATGTCAACGCGAGATGCTCATAAGACCATTTTACATTTTGTTCAATATTGCCTTGGATGAGGCTTACTTGTATGGGGGCACCTTTTGGCTTTGTCCAATGAAGAAAGGATAAGCCTCCTCCCACCGCCCAAATAGCGCCTATCAAGAGCAAATTGAGAGTCGTATTTTTGTAATCATGTTTAAGGGCTTTCTGAATGCCATTGACAAGCAAGCCACTGCTGAATAATACGGCTAATGAGACTCCATAAACACTCATGATAGGCGCATAGCCTTTGAGAGGGGAATATATTTGGCTATCGCCCAATAATAACCATGGAAATCCGGTGAAAATCCAGCTACGTACCCATTCTAATAAAAACCAGATAGCTGAAAAAGCGAAGATTATTTTGGTTTCTTTTGGGTAGGGGAAGTATCGATTAAGCAAATAGCCTGTAAAAGCTGGAAATAAGGCTAATATGGCGATAAACACGCAAGTAATAAATCCGGCTAATATGACAGATGCATTTCCGTACGTATGGATGCTAATAAAAACCCAGTAAACCCCGGTACCAAACAGTCCTAATCCGAACAGCCAGCCGCGTAAAAAAGCCTGTCTTGGAGTGAGATGAAGCCAAAGCGCTAATAGTAAAGCGGGGCATAAAATGGCAAGTGGAAAAATAAAAAATGGTGCAAAGGCTAACGTTAGCATTGCGCCAAAGAATAATGCGAGAAAGTTGCCCCGATACCCGGGCCTCAAGAGGTCTAATAGTTGTAGTTGATCGATTTTCATGTGCTTTATTTAGTGTAAAAGTGTGCCAAGTGTAACGGAAAACCTAGCATTCTCGCAATAAGAACAATTTCATATAAAAACAAAATATTCCCTTGAGCTTGATTTTAAACTTGTGGTAAGTTTATCGACCTAAAAGTTTTGAATAATCACTCAGAGGAGCGGAGCATATGAAAGCACGGTTTACTCCCATGGTTTTGGGGCTGTCTTTATTTGGATTGTTGGCTGGGCCTGTTTTTGCAACTTCTTCCTCTTCTTCACCAAATACTTCTCCAAAAAAGATAGTAAAGAAGAATCATAAGATGCCTTTAAAGCTGCCAGTTGATAGCGTTAATACGAAAAACTTAACTGCTCCTGATATACATACTACGACTATTGTGAATGATGGTTCTAATGCAGCAGGCAACTCTCAAATTGAAGGACCTACCGATTTACCTTCAAGAGGTCCTTTGTATTTACCAATCGATTTAGATGTTCCAGGACAGTCATTTGTATCAAGTGGTCCATACATTGGTGTCCCATTAGAATTTGCAGGTGGATATTTAATCGTCAATACCCCAAGTGTCAATGAAGATATTTTGTTGCTAAATATCGATAAGAGTATTGATCAACGTTTAAAAGCATTAGGTCGTCCTACGGGTAAAGCGCTAGGGTCACATATTCTGTTAAGCGGTCTCGTTGAAGCCCAGGCATTAGGAAGAGGTGGTTCTGGTACAAATGGAGCCAGTGATATTGATTTAACGTCGGTTAACCTCGATGCTTATATCATGGGGCCAAGCTCATGGACTTCTGCGTTTTTCGAATTTGCTTTTGATAACAATATAGGTACTCAATCGGGTGCATTTAGTTCCAATGATCGCGTGCTAAATTCACGGGTTTTTCTAACTAAAGGCTTTATTATATTAGGTGATTTTACTCAATCGCCTTTTTATGCAAGTCTTGGTCAAATGTATGTTCCATTTGGTGTTTACTCAACCACTATGGTGAGCTCACCACTTACTAAGATTTTAGCTAGAACATTGGCAAGACCGCTTGTTGTTGGTTATAAGTCACAAGACACAAATTCATTGCTCCTTACAGGTTATATTTTTAGTGGCCCAGCTCGTATAAATGATACCAAGCATATCAATAATGGTGGTTTTAACGTCAGTTATTCTTTCAAACAAGACAAATATACAGCCGTCATTGGTGGTGGTGTGATTTCCAATATTGCAGACTCACTCGGTATGCAATTTACGGGTAACAATACCAATAATCCGCCATTATTTGGTGGTTTTGGTGGACCTATTGAAACTTATGTACCAGGGGGTGCGACGAATATACCTTCTTCTGATGTTTTTCAAGTTGCCACAGGCGATGAGAATTTGGTCCATCGAGTGCCTGCATACGATTTCAATTTGAAATTTAGCTTAGGCGATAATTGGCAGATGATTGCAGAGTATATTTTTGCCTCTACAAATTTCAGTAATGATGATTTACAGTTTGATGATCATGGTGCAAAACCTCAGGCAGCAAACATTGAAGTGATCTACAATATACCTTGGATTACTTTCCCAACTTCAATAAGCGGAAGCTATCAATTGAGTGAAGATGCGCTGGCGATAGGCTTGCCTGCTAAGCGTTACTCTCTGACGGCTAATACGTCATTCTGGAGAAATACATTACAAAGCTTAGAGCTTCGTCGAGATATCAATTATGGTAAAAGCGATACCTCTACAGGTTCTGGTGTCACTGGTCCAAGTGGTAATGGTGGTTTTGCCAATGTGATAACGTTGCAGTTCCAGTATTATTTCTAGGGCTTGTTTACAATTCGCTAGGCTGAGACCAAAAGCCTTGATTTTTGAGGATCGCAGCACAGCATACGTTGTTGGTATGTGAGCGTGCTGCCCGCAGAAAATCGGGGATTTTGGGCCAGCATAGTAGAATTGTAAACAGCCCGTAAGGTATAAAAAACAAAATCGCTATATTTACTCCCCATGGTTGGGGAGTTGTAATCTGACGATTCTATGCGGTTGAAATGAC
>CAZHMQ010000099.1:0-7660 GCA_964533645.1 uncultured Coxiellaceae bacterium
AAATCATTACGATCTGTTAATACAACAAGCGTTGGATTTGCCATTGCAGGATGTTTCACTAATTGTCCAGCGTAGAATGCCATCAATAAACTTTTACCCGAACCTTGAGTGTGCCATATCACACCGGCTCGTTTATCACCTTTTGCTTGTGACTTTACGCTAGGCAAGCCGTAATTGACTGGATTTTCACGCACACCTTGCCATGGTATAGCGGCGCGAATCGTTGATTCAATCGCTTTTTTCACGGCATGAAACTGATGATAACCAGCAATAATTTTTACTAGACCGCTATCTTTTTCACCAAAAACAGTGAAATCACGAAATAAATCTAATAAGCGTCTATGCTCAAAAATCCCTTCAATCAAAATTGAAAGCTCCGGCTCGCCCTTTAATGCAATTTTATTACCATCCGTGGTGCGCCAAGGCATATAACGCTCAAAATCAGCAGTTAGTGAACCTGCTCTCGCAGTAATTCCATCAGATATCACAAGTAACGCATTAGTGTTGAATAAAGGAGAAATTTGATTTTTATAGGTCTGAAGCTGATTAAAAGCTCCATCAACTGTTGCTGTATCACTGCCTGGCGCCTTTAACTCAATAACAGCGAGCGGCAACCCATTCACAAACACAACAACATCAGGCCGTCTATTATTTTGACCGTTAATAACAACAAACTGACTCACAGCCAACCAATCATTTTGTTCTAGATGTTCAAAATCAATAAGCACAGTCTTACCTGCTGCCAACGTGCCATCTTCTGCATAGTATTCAACATCCACACCTTCGGTGATTAATTTGTGAATTCGTCTATTTTCTTCTATCAAAGAAGGTAATTCAGATTGCATGATTTTAAGAATAGCTTCTTGTTGCGTCTCGCGTGGAATATGAGGATTAAAACGCGCAACTGCATCTTCTAATCTTTTTCTTAGAATAACTATATCATGACTTTCACGTTCGGGATTAAAGCCATCAGGACTAATATTTTCTTCGCTTTCAATAGCGTAATTAAGCGTGCGTAATTGATTTAGTAACGCTTGTTCAATATCATCTTCAGAGAGAAAAGCCATTAGATATGTGACTCCAGAAATTTCTCGGCGTTTTTGATGCAGAGTTGGCCGGAGATAAGTTTTGGGAGAAGAGCATCACGTAGCTTAATAAGATTTTCTTCTTCCAACTTATTTAAACCAATACGTTGCAAAATCGGATCTATCTGTTGATAAAATTCAAATAGAATTTCTGTAGTTGGCTGCAACACACTTAAACTAGAAATTTGAGATGGCTGCGCTCGCTGTCGACTACCAGTTGACCCTGTGACGTGCTTAAGTATTTCATCCTGAAAATATTGCGACTTCATCAAACAATACAAATAAGGCTTATATTCTTTCAAGCGAGGCACAAATTGCATGAACTCAGTTGAACAAACTGCATTTTCTGACATAAGTAGTGGCAACCAAATTCGCGGCGTTTGTGGATTTAGTTTGGATACTAAAATCGCATCCTGCAGAACAACATATTTATTACTCTTAATAGATTGTCCACTTTCCATTACAGGTATACAGCCTGAATCAAAAGCTGGGATACTGTAATGCTCGAAAATCGAATCTGGATATTTAGCTGGTGAAATACTTTTAGTAACGAGAGTTGCAAGATAATCTAATGATGCAACAGACCATCTTTTTGGAATCAACCCCATTTCTGATTCATGCATATCTTCTGGTCCAATACTATCAAAATCTACAAACCACGACTTAAACAACGCCTTCGCTATTGCTTCCAGCATTTCATTCATTTTTCGATTCTGTTCGATCTTGTCGTCGAGTGTGCCGAGGATGTGGGCAATGGCGCGCTGCTCACCAACCGGAGGAACTGCCAAGCTACGAACATAAACAGCAGCGCGAGTGGTAGAGGGGATAGGCGAGCCATCATCAATTTCACCAAGTTTATAGTGTTTTATTGCATAATAAAGCCATCGCATATCTAAATCGGATTTGGGTACAACATAGTAAGCAGTATCAATAACCCAAAATGAATCACGCCAATACTCTACACCTCTATATGCACCCTTTCTGCCAAGTATCACCCCTGGGCCGGTACTAAGCGCATCTACAGTCCATCCTATTGGCCCATTTGAGCCAAATACCCGATAATGCCCTTGGGTTTCGCAGTATCCACGAAGAGCTTTACCGTATTCGAGTGATATTTCATCTCCCCATGTAGATTGACGCCAATCACTCTCCATACCCAATCTCCCGATTCTCCCGCTCAATGAAATTCACCAACTCCTTTTCTGTCAGCAGAACCGTTTTATAATTGGCTATGCACCGTGTAGCTAATTTATTAAGAAAAATTTCAAACACGTTGTTTATCATCCTGCTTCTTAATCTGTTTCTTTTGCGCCGATTCAAGTTGTTTAATGCTCTTAGCTGGTACGGGCAAATTTTCAGGCATTACGCCGTCTAACTCTTGAATGGTTTGACGTACTTTCCGGCCTACTGCATGATGTATCTGATTAGCTTGTTGTTTACTTTGTGCTTGATCGCGATGTAATTTTTCTTCTGTTTGTGTAGCGCGAAATAAATTAGCCGCTAGTTCTGTGCTACCCATGTGATCAAGAATTTTTTGGCTTTTCTTCAATTGTTTGCGAGTATGTATTTCTTTTGCTCCTAAGCCTCCATACAATCCTTTATAACCATGGTCTTGGAAAATAGCATAATCTAAGGTGGTTTCAACTCCAGCATTTTTTGCAATCGCAGCAAGCTGTTTATTGTGTATTGCTAATTCATTGCGTATGGCTAGGCGTTTTTCATCTTCGGATAAATGTATAAATTTTGTGCTATCGGCTAATTCTTGTCGCCGTGTTTGAAGGGCAAAGTATGTCTGCCCATTGGCAATTACTGTTTTGGAAGGATCGCCATTTTGCACAATTAAATAGCAAGCATAGCGTGATAAGCGTATATTTTCCATGCTTCGTTGTGCGCCAGAGCCAATTTTGACCATTTCGAGGATATCCTCGAAATGGTCTGAAATTGCTTGTCCGCTGTTCTGGCAAGCATGCTTTGCTCGTTCAATGACAGGGAGAAAATGTCTATACTCCGAATATTCTAATACCTTTGCTAGTTGGCGGGCTTGCCAATATTCATTCCCTTGTTCATCCAAATGACGAATGCCATCAAAAGTAAGCTGCTGTTGTTCCCGAATCATTTTTTCACTCATACCCCAACTCCTTTAAATTTTTCTCGATTATCATATCCAATCTTGAAGCCTCTTTTTGTTGTGATTTCCATTCAGAAACTAAACGTTTCATTTTTTCTTCAAATGGCTCGCCATCATCTTCTTGTTCTTGTGCTCCAACATATCGTCCAGGCGTGAGCACACAGCCTTGTTTTTGAATTTCTTCTAGCGCTGCTGATTTGCAAAATCCTGGTATATCCGCATATTCCCCAGCATTTTTCTCTCCACGCCAGGCATGATAGGTATTAGCAATTTTTTTCACATCTTCATTAGTTAATTCACGGCGGGTACGATCAACCATCACCCCCAATTTTCGCGCATCAATGAATAATACCAAACCTCGTCTGTCACGTAGGTACTCTTTACCAGCCTGACCATTTGATTTATCACGCGCTAAAAACCAAAGACAAGCTGGAATTTGCGTTGAATAAAAAAGCTGACCTGGGAGCGCTACCATGCAATCAACCACATCAGCTTCTATCATTGATTTACGAATTTCACCTTCGCCTGATTGATTCGAAGACATGGAACCATTTGCCAATACAACGCCCGCTGTACCGAAAGGTGCTAAGTGATGAACAATATGTTGAAGCCAAGCATAGTTGGCATTACCTACAGGTGGCACACCATATTTCCAGCGCACATCATCACGCAGTCGCTCACCACCCCAATCCGATACATTAAAAGGAGGATTTGCGAGAACATGGTCAGCTTTTAAATCACGTAGCTCATCTTTGTGAAAACTGCCTTCATTGTTCCAACGAATATCAGAATCAATACCGCGAACCGCCAAATTCATCTTGGCTAATCGCCATGTTGTGTAATTTGACTCTTGCCCGTAGATAGCAATATCACCAATACGTCCGCCGTGTTCTTGCACAAACTTTTCAGATTGCACAAACATGCCGCCTGAACCGCAACAAGGATCGTATACACGTCCAGTATATGGTTCTAACATTTCGACAAGCACTCGCACGACTGAACGCGGAGTATAGAACTCACCCCCACGTTTGCCTTCGGCACCAGCAAATTGACCAAGAAAATATTCATAAACGCGACCCAATACATCTGTAGATTTTTCACCCGTTTCATTTAAAGTGATGCCAGAAATAAGATCGATCAATTCACCAAGCATTACTTTATTTAATGCAGGTCTCGCGTAATCTTTCGGCAATACGCCTTTTAGCGATTCGTTATCTTTTTCAATTGCACGCATCGCATCATCGATCAGTGTGCCGATAGTGGGTAGCTTTGCATTGGCTTGCAAGTAAGACCAGCGCGCTTCTTTTGGCACCCAAAATACGTTATCAGCAAGATACTCATCCCTATCTTCTGCAGCTTGTGAGTCTTCAGCGAGCAATGCATTGTGCTTTGCTTCGAAAGCATCAGAGATGTATTTCAAGAATATCAACCCAAGTGCGACATGTTTGTAATCGGAAGGTTCCATATTCCCACGCAGCTTATCAGCAGCTTTGAATAATTCAGCTTCGAATCCGAGATTTGCACCATTTTGTTTTTTGTCTTTCTTTGCCATTATTTAATCCCTTCGATTTCATCAGTTGCAGCATTCATTGGCTCTTCTTGCTTACAAATAGCAATTCCATTTTGCATGCAATAATTCCGAATCAATACTTCCACCATATTTGCTATGGAGCGATGTTCACGCATTGCCGCTTCCCGCAGTGCCTCTTTAAGATGTGGCTCAATTCGAAAAGTTAAGGTAGTGGTCTTACTAGTGGCCATTGTTATGAGTCCATAAAATATATGCTGTGAATGTACTGCAATGTACAACAAAATCCGATAGAATCCTAGTTTTTGATCATTTATGGATAATTATTAGTCAATTAGTTGTTTTAGCGCGCAATAAACAGGAGAAATATCATGATGGACTTTGAAACTTGGAACAGAGATACACTAATCAAGGAAATAAAAGCTGCAATCATGCAGACAAGTTATAAATCACGAAATAATTCCCTGAACTTACGAATAAACCAAAAACTTTATAGTGATATAGAACTACAGCTAAAAACTGATTATGAGCTCCGATGTATATACATTAAATTTAAAATACTTGATGATTCATTCCGTCAGCAATATGAGCTAAACGAAGAAAAGAAAGCGTTTTTTAATCAGCCTGAAAGCAAAGCGGATTTTGATTATTGGTCCAAGCAAGCATACTGGTCTATAGACGAGGCAGTTGCTTTAGCGCTAGGCAAAGATCCAAGAAAGGTTACAAGGGAAAATTTAAAACCCTATCTTTCGACTTCTCCTTTCGTAAAAAAATTTCATGAAATATGTGAAATGGCTAGGCGCTATGTAAATTGCAAAGAGTTATTTGATCCAGTTTTTCCTGGTGTCTTTTTAGCTTGGGCAAAAAGAATGGAAATTGAAATTCCAGATCAGTTGCTAAAATATGTTGCTGCTTTAGGTATTCAGATTTGCGACTGGCAAACACTCTTTAAACAATCAGAGGGAATTATTCAGATAAAAGATCAAACAATTCAAAATCTCACTCAAGAGCGAGACTTTTTAAAATCAGAGAACATGCGGCTCTCAGAGGCATCGCAGCTTGAATTAGACCCTGATCATGACGACTACTCAACAGAGCTTGATACAGCAAATATAATATATCGTATGATAATCAATAACCGTGACGATGCACTTAGCTTTAAGGAGCAAGCAAAACAAATTCTAGATGTTAATTATTCGAAGCTTTCCCAAGATGCAAAGGAAAGAATTGCAGTCGTTATAAATCCAGATAAGCAAAAACTTGGCGGCAGAAAAAAGCAGACCGTTTTTTAAACTCACCCCTTACTTTTAACCCCATGATTACAGGGGCTGGTGGCTACATACCCCCCTGTTTTTACTGAATCCCCAGTAACTGTTTCGTCTATTTAAGTATGCAAGATGTTGTCAAACTCCACTGATCTTAAACAGACAGAGGAAGTCAAGATGAACCCATTACCGCAAATCGGATATCTAAGATTATCTCAAATTCTTGGTAACAAAAAAGTTACACCGCCGATCCCTCCAATAATTCCCGTTAGTAAATCAACATGGTGGGCGGGGGTGAAAACTGGGCGCTATCCCAAGCCAGTTAAATTAGGACCGCGCACCACCGCGTGGCGGGTTGAAGACATACGTCACTTAATCGAGCATAACATATAAGGAATGGGAATCATGGGTAAGGAGATAAGCAATACACTGACAAATTTTGCCCCCAATCTTTTCGCAACCGATGAAAGCTATAAAACCGTAACAGTTAGTAATAAGGATTTTTTGCAAGCAATTTTCGGAAATAGTTTAAATAATGAATGTCCGATGCTCGTTAGTTTCAAAGGAAATCCAGCTAACGTCGCCAAACAAAAATGGTATGGGTATCCATGGGCTAGTGCTTCTACAGTTGAGTTATCTGAAGATGCAAATAACTACTTTAGTCTGGCACGATTTAAACCCAACGAAGCGGGGGAATATCGTCGTAAAAAAACACAATTTCAAGGTTTGTACGCTATTATGCTCGATGATGTGGGCACCAAAGTTCCGCTTGAGCGTTTAACATTGGAACTAAGTTGGCTTCTTGAGACATCGCCCGGGAATTACCAAGCAGGATATATATTGGCTGAACCTATTAACAGCAGTAAAGCAGCAGATCAGTTAATGAATGCTATCGTTAATGCTGGGTTATGTGATCCGGGTGCAAATGGCCCAACTGCACGGCTAGCTCGGCTTCCTGTCGCAATGAATGGTAAGCATCAACCATCATTCCTTTGCAAACTTAAATCATGGAAGCCTGAAAAACGTTATTCAGTACAACAATTAGTGGATGGACTTCAGCTAGAAATTATTGAAACAGGCCGTTCAAAGCGAAGTCGGAGTGGTAATCAAACTGAACATGACCGTAATGCAGATAGCGAGCAAATCTGGACCCCACGTCCCGAGGAAAATGTTGTTCTTGCTGCTTTAAGGAATTGTAATCTTTACAAATTACCGTTAGGTGAGGGCAAGCATGATATTACCTGTCCTTGGGTCAATGAACATACTAATTGCATTGATAGTGGCGCAGCTTATTTCGAGCCTGACGACAATTACCCTCTTGGTGGCTTTAAATGCCAACACGGTCACTGCAGTGAAAGACATATTCGTGACCTATTACGATTTCTTGATGTTGACGTTAAATCTGCCAGAATGAAGCCAACGATACGTGTGGTTAAAGGGGAGATACATCGCATTGTTGATATGGCAGAGCGTGAGTTAGCATCTGCACAACAATATTATCAGCGTGGAGGAATAATCGTTTCAGTTTATACTGATCCAAGCACCAATGAAACACTAATACAGGGGGTGTCACAGCCTGCGCTTGTTCGCGCTCTTTCTGGCATACTCTTATACATAAGTATTAATATCATGTAAGCTTCGCATTTTGTTGCGG
>CAZHMQ010000100.1:0-7595 GCA_964533645.1 uncultured Coxiellaceae bacterium
TTAGTATATCTACTAAACTTGGTGCTTCTGCAATATCGCCACTAATTAAAACACCGTCACATTGTGTATTAACAATTTCTTGGTAAAATTTTTGGCGGGCAATATCATCAATAAAATTGAGATGAATGTCTGTTAACCAAGCATATTGCATAATTTACCTATGTATAATGTCTTTAATTTTTTGTTCTACTATTGCAATACGGTCATCAGCATAATTACCATATTGAACAAAATGTCCTTGAATAGCACCCTTAAAAGCAAGGCTTTTATCTATTTCTATAAATGAGTTAATCAAATGTTCTTGTAATTCATTTTCTGCGTTGTGAATTTCACTTATTATCTCGAGGCGTCCATCTAAAATTGACATGATATCTTCGAAATCATGGCTTGCATAATAATCAGATTTGCCGCGTGTTTTAAAAGCTTCTAATTTAGTTGCAAGGAAATAGGGCCCAGTTAATATTTTTATATTGATTTCATTTGTCAAATTATGAATTATCGATGAAGAAATAGCTTTTTTATACCAACGATTTCCAAAGCCTAAAATGTTTTCATCAGTGGGCATTATATCTAAGATAACGTCATCATAAAACCAACGACAAATTACGTCTTCAGTTAATGATTTTTTAAATCCCTGATTAGTTAATTTCTTTTCTAGTTGATGATACTGCTTCAATGAGAGTACATCTACAATGCAGTCGACGTCTAATGTGTATCTGACATCTGGAAATTCAGGATCAGTGATAAAAAGGCCTGTAGTACAGCCTCCTAAAAACACAACTTCATCACGTATTTTGCCTAACTTCGTAGCTACAAATTCTAACATCCTAAGGTTAGCTAACATTACAGATTTGTTATTTTGCATGCTTTATCTTTTCCTTTAAATATATGGCTGCTAAATTGCGTTCTCTTGGTCTCCCAGTGCGTATTGCATCGACTAATACGAGAATATCGTAAAAGACTGGATCTGGATGTTCTCGCAATGATTTAGGTACTGATGAATATAGAGGTTCTAATGCTACACCTTTTTTATCCCCAACTGCATCAGGCCATACTGGGATAGGATCATTTCCCATGGCAATGACACCATCAAATATGGGTGCAGCAACTGCGGTGGGAATGCCACGCGTATATTCACCCAATTTACAGGGAAAGAAAAACTTAATTCCACTGACTAGAAATTCTTCCGCCGCATTAATATTTGGAAAAAGATGTCCGTCTTTATCTTTTCTTAATAAGCCAGATTCCCCCAGTCTTTTTATGGCTGAATTAATTTCGCCTAGACTAATGTATAAAGTCTTGGACAATTGACGTTGTGACCAGTTAATAGTTGGATTGGCTAATAATTTTATTAAAATGACACAATCTTGGCGTTTGAGCATGGTAGTGTCTCTCCCCGTTTACGTATATAAGCTAAAGTATAACATATTGTTCATTGTTCGTGAACAGTGAACATATAGATAATTATGCTAGTTCTATATACAATCATAAATCTACAATTTCTAAATTAGCTATAATTTTCAATAGATTAACTATATAATTCTGTCACTAGAATGTAGAATAATG
This sequence comes from uncultured Coxiellaceae bacterium, assembly GCA_964533645.1. Classification (GTDB taxonomy): domain Bacteria; phylum Pseudomonadota; class Gammaproteobacteria; order DSM-16500; family DSM-16500; genus JABDBK01. The sequence goes on from CAZHMQ010000100.1 coordinate 1,567, forward strand.
AATGTAAGGTGAGAAACTCCCAAGATGTATTTGTGTTTTTTCTACATGACCCAGGAAGTCTTGAATGCTAGCTACCGTTTGTATAGCATCGGCTTATCTAATGATAAAAACCATTGGTATGGATTTATCTTGGGTTTGGATCTGATAACTGCGACCGAATATAGGCGAAACTAATGAACTTAAATTTAATCTATCGCATAGAACGCATGATTAAAGACATAAATGCTGACAGATTTGATCAATATTATTTCCTGAATTATTAATTTCTTCTATAATAGTCAAAACATCAAAAATAGATTTTTCTTTTGATATATGCATCGTATGTAATCCAGCTTGTTTTGCGCCTAATATATGTTGTATTGAATCGTCAGCAAATAGTGTTTCATTTGCTTTAAGTTTGTTTTCTGCAAGAATAAAAAAAAATGCGGACGGGCTTGGTTTTCGTCGGCCGTAAGTATATGAATAATATACTTTGTCAAAATGACCTTCAAATGATTTAAATCCATTTTGGCTTTCACAAATATTCATAAATTTTTTTAAATGAATGTCATTTGTGTTGCTAAAAAGAAATACTTTATAATTATCTTTCAATTTCTTAATAAAATTAAGCCGTTTTTGTGGGATTTCAAGCAACATAGCATTCCATGCGTTATCAAATTCTTTATCATTTATTGTTATAAATAATTTTTCTTGAAGAGTAGTACGAAATGTATCAGAACTTATTTTTCCTATCTCATAGTTATCAAATAAATCATCCTGGTTGCTTTGCGTGTATACCTGGTCAAAATTTAAAGCGCCTAGTTTTCGAAATGCTTTTGATGTTCGATTGTAATCTATATCAATAATAACGCCACCTAAATCAAATATAATATTTTTTATAGACATTTTATTCTCCGATGGTTGTTTCAGTATTGATATTAAAATATAAGATTGAATATTTTCAAATAATAAATTATGAAACTTTGATCAAGTTAATGTCGATATTAAAATCACGATGGGCAATAGGAAAAATGCCCATCATGCAATAATATATATTTATTATAGAAGTATAACTAAATCCCAAAATGACTTACGCAACAGCAACCTCATTTATCTTAATTTTGTCGATGATTTCACGATAAAGATCAGCTCGAACAGATCGATGTAAGTCAATTATTTTTTGTAATAAAATAGCAGATGGATTCGTATTAAGGCCTATAATAATCTCATGCAGAATATCTTCGTGTACATTCATGTAATGAGCAATTCCAGTTATAGTATATTCATTTGTAGCCAAGATATCTTTAATTATTAAGCATATAAAATTAGCATCAAGCATGGTGTTCTCCATTTGAATAGTAAACTTCATTAAAGTGAAATACTCTTTATGTTGTTGTCTAAAAACATTTTTAAGCTGATTGCAGACCCCTGAAAAAAAACCTGCTTCTAAAATTTTTCGCTCATCTTGTGAAAATTTACTCAAATCAGTTGAAGCTAAGCGATATAGTGGTTCTACTGAAGACATAATTATTTTTTCTCCATAAATATAAAGATAATCCATTTAAAATAAGATTTATTTGATATGAATCGAGTTAAATCGATGATTTAGATAAAAATTGATCCAATAAAAAATTGTTGCAATGATTTCATATTAGTCAATTATCAAGAGTTTGAGGGTGTGTGTTAAGGTAGGGGTGATTAAACTGATCACCTCATTGATTGATGGTTGTATGTAACAATTAATATAAATCCTAAGCATAATTCCTCTTTCCTCCTTTTAAAAACTATTGTATAAAATGACTAGGAACGTTCAAGAACGATAATTAATATTCTATAAAAATGAAATTTACATAAACATTAACAAACTATCAAGCACATTTATAGATTTTTTTTGTTCTTAAACATTTTTATTTGAGTTATTTTTTTAAAGACCCTGTTAAAACGAATTGATAACATATGCAACTAATTTTCTCCTTAAACTGAAAGGGATGAACTATGGAAATAGAAGATATAAGCATTACTAGCACATGGCGGACAGATATTGATATCTTTAATCGATGGTTAGATAATAGACATGCTATACTTGAGCCTGGGTTAGTACCACAGCCTTCTATTAAGGTATTGGTTTTCTTGGCTTTACTTGATTCTGAACAACCTTTAACTTATGAAAACATTAGAGAGATATTCCAAAAAAAGAAAATAATAAAAGGAAAAATTCCTAATAATACATTACGTACTTCTGTATTAAATCTAAGTAAAACTTTAGATAAATTTAATCATGATTTACAAATCAAATCATCAAGAGGACTATTTCAATTAATCAAAAGAATAAAAACGCATGATATACAAGCTCAAAAAATAACTTATTCTGATCCTGTAGTTCTATTGCTCGATCCACCGGCTATTAAAGCAGAGGAAGTAGCATGTGCTCTCATTGAAAAAGCAGTATTACCACTTCCAGGGTTATATTTTTTAGAATGGTCAGCTCGTTGGTGGGAAACATATTCCAGTAAGGAAGCAGAAATTCGAGTTGAGTATGAAAGCGGTGCGTGGGAACGATTGGGTATCAAAAATCGTTTATATAAAGACAATCAGGTTCTTGGAATGATAGGTTTAGCGCCAGGCGAAGGTCTAGCTGAAATAGGGTTACTTAAAAAGATATTAGCTAATTCTGATCAAAAGATACATTATCTTGCAATTGACTCATCACAAAAATTGCTAAGAGATCATATAGGTCTTTTAAAAGAAGTATTAATGCCCGAAATTGAAAGTGGCCAACTGATATGTGCTGGAATAGTGGCTGATATATTTTCAGGATTAAGAGAAGCAGTTGAACGTACAAAACATGAATTTAATAGAAGAAAAATTAGCGATTTTCTCCCACAATCTTGCAGTATGTTAGTGACTTATTTGGGAAATTGTTTAGGAAATAATTATCAAGATCAAGAAACAGAATTTTTTTCAATGGTGCAAAGCATTTTCCAAAATCGTCCTCTGGAAATTTTGACAGGAGTTTCGGTTATGCGAGCCATTCATGATGAATATATTAGAAATTGGGATGATTTTTTACTTCAAACTCCAAGACACTTAATGCATACGAGAGGATTACTTGAATCTTCAAGAAATGAAAATTCAACTGAACCTTCAGAGTTTATGCTGCCTGCAGATCAAAATAATCGTTGTCCTCCAATCAAGCCAGAAACTTATATTGTAAGACATGGTATTAAAGGACAAATCTATCGATTTTACTATAAATTGGCTTTTGATCTTGACATTGCAAAATCTTTACATCAAACTTCTCGTCCATTACCCAAGGGTACTCTCATTCTTCTGCATAGTATCATTAAATATGATATGCAAACACTTGTGCGAGGAATTGAAGCGTCAGGCCTTTTTAAAGTTAAGTATGATCCCTCCTATCATCAAGTCGTTAACACCTCCAATGGTACACGAGAATATGCAATTTTTAGTGCTTATTTAGAAGGAAATAATAATGAATATAAAACAGGATATTAGGTATTACTTTTTTTCATTTTCCAATTTCATTGCCGCTCTTGGTGGAGGTATGATTCTGGGAAAAGGAGTTGGAATTATTGATCAACCTTTTCTACAAGGCGGTTCTATATTAGCATTTTTTGTGGGAACTACGCTGGGACTTTTTTTCTTACAAATTATTCCTAAAAAAATATCTCATACTATTGCACGTTCATTTTCAATTTTAGCAGGAATAACAGCTTTAATACTTTTATATATATTCAAAGTATATTCTATTGATACAAAACTTTATGATACTTCCGCAATTATATTTTTTATTCTTCTAAGCATTCGATTTAGTTTTTGGTTTTACTCAAGAGTATTAAGAGCATCATTAGCAGCTGGCCAACAACAAAAAATAGCATGGGTAGAGTTAGGGTATTATGTTGGTATGATCGGTGGTTTAATAGTATGGACTTTTTTAGGAATCGAGATCAGTATTGCATCGGCATTAATAATAGATGCTTGCCTTCAATTTGCTGCTGGAACAATTGATTTATTTGTAGGTAGCTCATCTTCAGCGCCAACTAAATCTATATCTGAGAATTCATCCGCATCTTCAAATTTATTTCAAAGCCAATATTTAATTGGTTCTATTATCTTTCTTACTATTGGTATACAAGTAGTAATTTTTAGTCTTACACATCATGTTTCCGTTCATTTTACTCCTTTGTTACTAGCATTCTATTATCTTGGTGCATCTATAGCGGCTATTTTCTGTAAAAAATTTCAAGTGTATTTAGAATGGAAAACAAATAAAGCAATTAGTTTTGCTAAAATATTTTTAAGTTCAAAAATAAATAGTCGAGGAACTAGTTTTATTAGCTGTGGTGTTTTATCTTCTGTTTGTGTCGCTATTGCCATTTTAGGTGTCATTTATTGGCAATGGGGTCTTGAAAGTTCAATTAAAATGAAAGAAATTCTATTATTAGCTCTGATTTTCACCGCCGCATTTTTTTACGAAATTCTTGCACTAGCCATTTTGGATCGTATTGGTTTAGAAGAACGTTCATTAAATAGCCAAAATTTGTTAATGCATGCGTATGGATTTATGGGTATTAGCGCCGCCATTTCATTATGGTTGTTAAGTATTTTAAAAAATTCGACCGTAAGTTTATTCTTTACCTTATTTTCATGTGTGATATTTTCTGTCATTTTAACTAGACGAAAAACTGGCAGTGTGTTATGAAAATTGAATACATAGAAATAATTAAACCTAGAATCACCGATATTAATTACGGTGGACATGTAGGTCATGTAGAACTCATTCATTTATTACATGAAGTTAGAGTGCAGTTTTTAAGAAAACATCATTTAAATGAAATAGAAATTAATGGCGGGTCATTAATAGTTCGTGAACTTCAAATCAAATATCTTAATCAATCTTTTTGGAATGACGATCTAAAAATACATCTAATGTTAAAAACCGTTGGAGCAAAAATAATTTTTCAATATTCCATATATAATCTTTCTAATGATAACATGACAGCGAATGCTGAAATTACCATGGTGTTGATAGATAAAAATAATCAAAGACCTTTAAAGCCTAATATATTTCTTGAGAGATTATATAATGAATCGTCTTAAAAATAAAAAAGCTATTGTCATTGGCGGTACATCTGGTATCGGTAAAGCTATCGTAGAAAAATTTTCTGCAGAAGGAGCAAATGTTGTTTTTTGTGGAAGATCTAATGAAAAGGGGCTTCAATTAGAAAAAATAATTGAAAATTCCAAATTTATTTACTGCGATATAACTAATAAAAATAACATACAAGCATTTTTTGAAGAAGCTATTAATTTTCTTAATGGATTAGACATAGCCGTAAACAATGCAGGAATTAGTGGTGATATTGTTCCATTTCATGAAACTAATGATGAATTGTTAAACAATGTAATGACAACTAATTTTTTTGGAGTCTGGCATTGCTTACAACAAGAAATTCGACATTTTGTCTCTCAAAACATTCCTGGTTCTATTGTTAATATGTCATCGACTTCTGGTCTCATTGGTAATGGGCTTGGTTTATCACCTTATGCTTCTAGTAAACATGCTTTAATAGGACTTACAAAGTCTGTTGCGCTAGAGTATGCCAAATCTAATATTCGTATAAATGCTGTCTGTCCAGGTTTCGTAGATACTCCAATGACAGACAAAGCTAATGAACTTTCACCAAAACTTAAAAAAAGAATACCCGCAATGCATCCTATGGGAAGAATTGCGACAACTGAAGAAATTTCTAATGCAGTATTATATTTATGTTCTGATGAATCCACTTTTAGCACGGGTAGTAATTTAATAATAGATGGTGGTTTAACTATTTAATTTAATATATATTATTTTTTCAGGATACAAGGATGTATCGTGAAAGAATTATTGATCGAGTGGTAAAAGTAAGTTATTATTCTAGGGCGTGTCGTCAATTAACCCCCAGCCACGTCGTCCCGCGGCTTGACCGCGGGATCCACCCCGGAGGCTAAAAAATTGATAGCCTAAAATAGAAACATATAATTAAACA
>CAZHMQ010000101.1:0-7331 GCA_964533645.1 uncultured Coxiellaceae bacterium
TCATGAAAAATTTATTTAAAGATATTCCACATGTGCAATTTGAAGGAAAAAATAGCACCAATCCTCTGTCTTATCGATTTTACAATGCATCGCAAGTGGTGTTAGACAAAACGATGGAAGAACATTTGCGTATTGCAGTGTGTTTTTGGCATACCTTGTCTTGGGGGCATGTCAATGTGTTAGGTGAAACTTTGTTTGAGCGTGCATGGCATTATATAACAGACCCCATGCAGTTGGCGGAAACGCGTATTCACGCAGCATTTGAATTTATTGAAAAGCTAGGTTTAAAATATTTCACGTTTTTTGATAATGATATAGCACCTGAAGGTAAAACCCTGCATGAAACTCAAAAAAATCTTCAATCAGTGTCTGATAAAATTGCCTCTGAGATGCAACGTACCAACATAAAATTATTATGGGGTGCCGCAAATACTTTTAGTCATGGTCGATATATGGCAGGTGCTGCAACGAATCCGGATCCTCATGTATTTGCCTATGCTATTTTGAAAGTAAAGCAAGCGATGGATATGACGCACCAATTGAATGGGGCAAATTATTTGGTGTGGGGTGGTCACGAAGGTTATGATATTTTATTACATACTTGTCTTCGCCGTGAATACGATCAATTGGCACGTTTTTTGCAGATGTTAGTCGATTATAAAGATAAAATTGGATTTAAAGGAACACTCCTCATTCAGCCTAAGCCTTATGTACAAGCCACTCATCCTTATGATTTTGACACGGCAATGTTATTTGCGTTTTTGCAAAAATACGGTATGGAAAAAGAATTTAAAGTCAATTTAGAAGCTATCCCAGGTGTATTATGTGGTCATTCGCATGCGCATGAAGTTGTATATGCTTATACTAATCGCGTATTTGGTAGTATGGATATCAATCAAATACATTTACAACATACAACGGGTTCGCATGATGATACCAAGCAATTAAATAATATTGTGCAGCTTATTTATATTATGTTAAAAAATGGCGGTATGAAAACGGGAGGATTTAATGTTGATACCCAGCTTAGTGGTCAGTCATTAGATCTCATTGATCTTTATTATACTTATATTCATTCAGTTGATATCTTAGCTCGTGGTCTTTTGATTGCTAATGATTTAATAACGTCTGGTGAAATTGAAAAATATATTGATCAACGTTATGTGCAATGGCAATCTCTTATTGGCCAAGAAATTTTGCAGGGAAAAATGGATTTTGAAAAAATTGCTCAATATGTTGTTGAGCATGATTTAAATCCTGAAGTCTCAGACACACAAGGTGATCCGTTGGAGAGTATGATACATTTTTAATAAAGCTTAGTGATATACTACTTAGCTTCAGAGCTGCTATTTGTTAACGCGATTCGTGCAATAAGTGTATAGGATGCGCCTTCATGACTACGATGACTTTGATAAAATAAAATTTCCTTCACTAAAAATTTTTTATTCGCCGGTAGGTTGATATGCATGCATGAAAAATCTTTTGGTGGTAGTTCTTTCAATCGTCCAAGTGTTAAATGAGCGCGAAAAGGGCGTGTTTCGATGGGATAACCTGTCGTGAGTATGGTTTGGCCTAAGCGCATTGCGATTTCTGTGAGCATGATGTCGGATGTGAGAGCGATGGACATCAATCGCGGATGAGCAACCTCTGGAAATAATTCAAGATGATCGAGTTCTATTTCGAAGGGCGGAATATCTTGCAGTGCATGACGAATATTTTTGATTAAAACAGGAATATCATGTTGCTGAATATTTTTCATAAACTGTAAGGTAATGTGAAGATTGTGTTGTTTCACCCATTGAATAGCGAGGTTGTGAGTATGCAACTGTTCAATAATGCTGTTCATGCTTTGTTGAAGTTCTTGCGGTAAATCAATCGCAAAAAAAGATCGTATCATGATTTCTCCTTTTTTATCAAAATTCCTTAGAGGTTAAAGACCGCCACTATAATGCGAAGCACACGTGGCATAGATTTTGCATGGAGTTCACTCTCCATGCAAAATTTTTTCACGCCGAAGGCGACCTTTTTGGCACTGATTGTAGCGGACTTACTTTGTTTTGATCTTTGCCAGTACTGAAGAAGTTTGTCAGTCCTTGTGTTATACGCCAGTTAAATGCAAACTTTATTGCAGTTACATCCGGTTTGGCTTTATCAAGCAATACTTGCAATATATCATGACGATTGTAGTGCATTGCTGTACTAATAGCTGATTCACCGTTCAAGTTTTTTGTATGCGGATCACATTTGTTAGTTGCTAAGAGTAATATGACCATTTCTATATTTAATGACCGGACTGCGATATGTAGTGGAGTATTTCCTTCTTTATCTGCTAGAGTAGGATTAGCATATTTTAATAGAAGTTTTACGGTTGGCGTATGCCCTTGTAAGGCTGCAATATGAAGTGCTGTTTTGCCATCTTTGCGTTGAACATCAGGATTGACTTTATGAGGTCCACTTAACATTAAATGTAAAATAGCAAGATGGCCTTGACGTGCAGCAATATAAAGCGCTGTTTCGCCATCTTTACGTTGGACATCAATATTATGATGATTTTCATTTAATTTATTTAGTATCAGCGTAACGATTTCGAAGTGACCTTGTCTTGCTGCTTGATAAAGTGGAGTTTCATTATCAAAATCATTAATATGAGGTTCTATATCTTTATGACTTAGTAATCTTCTGACCATATCAACATTGCCATTGAATGCGGCAATATGTAAAGCTGATTTACCATCCCTACGTTTCTCATTAACAAGGATACCATCGGTATTCAACAATAGTTGTGTTGCGATAAAATCATTTTGACAAACGGTAGTATGTAATGCTGTGTCTCCGCTTTCATCTTTCGCATTTACATTGCCATTCTTCTCTACTATTTTCTTTAGAAGAGCTTTCATGATTTCACCATGATTTTTTTGTAATGCAGCAATATGTAACGGAGTTTCTTTCATAGAACTGGTAAGCTCAGGTTCTATTTTTTCTGCATTAAGTAAATGCTCAACAACTTGAAGACGACCTTGCATAACAGCACAATGTAGCGCAGTCCATTTGTTATCATTGCGCTGTTGATTCACTATAGATTTGTCATTACTCTGCAGGATTTGTCTAACTTTATTTAGGTGGCCTTTATCAGCAGCTACATGCAACCAAGTTGTGCCATGTGAATCCGCGCAACGTTGTTTAGTGTAATCCTTCAGTTGTATTTGTTCTATCCAATCAGTGAGATAAGGCTGTATCTGAGAACGGTATTCTGAAGACATATAAACTTCAGTTGCAAAAACAGCATACTCATTATCGGATAATGCTTTTAAAACACGATCCGCAATATCTTCATCCGTATAAAAAATATTATCCGAAAGTTTACTTGCGTTATTGAATAACCATGCGTGCTTTTCAAGATCATACGACACTCCAATCGTATGACCACCGCCGCCAAGCACTAATGACATAGGATAGGTAATATGCTTATTTTCTATCAGAGTACGTAATGTTTGGAAGTAGTGTATTAAATCTGGTTTAGCATAGGGTCTGGAAAATTCACTGTCCTTAGTTACTTCCACCATAGCAAAGTTTTGCATGAGTTTGGATTTCACTATTTCAGATGTACGTTCAGCATGTTGAGCCAATGGTATGCCATCTTTAGCTTGGTTATACAATTCGGTATAATATTGATGTCCTTGTAGAAACACTTCAATACCGTGAAAATAGGCTTCAATATCCGAAATGATGCCTTCATCTTCTAATTCCTTTTCAGTAAGCAAACCTTGCCTAATGACTTGAATTTTTTCATTTTCAAGGTCTATCATTTTATTGAGTTGGGTAATTTCTTGTATACTTAATTTTTTATGATCTGTTAATCCTAGGTTTTCAATAACTTTTTTTTTGGCTTGTATTCTCAACATTTCAAGAATAGGTTTAATGCGTTCTATTGATCTTTTATGCTTGTTTTGTAGCATTTTCAAATCGCTAAGTGATAGCGAATTTAATAAGAGCAAACGTTTATTATACGCTTCAACTTTACCCATAGTGCGTGCTTGTGCCCACATGAGTGTTTCGCCAAAACAAATACCGCCTTTATTCGATCGATAGCCCAATTTCTGCATACGATCAATTAACCAATCCTGATCCTCTGGTAATTCTTCCATGTTTAGGAAATGCGATTGCGACATAGCTTTTTTCCTTTTTTATAATTATTGAAAAATCACAAAGTGCGTTGTGTGCCAATACTTACTCTTACCCAAGTTGATAGGTTATTTCAAGTATTATATGTTAATTAATGCAATTAATTTGCGATTATGCGCACTGTGAGATCAACTAAGAGGTGTGATATGGTTTTAGTGTGAAGCGATGATCGACGTTGATGCTATGTCATCAAAAATCATCGCCCGTGTGTTCATCCATATATTGGTCTACATTGCTTACCGTTGTGTAATATTCTTGTGGTACATAAAAATCTGTGCATGGTGGTGCGCCACAATACATTCTCACTGGCTGCACGCAACCACCACCACAAGCAGGGGCCCAAACTGGACCTGCATAGGTTGGCCATACATAATAGACTTCCATGTTATAGCTTCCAAGACTGCGTGTACGTCGATAATATTTCACTTTTTTTACGGGAGCGGCATAGATAGGGGTCACCGCTCTTGTTTCGACAACGCGACCACCGCAAGGTGAACCGCAACAAGGTGTGGCGCAACCACTATAACCATAATAATAATCTGCACGTACTTGACTGGTGAACCCTACGGCAATGATCAAAATAAGACTTTTTAATATGAAGGTAAGCTTACTTACTTTTATTGTAGTTCTCATAAAGCAGCTCCCATGGATGCCTTACTATAATTTTATCACTGAGATGATAGTAAAAAGCGTTCTTGAGAGTAGATTTTGATAGCTTATTGAATGTATGAAATATTTATTTTAGGAGATTAAGACTTCCTTCCATAGACATGGCTTACAAACAACCTGTTTTGTTGAATATGTTCATTAGTTAACCTTAAATAAAGCTCATCATAACTAACATCATGCTTACGATGAGACAAGCCAATATAAATATTTTTCCAAGGGGAAGGATGGTAGCTTTTTGAAAGCCATGTTTATAACGACCGCGATAAAGCATAGCTAAAGGAATTATAATCAATAAAATTAGACATAAAGTTCCCGCATAATGAAGCGCTTTAATAAAAGCTCCTGGTAACAGCAAAACAATAATTAGAGGGGGAATATAAGTCATACCATAAACTATAAAAGCAGATTTACCGCTTTTTTTAATGGACAGTCCATCTGCAATAAAATCCGTTAGACAAACAGAAACGCCTAAGAATGACGTGACTGCACAAATCGAAATAAAAAGTTTCGCCACATTAGATAGCCATGTCGTATTTACCACTTCATTAATGTGACTCATCAGAAGGGAATTGGGCTGTGATGAACTTAGCATTGCGATTAAGCCCGTTTTTGTGATAATTCCTTGTATGACAAAAATCCAAAATACATAAATAATCAATGGAATGGTACTGCCTATAAGAATGACTCTTTTTAAAAGTTTGGTATCACTGTTTAAATAAGCTCGTAAACTAGGCACAATAATGGCGTAGCCAAAAGAAGTAAGCATGACCATGAATGCACTATTTTGCCATTGATAATTACCCTCAAAGACAAAATCAATATCAATATGCTTTGCAACCAGGGTGACTAATAATAAATAAGCGATGAACTTAATCGACATCAATCCGCGATTGACGACATCCACAGACCCTATTCCACGGTAAACAATCATCCCGAATAAGAATAAACCTAATATCGTTGCAGACCATCGAGAAATTTCAAATTGCAGATTGGCGATTAAACTTTGAATAATATCGCCTAATCCAGATAAATAGGCACAAATTAAGCTATAAAGTAATAAAAGATAAACAATCCAGGTAATGGCTTTACCCCATGGGCCTATGGTTTTATTCGCCATGCTAATCATGTTAGTTGCAGAAGGTAACCAGAGGTTCACTTCTAATACGCTAAAGGCGCCTACTGTCATTAAGAGCCATGCAAAAAACAATAAAAATATAGACATGGAAAAACTTAGATGTGCAGTGACAATGGGTAATGCCAGCATGCCTGCACCTACAGAAGTTCCTAGTATCATTAAGACACTACCTATTGCTTTTTTGTTCATAATTACTCTCTCATGGGATGTATCATGTATTAGATGCGCATTTGATCATGTTTTATTAAGAAATGGTATAATTAACTATAATAAAAATAAAACAAGTGAGTTAAAAAGGTAACACAATGAAAAATAGAGAGTTTTACCTTGCTCGCTTGGATTATTCAGAGGAGGTAAGCTATCATGAAAAAGCGCAATCTATGCATTTACTTCGTCGCCTCATTATTTTTATCTACCTATGTTTACGCTGATACAAGTGACGGTACGGAGCCAGTTGATGTAAATCCCTATCCTCCAGGTTGCATCCCCACGATTGGATTACCTATAGACTCCGAAACATCTCCTTGTGAAGCTTACTTTCCTCCTACGATATCCTTTGAAACACTTGCTAATACTCAATCAATGGTAGCTGATACAACTACAGCTACATCAAAAACTGTGACAGATAGTAAGCATTCATACCGAAGCTATTCATCTTCTAGACCACGTTATAGCTATGCATCACCTGTCTACTATTATCCTAATCCTTATTATCCATACTATTATTACTATCCTTATTATTATTCCGATTACAATTATCTAGGTGCATTTATGGCAGGTCTTGTATTCGGGGCATTGTGGAATGCTGCTTATTACAATAATTTTCATAGTTATTATTGGCATGGAGGAGCTTGGAATAATTATTATCATGGTTATTGGAATACTTATGGTCATGGAGCTTATTGGAACGGTGGCCATTATGCAGGACATTGGAATCGAGGTTTTACGAATACGTTAAATGCTGTTCATCCAAATTTAGCCCCAAAAAATGCAGTTCTGAATGCGCAAAAAGCTAATTTATTAAAAGCAGGTAATCTAAAAGCTATTAATAAACAACATGCCGTAAAAACTATGCAATATCGAACCCATGCTAAGCCTCTCAAATATCATGGCGGATCTTATAGAAATGTTAAGACAAGATTTCATGGTGGCGGCATGAAATTTAGGGGCAATGGGGCAAGATTTCATGGTGGTTTTGGCGGTCATGGTGGCATGAGATTTCATGGTGGCGGTAGACGTTGAGAATGGATTTCCGAAGAAGTCTAATGATTCATAGACCGATAACCGTTGCCTAGGGCCTGTCGTCAATTGGTTAATAGTGTTTAAAAAGCGGTAGAATCGGCTA
>CAZHMQ010000102.1:0-7273 GCA_964533645.1 uncultured Coxiellaceae bacterium
AAGAGCTTGAGTACACTTTGAATTTGGCATTCAAAGAAGCGCGTGCAAAACGTCACGAGTTTGTTACCGTCGAACATTTGCTCATAGCTTTGTTAGAAAACTCTGCTGCGGTAGAAGTTTTAAAAGCATGTGGTGCCAATATTGGTCATCTACGTAGTAACCTCATCGAATTTATTGATCGCACAACACCTATTATTCCTACTCATATTCATGATAGAGACACACAGCCTACACTGGGTTTTCAACGTGTTTTACAACGTGCTGTTTTTCATGTTCAATCATCGGGTAAAACAGAAGTTAATGGAGCTAATGTTTTAGCCGCTATTTTCAGCGAACAAGAAAGTCAAAGCGTATACCTCATTCGACAAGAAAACGTCAGTCGCTTAGATGTGATCAATTATATTGCCCATGGTTCCACTAAAACCCGCTCACCTTCTCGTGATGGAGAACAATTTGGCGGTCACTATATGGAAGAGAGTGAAGCGGATCAAACCGGTGAAGTCGGTGGTAGCCCGCTTGAGCAATATACGACAAATCTTAATGCCCGTGCGAAACTAGGCATGATAGATCCTTTGATAGGTCGTGAAGATGAAGTAGAGCGTACTATTCAAATTTTATGTCGTAGACGAAAAAACAATCCATTGCTTGTAGGCGAAGCAGGGGTTGGAAAGACAGCGATTGCAGAAGGCTTGGCGCGATTTATTATTGAAAAAAATATTCCTAGTGTGCTTGAAGATGCAGTTATATATGCATTAGATCTTGGCAGCTTATTAGCTGGCACAAAATATCGTGGTGATTTCGAAAAACGCTTAAAGAGCGTGTTGCATCAACTTAAGGCACAAAAAGGCGCTATTTTATTTATCGATGAAATACATACAATTATCGGTGCAGGTGCTGCATCAGGTGGTTTGATGGATGTCTCTAATTTAATTAAACCTTTGCTTGCATCAGGCGATTTAACCTGTATAGGTTCAACCACTTATAAAGAATATCGCGGTATTTTTGAAAAAGATCATGCTCTGGCTCGTCGTTTCCAAAAAATTGATGTCAAAGAACCTTCAGTTGAGCAAACCATTGAAATTCTCAAAGGATTACGTAGTCGATTTGAAACACATCATAATCTTAAATACACGGATGAATCTTTAGAAGCCGCAGCTAAATTGGCAGCACGTTATATTTCTGAACGTCGCTTACCCGATAAAGCGATTGATTTAGTTGATGAAGTGGGTGCTTATCAATATTTGATTCCTGAGCCAAACCGTAAAAAAGTCATAGAAGCGATTGATATCGAAAAAGTTGTTGCGAAAATAGCACGTATACCAGAAAGAAATGTTTCAATTTCCGATAGAGAGCTGTTGAAAAACTTAACTCGTGATTTGAAGATGATGATTTTCGGTCAGGATGATGCGATTGAAACCTTGGGGGCCGCAGTAAGACTAGCTCGTTCAGGTTTACGTGATCCTATCAAACCGATAGGATCATTTCTTTTTATTGGACCGACCGGCGTTGGGAAAACAGAAGTTTGTAAACAATTAGCAAAAATACTCGGTATAGAGCTCGTTCGTTTTGACATGTCTGAATACATGGAGCGTCATACCGTGTCACGTTTAATTGGCGCACCTCCTGGATATGTAGGTTATGATGAAGGTGGTTTATTAACTGAAGCTGTTAACAAACACCCACATTCGGTGGTGTTATTAGATGAAATCGAGAAAGCCCATCCGGATGTTTACAATTTATTATTACAAGTGATGGATCATGGTACGTTAACAGATACCAATGGTCGCAAAACGGATTTTAGACATACTATTTTTATCATGACGTCTAATGCAGGCGCAGATATTTTTGATAAAAATGCCATAGGTTTTACGACAGATGATGGTAGTCCACTGGATGTTGTCACGGCTATCAATAAAGTCTTTTCACCAGAGTTTCGTAACCGTCTTGATGCTATTATTCAATTTAAAGCACTTGATACACGAACTATTTTACATGTCGTCAATAAGTTTCTCATGGAATTGGAAGTTCAATTAGAACCCAAACATGTAGTATTAGAAATTGACGATGAAGCTCGTAAATGGTTGGCAACGCATGGTTACGATAAGAAAATGGGCGCAAGACCTATGGCTCGCTTGATACAAGAACAAATCAAACGACCTTTGGCAGAAGAGTTATTGTTTGGTAAGTTGCATGAGGGTGGGCATGTGTTGGTGACTGTAGACAAAGGCAAGCTCAAATTTGCCATGGGCGAACTGGAGGGCAATAACGTTAGATAACGAGGAAATTTTTATGTTGGATCAAGAAGACAGGGAAAAAAAGCATACCTGGTATCATCAACTAGTAAGAGAGTTCCTGCTTGAATTTATCAGGCCTATTGGTAAAGCGGAAGAAAATAAAGAGACCTCATTTGAAAAATTGCAAGAGTCCGCAGGGACAGATATTCAGACTGTGTTAGAGAGTAAAGATATAGATTTAAATAAAAAAGAATTTATTTTAACGGCAGCCACTCAGTTAAATGGCGCAGAATTTCAGGTATTACTCATTCCATTATTGCCTCCTCCATTGCCTCGAAAGCCTGATTCAGAATTAAAGATCACTTTAAAAAGGATCAATGATTTTTGTGTTGATAATAATGTGCAGTTTCTAGTCGAAGGCTATGGTTTGTTAACCCATAATCAAACTCGTACGACATCTAGACATTTCTTCTGGTCTATGACAACCCTTCAAAAATTTCTGAACCAAGATGACTTACATCATCCCCGGACTCCACCAGGAGAACCTCAAATACAAGGAATGACATTAGAAGATGAATACTGGGCAAAATACCTTTCACAATGCATGCAAAAAGAAGCTAAAAGTATGATTGCGAAAACTTGTGTTTTCCTTGGAAAAATCAAATTACTTTATGCTGCTATAGAGTCGGGAGATGTTAGCGAAGTCACTGATTTACTGAATAAATACAAAGCCTTTTGTAATATGGTTATAGATGGCCAGACTCCGCTTTTATTCGCAGCAAAGGAAGGGCATCTTGATGTCGTGGAGGCCTTGTTAGCGGCCAAGGCCGATCCCAATCAGGCAAGAACCGATAATGGTGTAACCCCGCTTATGCTTGCTGCAGAGAAAGGGCATCTTGATGTCGTAGGGGCCTTGTTAGCGGCCAAGGCCGATCCCAATCAGGCAGCAACTGATGATGGTGCAACCCCGCTTTTACTCGCAGCACAGGGAGGGTATCTTGATGTCGTAGGAGCCTTATTAGCGGCCAAGGCCGATCCCAATCAGGCAAAAACCGATGATGGCTCAACCCCGCTTTTCTTCGCAGCACAGAGAGGGTATCTTGATATCGTAGGAGCCTTGTTAGCGGCCAAGGCCGATCCCAATCAGGCAGCAACCGATGATGGCTTAACCCCGCTTATGCCTGCTGCAGCGACAGGGCGTCTTGATATCCTGCGAGCCTTGTTAGCGGCCAAGGCCGATCCCAATCAAGCAAGAACCGATACTGGCGCAACCCCGCTTATAATCGCTGTAAGGCAAGGGGAGCTTGAGATCGTAAATATCTTGTTAGAGTTTGGTGCTGACCCTGAGAAAGCATCCCATAATGGAGAGACTCCGCTTGATATAACTCCTAATAACACAGTTCCTCCAGACAGGCAAAGACAAATTAAAGAGCTTCTACAGGAGGCAATAACAAATAAAAAGGTAAAATCTGAGTCTAAAAAGCAAAAACGTGAAGAAAATGAAGAAAATGAAGACGATGTACATCTTAAGAAAAAAAGACATTGAAATATGACCTTTAGCAGAAGAGTTATTGTTTGGGAAGTTGCATCAAGGTAGTCATGTATTGGTTATTGCAGATAAAGGAAAGTTTAAGTTTGCTATGGGCGAGGGCAATCACGTTAGATAATGACGATTTCTCATTACATGCCGCGATGGACTCGCGGCTTTTTTTTATTCAGAGCTTTCAGGTGATTTTTCAGAGTTGTTGTTAGGAGAGGATTTTCCATCACGACTACGGAAGGAGATACGACCCTTGGTTAAATCGTAAGGCGTTAATTGTACAGTAACTTTGTCGCCCTTCAGGATGCGTATATAATTTTTGCGCATTTTGCCCGAAATATGTGCAATGACCACATGGCCGTTTTCTAACTGTACTCTAAACATGGTATTTGGAAGTGTGTCTATGACAGTACCTTCCATTTCAATTTGATCTTCTTTTGCCATACATCTCCTGGGCGTGTTGAAAAACAATAAGTCGAAAATAATGCCTTAAAATATGGCAAGATGCAAATTTTATCAGCCAAGGGATTCTAAATATTTATCCGCATCCAATGCCGCCATACACCCCGATCCTGCAGAGGTCACTGCCTGACGATAAATAGGATCCGCCACATCGCCCGCTGCAAATACACCAGGCACGCTAGTAGCCGTCGCTTGGCCCTTTAAACCGCTTTTAGTGATGATATAGCCATTTTCCATGTCAAGCTGTCCCTCAAAAATAGCCGTATTAGGTTTGTGGCCTATGGCAATAAACACACCTGTCACATCAATCACTTGAGTCTCGCCAGTTTGTGTGTTTTTAACACGTATGCCTGTCACGCCCATGTTATTACCTAAAATTTCATCGGTGACGTGGTTCCATTCGATAGCAACCCCATTATTTTCAGATTTTTTCATGAGTTTGTCCGAAAGTATTTTTTCGGAACGAAATTTATCTCTACGGTGAATCACAGTGACGTGAGATGCAATATTGGAAAGATAGAGTGCTTCTTCCACAGCAGTATTTCCGCCGCCTACGACAGCCACTTTTTGATTACGATAAAAAAATCCGTCACAAGTGGCACATGCGGAAACACCTTTGCCCATGAAAGCTTTTTCAGAAGGTAGTCCTAAGTATTGTGCGCTCGCGCCAGTTGCAATAATTAATGCATCGCAGGTATAAGTGTTTTCACCTTGCAATACAAAAGGGCGTTGTTTTAAATCAACACTCAGAATGTGATCAAAAATAACTTCTGTATTAAAACGTTCGGCATGACGTTTCATGCGCTCCATTAATACAGGACCTTGTAAGCCCTCCACATCGCCTGGCCAATTATCAACATCAGTTGTGGTGGTTAATTGTCCGCCTGGTTCCTTTCCCATCATAACAACGGGGTTTAGATTGGCGCGGGCGGCATACACCGCAGCTGACCAACCCGCAGGACCTGAACCTAAAATGATTAAACGATGATGTGTAGTCGTATTCATATAATGTATAAGCTCACTTTTGGATATTTTAATGGAGTGGTATAGTACGAGAAGTTATCTCTTACGTCAAAACCAAGGATATTTAAGTGAAACAAGCATTGCAAAAGAAATCTACGCATAGACCTATTTCAATTCGTATGGAACAAAGATTGCGCGAGGGATTGTTAATTATCTCTGTTGCACTTGCCGTCTTTTTACTTATTTCGTTTAGCAGTTATAATCATGCTGATCCAGGTTGGTCCAGTACTGGCTTAGGTGATAAAATTTTCAACCATGGTGGTCGCGTAGGCGCATTTTTGGCGGATTTATTTTTATCATTGTTTGGTTATTTAGCTTATTTAATACCACCTTTGATAGTAATTGCCTCATGGTTAGGTATCCATCGAACGACAGATGAAACTTTTAAGTGGGGTGATTTTTCGCTTAAAACCTTAGGTTTTATATTGATTGTGATCAGTGGTTCAGGAATTTTAGCCTTATATTTGAAGCTTTCAGTACCTATATCACCCAGTGCGGGCGGTATTTTGGGGGATATAGTCATCAAAGGATTGACGCATATTTTGAATGTGACAGGTAGCGCATTAGTGTTGCTGACATTATTTTTGTGCGGTATCACACTTTTTATGGGTCTTTCTTGGATAGGGTTGGTGGATGCAGCCGCTTGGCAAATCAAAAGAATGGTTGGATTGTTTAAGCCATGGTTAAAAAGTAAAAAAACAGATAAACTCAACGTACATCAAGAACCTGTATTCGAGACAGTGAAAGCGAAAAAAACGGTGGTTGCAGCAAGTCCTCCACCAAAAGTGATTGAACCTATCTCATCAC
Source organism: uncultured Coxiellaceae bacterium (assembly GCA_964533645.1). Lineage (GTDB taxonomy): Bacteria > Pseudomonadota > Gammaproteobacteria > DSM-16500 > DSM-16500 > JABDBK01. The sequence goes on from CAZHMQ010000102.1 coordinate 6,067, forward strand.
CCATACGTACTCCTAAACCAAAGCTGACAGAAAAAATGACCTCAGCCGTCGTGGTTGCTCCAGGGGAAGTGCCACCTCTGACTTTGTTAGATATGCCACTACCCTCAGATGGGAAAGCATTTTCAACCGTATCTTTTGAGGACTTATCAAATTTAGTGGAACAGCGCTTATCAGACTTTGGTGTTCTCGCCAAAGTGGTAGCAGTGCAACCTGGTCCTGTGGTGACACGATTTGAATTGGATTTAGCGCCGGGTATCAAAGTCAGTAAAATAAGCGGTCTTGCAAAAGATATTGCGCGTTCATTATCTGTCAGTAGTGTGCGTGTCGTAGAAGTCATTCCAGGTAAATCGTATATTGGTTTAGAGTTACCTAATGAGCATAGAGAAGTTGTGTCATTACGTGAAATTTTAGCATCACAACGCTATGTGCAATCACGTTCTCCTGTAAGTCTTGCATTAGGAAAGGATATTTCAGGATTTTCTGTGGTAGTGGATCTTGCCAAAATGCCACATTTGCTTGTTGCGGGCACGACTGGGTCGGGTAAATCAGTAAGTTTAAATGCGATGTTATTGAGCATGTTATTTAAGGCAACACCCGATCAGTTACGGCTGATTATGATAGATCCTAAAATGCTAGAGCTTTCAGTTTACGAGGGTATTCCGCATTTATTAACACCCGTCATTACTGATATGAAAGATGCCGCGAATGCATTACGTTGGTGTGTGGCGGAAATGGATAGACGTTATAAGCTTATGTCATTATTGGGAGTGAGAAATCTTGCGGGTTATAATATTAAAGTGACAGAAGCTGCTAAACAAGGTAATCCCATTGCAGCGCCAGATTGGTTAATAGCTTTAGGTAATCAAGCGCCTCATTTGTCAGCTTTACCTATGATTGTGGTAGTGGCGGATGAGTTAGCGGATATGATGATGGTCGTTGGGAAAAAAGTCGAAGAGCTTGTGACGCGTATTGCACAAAAAGCACGTGCAGCAGGCATACATTTGATTCTTGCTACACAACGTCCTTCAGTGGATGTGATAACGGGTTTGATTAAAGCCAATGTGCCAACGAGAATTGCGTTTCAAGTTTCGTCACGTATCGATTCCCGAACTATTTTGGATCAACAAGGTGCGGAGCAATTATTAGGTCATGGCGATATGTTATACTTGCCGCCAGGTACGGGTGTGCCGGTGCGTGTACATGGCGC
>CAZHMQ010000103.1:0-7094 GCA_964533645.1 uncultured Coxiellaceae bacterium
TATCTCGATTCCCCACTTTTTAAAGCACATAAAAAGATCTTGAACAGGCTCTAAGAGGACTGGACTCGAGCCAGTGACCCATGGATTAACAGTCTATTTCCTAATGTTGGATTATGCCAGATATGCACATTTTTTTGCATACTTTGTAATAAAATCGACCATTATGTAATTAAAAAAAGCTCTTAAGATTTCCTTAACAAAAATAGCTTAATATAAATTCAAAATACAATAAATTGTTTAAATAACTTCATGAAACGAAACGAGGAGTCTGTTATGTCATTTAGAAAAATTTTATCTAAGTTTAGGCCTAAACCTTTTTTAGTTGTTCCCGTTTTATATGGTGGATATAAATATTCCCATATGAATCTTAAGGATGAAGAAAAACCTAGCTATCATTACAAGTTAAATTTTACACAAAACATGCAGTTCAGCTTCCTCAACTATTTTGGAAAGAAGCCTGTCGTTGTGGCGCTTTATGATGCACCTGGCGGAACAACATATTTTGACAAATTTGTTCGAAAGTTGATAGAAGAAGGTTTTGAGGTGGTGAAAGTAACTCCAGAGCAGGGGTTAAATCATCCTGTGTTTTCTACAGGGAATATCCACGGAATTTACTTACCTGGCGGTCCAAATATAGTAGATGATAAGAATCCAGATCGAACGACATTAGAGCGTCAACTTATTGATATGGCAAGAAAATATGACATCCCAACTGTTGGGGTATGTCGTGGAACACAAGCTATAGCATTCTATTTTGGGAACTCTGTAAAAACCTTCGGTTTTGAGGAAGAAGTAGAACCAAAAAAATATAGCGAGTCTCAACGAGTACGTTTTCAAGCAAAGATGAAGCAGCATTATGGTGAAAGCACTGTTCTAGTCACTCATGGTAGCCAACTTTATGCTGCACTACAATCTGAGTTTAAGGGAAGTGATGGAGTTTCTCCATTTAAGTATGAAATAGTCTGTATGCATGGCCAACATGCGGTGTTAGACGCTCCATATAATCCAGCATTACAAGTCACAGCACGTAATCCTGTTGGCAATATAGTCGAGGCTGTTGAGATTTCGACAGGAAAATATAGGATAGTAGGTTTTCAGCATCATCCGGAAGCAGTTTTAGAATACGCTCAAGAGGAAAGAGATGAGCAACTTGAAGAAGTCGCAAAAAAATCAGAGCCTCCTTATTGCACAGATCCTGATAGGGATACGGCTAATCAGTTTGTATATGTACAAGCTGTAAACGCTGTTAAAGCTGCTGAGCATTCAACAAAAGAGCGTGCAGCACAAGCGTCGTATGGATTGTTTAGTGATCAAGCTAAGCTTAAGTTTTTGGAATCCATGCTACAGACAGAAGCTGATGGTTTAAAAGCTGCAAAAAAATCCCAATAAAATATGTTGAGATGATCAAAGCGCCTTATATGTAACACTATAAGGCGTCTTTTTATTTTTACTCAGAAATTTCGTGTTTATTTGTAAGCGGCGGTTCGTGTGTAACTGAATCTAGGATTATATACTGGCTCCTTGGACTGGACTCGAACCAGTGACCCATTGATTAACAGTCTATTTCCTGGCGGTATCAATTAATATCATTCAATCTCAATTATTTCTCTTTATCCTTGGTTTATAAGGTTTTTATTAATATCATCTATCTCAATTAGTATCAACTAGGCTCACATAAGAACAGGATTAAGTGTACCCCAAGGTGTACCCCATAAAAAGTTAAGCGAATTGTTGTATTACAACTAAATATAACTTATAATAACCAAATAGGAAGTTTATAAATGCGCTATACCCTACGGATAAAAAAACAAGCGGACAAAACATTACAAAGCTTGGGCGTAACTGATCGTCATCGAATTACTGAAAAAATTAAATTATTAGGAGATAACCCTGACAATCCTATTTTAGATATTAAGCCATTACAAGGACAGCCCTATTATCGATTACGTGTTGGCCAATGGCGCGTTATTTTTGACAGGGATGATGAAGTAAAAATTATTGCTATTGAAAAGATAAAGCCACGCGGAGGGGCTTACAAATGACCTTACAAACCATTAAATCAATTGAAGGCAAAACAGAGTACGTTTTATTGCCTGTCAATATCTACAATTTACTACGCAGCGAAATTGAGCAAGCACTGAAGAAAAAATACGATAATGACGATTACATACCTTTTGAAGTGGAGAATTACGTAGATAACCCTATTGCTTTAGCGCGCATTAATGCTGGCCTGACTCAGGAGGCATTAGCAAAGCGCATGAATGTAACCCAAGCCTACATCAGTAAGCTTGAAACTCAGGATAAGGTCACGGCGAAGGTAATAAAAAAAGTAAAGGCAGCAATAGAGAACGCAAAAAAATAAAATGTTTTTTTATAACATCACTTTTGACACTTTCATCACTCTGCTAAAACAAGGTTACCGATGACTAACTTTACTGACACCTACATCAAAGCATTAAAGCCATCCGAATTGGACAGCGCATGATTTGCGCCGCACCTTTGCGACACAGCTTGGTGAGACATTGCGAATTGATCCTGTAGTTATTGAAAAGTGTTTAGGCCATAAAATGCCTAAAATAATGGCTACTTATAATAAAAACGAAATGCTACCCGAACGCAAAGAAGCATTAAACATGTGGGCGCAACACATAGAAAATTTAACAAATAATTCAAACATTGTGGCATTTAAAAAAGCAATATAACCGTCACTACAGACAAGTAACGCTGTAGTGATGAATGTTAAAGCACAGCTTATTTGCAAAAAAGGCTTTAAGATTTAGATTTACCACATTTGTATAATACCATTGTGTCAGTCTCCTCATCTGGTGGCTGAGATAGTGGAGCGCTATGAAAGCCAATCATTGAAAGAAGCCGCGAGAAAAAAGGTTCTGATGGTAACGGATCGCCATCGCTGTAATATGGCATATTCCTTGTTGGATCCATTTTTACTGGGCGAGAGCGATGCTCAATGTCTTCTTGTGAAGCGGGTTCCCATTTCTTTGGCTCTTCTGTGGGTCTACATGATGTAGTGCCCATAGCTAACCATTTATCATAAGTTTTTTCTTCAGTTTCCTCATATGGCTTAGGTGGTGGAGTAGAAGGTTTTGTGTTGAAAAAACGTCTAAAACACATGTAAATATCTCCTCATATTACGGTGTTCCGTATCCGCGCCATAAGCACCGATTTGTTTTCCTCTTTCGTGGGAGGAGCCGCTGAAGAAACGATTAAGCATTCCATTTTCCTTTTTTATTTTTACCTAGGAGAGATTCTATACCTTTTGAGTTTAAAAATTGAATTGAAATTAAATTTATTTCTTGAAAGTGTGCCGTAATTCGCCGAGCCTCGCAAATAGACTACATTTTGATAAATTGTGGTAGCAGTTTACGGTAATTCTCTTCCGTCACACAATCACGAATACGATTTAATTTAAGAATGACATACTTTATACTGCGCATGAGTATTGAATTGCTGTTGGAGTAAATTAAGAATAATTCGTATCCGGAGATTCATCCGTACAATCTCAATTATTTAAAGGAATTTTTATGAGTCTTTTAGCAAAAAGAAAGCATTTTTATGATATTAAAAAATCTGCAACCAATTATGTTAATGCTATTGCAAAATATGGTAAGAAAGTATCAATTGATGTAATAGATGGTACTCCCGTTGATGGAGGTCATCTCAATTGTGATAATATTCAGGGTGTACTTGAGCGTAGCCAAAAGGAAAATTTTGTCATTGAATGCTCTTCATCTAATAATGATTCAACGCTTGGTGCTTTTCCCTTGCTTGATACTGAAAAACTTCGTTCCGACGTTCCTAGGGAAATGATAGAAAGTCCTTCGAAGACCATTGAGCAAAGCAAAAAACTTATTTCATATCAGTTAAATAGGCTAAAGGGGCCAGCGTATGAGGTGGGTAAGTATAAAAATCCTGATCCTTTAACTCAACAAGAAGCTACTTTTTTGCTAACGCAATTACAAGATGAATATAAAGATGATATAACAGGGGCAATACATTTACCTCAACATCAAGCTATCTTATTTCAATTTAATGCCCGTGAGACGGCTAATTTTTTATTACACTATGGCGAAAAAACATCTTTTAAACAAATGTCTGAATTGTTATTAGATATAGATGATGGTTTTAAGGTAACCCAAGAATCATCTGCTGATGACAGAAGTATTTGTTATGAATTAAACAAACATTTCAAACGCTGGACGGCAAGTAAGTATGAAGGTGAATTGATACCTTCCAGAAATTCAGGATTTCAATGTTATCGAGATGCAGCTTCTTTTGATCCTTCAAGAAATATTCATAGTTTTTGGCAAATGCCAAGTCCTGGCGCAGTCTTGGTTGGTGCGGGTATGGTGGCTTTAGCAGCGACAGCATGTGTTTCATATATAAATAGAGTGAAATAGTTAGACGCCAACTTTGAATAAGGTCGCATCTTAATCTAATGTCGCTTTTGCCTTCTTTTTCGAGCTGGCAAAAGCTTCATAATACGAATGACGTTTTGCTCTTATAGTACTGGATTAGCAATTTTAATGGATATTATTTTTGTGTTTGTCAGGTCTGATACCGAATCTTGCTGACTACATAACCCTATTAGGAAATCTTATGAAACAAAATATATTTATTAGTTATCCAAGCTCCGAAACAATTATAATTGAAAACCTGAGAAGTGAATTAAAAGCACTCGGTATTACAGCTTGGGTTTACTCCGAGGATAAAACTTTAGCAGAAGATACATGGAAAGAAATAAAAACTAAAATTTATGAATCTGATTTTATAGTTTTTGCTATTTCTAAAGATACTTTGACTGCCGCAGGTCAAAAGGAGGAATTGAAACTTGTACTCGATAAAATAAAGCCTCATGCTGTTAAAACTAAACTTATGCCTATATTCATACGGGATACAGCTCCCGCTATGGCGCCTGAAGAGCTTCGAAATATTAATGGCGAATTTCTTGATGGATCTAATGTCAAAACTGTAGCGCTGAAAATAGCAAAAAAAGCTTTCCCGCAACTCCTCAAAACTAAAAATGAAATTTCATGGAAATATCCTATTCCTGGTGAATGGCTTAAAATATCTAACTTAGATAAATTTGTAGAAGAAGATTTTGAGTTAGGCGATAAATTATATTTTCGCACAATCAGTCCAATGGGTTTATTTGAATGTTATGCACCAAAAATAGAAGGATTATTTTGGATTGATTCTGAAAATGTAAGCGCTTCTCATGACATTGAAATAGATAAAGATCTGGAAAATGAAATTCCAGATATGTTTTTGGTAAACACAATGTTTAAAATGCAACAAAAAGCATGGGATATTATAAACCAGAGTGAAAATAGCTAATAATTTGGTTTTATTTCCTTCCATGCCAAAAATTTAAAATATTTTAAATTAGGAACATATGTTTAAAGCATTAAGATTATATAAATATAAATCTATTTTGGACTTGCCTCATCTTGTAGATTTTATTAATGGAAAAATTTGGTTGCAACCATGTGGTCAGTTAAATGATCCATATGAAGGATACTCTAACTTGCGTATTCCTCAACCAAATAATATTTTAGAAAATGAAAAAATTTTTAATTATTATATTAACGATTGGAAGAAATATTACCCCAACCTAACAGAAGAAAAATTTAAAAAATTATTAAAAGATCCTGAAATAAAAAAATCATTTAATACAAAGCATATGTCTCTTCGCCATTATTTTGGTAAGCATGGAATTTTTTGTTTAGCTGGATCGAATTCTAATATTCCGATGTGGGCGCATTATGGGAATAATCATAAAGGCTATTGTGTTATATTCGAACTCAATTTTAAAAAATTATTTGAAGTATTATTAATTTCTGAAGATAAACAATCTGAGTGGCATCATAATTTTTATGCAAAAAAAGAGATTATTTATTGTGAAGTAAATAAGTTAGTAGACGTTAAAACAGTTATTACAAGAGTCAATTACATGGATCAATTGGAATTGCCAGAAATAATCATGGATGAAATGATCAATATATATGATGAATATGAAAAAACTAAATATTTAATTAATAATTCTCTAGGAGTTAAACATAAAGATTGGGAATATGAAGATGAATATCGACTTATATTAAATATTAATAGTATAGATAATGGAGGGGTGTTTTCTATTAATCAATATATTCCTTTTTTAAAATGTGTTGGGTTAATTTTAGGTATGAATCTTACAAGTGGAGAAAAGCAAAATATTTTAAGGTTATGCAAAAATAATAATTTTGAGGTATACCAAGCAACTCTTTCTAGTGATTCATATAAAATTAAAATCGAGCCTATGCACTACTTTTGCCCAGAAGCTATAGGGAAGTTCTAATAACGAAAAATTTAATTAGTTTTTGTAATATACAACATGAGTAAAAAGCATAAAGAATAATGCCGTTAATCGAGCCTGCATGCCGCCGAAAATAAAAACAATAAGACATGCGCCATAAACGAAGTATTTTATTAACTTAGTATTTTTATAACATGCAATCATCAGTGCAATTATTCCAATTACAATAGCAATGACACCTATAATCAAAAAGGTATTTAGTAGCAGGTCTTTTTCATATAAAAAGCTACCTATAACCAATGCTATATATGCTAACTCAATATATGTAATACGAAACCCTGCAGCTTCGTCAGCGATCCATTGTTTATAATCATCATCGTTGTAAATTACGCGCATAGTACTAATCTTTATGAGTTAAGATGGCGCAATTATACCTAATATATAATTATATGAAATATTTTAATACGAAATAATGATTTCTGTTTTAATGACGACCTATTGAAACAAAAAGAGCCAATCAGCTATTGATATTTTTAATGATGTTGTGCGTTTTTTTGATAGTTGTCATAACAAAAAAGAATTGATAAAAAAACGCTCCAAAAAAACACCTAGCAGCATGCGCCGAGGAATGTTTTCAGGAACGTTTTTGAATTTTACTCAGAAATCTTGTGTTTATTTGTAGGCGGTGGATTGTGTTTAACTTGATGTTTCTATTGTAATTATATACTGGCTCCCTGGACTGGACTCGAACCAGTGACCCATTGATTAACAGTCAATTGCT
>CAZHMQ010000104.1:0-6865 GCA_964533645.1 uncultured Coxiellaceae bacterium
GAAAATATTAAAGGTAGAACCTTAATGATAGATTCAGGCGGGGATAATTATTCAGACATACCTAAAGAAAATGGAGGCGGAGGGATACGGATAGCGTGTGGTGAAATACCTTATTTTTAATGTAGGGTGGGCAAAGCGCAGCGTGCCCACCAATCAGTGCCCACCAATCAGTTTAGCCCGCAACACCCACTTCAATCATTTCAAAATCATCTTTGGTAGCCCCACATTCTGGACATTGCCATGTTAATGGAACATCATCCCAGCGTGTGCCTGCCGCAATGCCATCATCCGGCCAGCCTTTTTCTTCGTCGTAAATAAAGCCACAAAGTAGGCACATATATCGTTTATACTGCATATTTCTTCCCCCTCAAAAACAGTGCGACATAGTACCTTAATTGAGCGTTTTAGTCATCTTCTAAATGCACAAAACATAGCAAAAATAGTAAAGTTAGGTCTATTATGATTTAAGGGACACAGTAAATGAACCATGAAACAGTGACAGGGTATAGCTTCGATGTGTCTCTCATCACCAGCCATAGATTTCCGACATCAATATTGTAATCTGATGTATTTAAGTACAAGTCCATGACAATAGACCTGTATTCACCAGGAGGAGTTTTATAATCGCTTCCTTTAAATGCATAGAATAACTTGGGAGTGGTGTTTGAAGGGCATGTCTGAGTGGTGTTGGTACCTACCCTGTTGTGTTCTGCTGCTTTTGAGTATCCGGTAAACTCCCCTGCATTTAATATGATAATGCCCGTTGGTTTTGCAGCAATCGGCGGCCTATTCATCCCAGCGCTATCTGTCCTCGTCGTGCTATCTGTGGCCATAGCAAAACCCATCCAGATCATAGAAAAAATGCTTGCACCTATTAATATACAACTTTTTAAATAATTCATAGATAAAGCTCCAAGTTAAGTAAATAAAATTGAATTTATTTAAATGTAGGACTATTATTACTCAATATTAATATAATAGCACATAAATGCTGAGCAAAAAACCTAAAAATTACGACATAAATTACAATATATGGACGGATATATGATAGATATGCAAACATCATTCCAGAAAGCAGAACGTTACATCCTTGGTGGCGTTAATTCCCCTGTTCGGGCTTTTCAAGGCGTGGGTGGTGTCCCTGTATTTTTTACATCGGCTCATGGAGCTTATATGGTCGATGAGCATGATAGAGAATACATCGATTATGTAGGATCATGGGGTCCTATGATAGTGGGACATGCGCATCCATCTATTGTCGAAGCTGTAAGTGATTGTTTAAAAAAAGGTTTAAGTTTTGGCGCACCTAGTTTGCTGGAAATCCAATTTGCGGAAAAAATCTGCAAATTAATGCCTGCGATAGAAAAAATTCGCATGGTAAATTCGGGTACTGAGGCCACCATGACAGCTATTCGTTTGGCGCGGGGTTATACCAAACGTCATAAAATAATCAAATTTTCCGGTTGTTATCATGGGCATGCGGATGCTTTATTGGTTCAAGCAGGTTCGGGTGCTCTGACCTTGGGTGTGCCAAGTTCAGCGGGGGTGCCTGAAAGTGTGGTAGAAGATACCTTGGTTGCCGAATTTAATCGTTTAGATACGGTGCGTACTTTATTTGAAAAACATAAAAATGCTATCGCAGCGGTGATAGTTGAGCCTGTTGCGGGAAATATGAATTGCATATTGCCTCTACCTGAGTTTTTGCCAGGTTTGCGTGCGTTATGCGATGCATATGATAGTTTGTTGATTATCGATGAAGTGATGACGGGTTTTCGTGTGGCATTAGGCGGTGCTGTTCAACGTTTTGGGGTGAAACCTGATTTAATTACGTTAGGTAAAATTATAGGTGGCGGTATGCCTGTCGGTGCTGTGGGTGGCAAAGCCGATATTATGTCATGTCTTGCACCATTGGGTCCTGTGTACCAAGCAGGGACATTGTCAGGAAATCCTGTGGCAATGACGGCAGGTTTAGCAACATTAGAACTTATTGAATCGCCTGATTTCCATCAGCAACTGGAACAAAAAACGTATACATTGATGAACGGTCTAAAAGAACGTGCTCTTGCTTCAGGCATTCCACTACAAACGGTTGCTATAGGCGGTATGTTTGGATTCTTTTTTACGGATCAAGAAAATATAGAAACCTATGCTGATGTGAAAAAATGTAATATTGATAGATTTAAAAAATTCTTCCATGGCATGTTGCATGAAGGTATTTATCTTGCGCCTTCTGCTTATGAAGCAGGTTTTATGTCGTCGGCGCATAGTGAAATTGAAATCATCAATACATGGAATGCTGCAGAGAAAGTTTTTGCAACGTTGTAATTAATATTCCGTTAAGCTTCCTATGCTAGCCTGAAAAAAATAAAACGTACAAGGATGCAATTATGCGATCATTTCAGATGGGTGGATATTTTTCAGCAGCAAAGCAAAAAGTTAAAAATAAAATACAATCTTTCTGGCAACGTGATGGAGTACAGGCAATATATCAAGGATTAACAGCACCGATTTATTCTCGCGTTTCTTTTAATCATTTAGTGAGCTCATCAGAAGATCTTCAAACATCGTTATCACGTGCATTTACAGAAAATGCTAATTATGCCATACGCTCACTGATTTTATATTTTATTTATTATCGTATGGTGCATCCTAGGTTAAATAAATATCAAGAGGAAGTCGGTTCTACTTCATGGATAGGCTGGTCTGCTCAGAATGTTATTCAAAGTATAGATATATCATTGTACATAAGCATGGTGATTTATTTAGTGACTCAAGGTTGGCAAAATTCGGCGCAAAATGTTTTGTTAACTTCTACTATCACGACGACTGCTGGTAATGCAATGAGGCCCAATCCCGATTTTAAGCCATGTGATGCAAAAGAATGCGGCGCAGTCACTGTCGCAAGAGCAGGGTTTGATAGCACCTGTTTTTATTTAGTAAATCGTCACATAGTGAATAAAATATCATGGGACATTACTCATGGCGTCCCCGGGCTTTATGGTAAAGCAGCGGCATTTGCTATAGAAGCAGTCAGTATTGGGTTACCCTTAGTTGAATATAAGTTTAGTGCAGTAGGTCAATGTACTATGCATAAATATAAAGAATTGTTAGGTAGTTATAAAACCTATTGCATTATGTACGGCGCTTCATTTGTATCGGCAACTTGGGTTAGTTATACAGCATTGTCTGGGCTTTCTGGAGAAGACAACCCGTATATTTATGCTGCTATCTATAGTTTGATGTTCCAGTTGTATGTAGTATTGTCTATTGCGCGTGATAAAAAACTTCCTGGAAATGATCATGTCAATATCGATATTATGGCTTGGCTGACATGGATTGCTGAGAAACCCACTACAAAATTTTTATTAGAAAAGCTTTTAGGTGATCTTTACTCCATCGAAAGATTTGTACAAAGTCCAGGTGCGGGTATTGCAATATCAGTCTATGATAATGAAATTAAACAAGGCATCAATTCCGCAAGAGGCGGGATACAACAGGCAAGAGATTTCCAAAACAACAGAATAGTTACGACCCTCCGATGGGTTAATACCTGGTTCCCTTACCAATTTATACCAGAGGGACTCACTTCAGCATGTAAATCGGTGAGTAAAACAGCGTTGAGTCGACTCATACGTAGAGTAGAATATGTGTTAGATATAGGAAGAGATGCTGAGCTGCAGCGCCATGCCCAAGTACAACAACCTATTGTTGAGGAGATCGCAAATCATTTTGGGTTACCAGAGGTTAAGGAAACAAAATCTCTACCTATGTTGCAGGTCACAGAGCCCCATTTACCAAGGTTAAATGCGGCACAACCTGGAGAGGTAAAATCCAGAGCAGTGCCGGAACAAATAGAAAAAAAACCGGAAATTTCTAAAGAAAAAGATAAACCTGCAGATCAAAAACTTGAAGCGATTTTTCAAACGCCAGATATCATTGTTAATAGTTGTTATTTTATAGAAAGCAAAGAGATAGAGTCCAAAAAACCAAAGCCTCCTACACATCGTTTGTCACAAGGCCCGACATTGTTTGCAAAAAAAGAAGATGATATTTTCCATAGAAACATGTCGCGCAAGCAAGATTCTCTAGCATCTGTGACAGCATCCATTATTTCTAATGTAGCGAGAGCTAGGGCTTTACGATAACAAGTAATACTATGCCAACAAGGGCTATGATAGGCGCTTCATTCAGCCAGCGATAAAAAACATGGCTGTGGGTGTTTTTATCATAGCGAAAACTAAACAGTAATTTGCCTAAATAAAGGTGATAGATCACAAGAAATACTACTAAGGCCAATTTGGCATGCATCCAGGGTTGGTGTAAATAAAAGCTTAGGTTAAATTTTAGCAACCAAAATCCGAAAAATAGAGTCAAAATGGCACCAGGTGTTGTTATCCCAAAATAGAGTTTTCTTTCCATGATTTTGAAGCGAGCATTGCTGATTTCGTCTTTAGTTTCAGCATGATAGACAAAAAGACGGGGTAAATAAAATAACCCACTAAACCATGTCACCATAAAAATGATATGAAACGCTTTGACCCAGAGCATACTATTTCCTTGACGATAAAGAGTGTATAATTATGCCCATAAAAATCCTGAGGTCAACGAGATGAGTGAAGCATTACATTTTACCGTCAATGCAGCGACAAAAGTGTGGGAATTAATTCAAGAAGAAGAGAATTTTGACTTGAAATTGCGCGTTTTTGTGACGGGCGGTGGCTGTTCTGGGTTTAAGTATGGTTTTGCTTTTGAAGAGACTATTCATGCGAGCGACACAGTTGTTTCAAGAACGTTAGATAAAGAAGGCGCTCCAGAAGTATTGCTGCTTGTTGATCCCATGAGTTTTCAATACCTTGAAGGTGCTGAAATTGATTACAAAGAAGACCTTGAAGGTGCGCAATTTATTATTCGTAATCCCAATGCAACGACAACCTGTGGTTGTGGATCATCTTTTTCCACTGAGTAGATTTTTAATCTTGAATTTTCTCTTATAAATCGGTAGGGTATCATCCAAATTCATATAAGGTTATGCATGATGAGCACGGAACTTTCTAGGCAATTACAAGCCAGGCATGTCAATATGATTGCGATTGGAGGTTCGATAGGGACAGGGATATTTTTAGCCAGTGGTTACACAGTATCGGTGGGTGGGCCAGGTGGATCGTTGCTGGCGTACTTCTTGATGGCTGTAGTGGTATTTTTCTTAATGACCAGCTTAGCTGAAATGAGTGCTTTTAAGCCAACGACGGGAACATTTTGCGAGTACTCCACTCACTACGTTGGAAAGTCTTTCGGTATTGCCATGGGATACAATTATTGGTTGAATTGGGCCATTACTGCTGCTGTGGATATTTCCGCCGCTTCACTTATCATGAGTTATTGGTTTCCGGCTGTTCATAGCGTTATTTTTTCTATTCTTTTTTTCGTATCTATTTTTATAAGTAATATTTTTTCTGTCAGAGTCTATGGCGAAGTACAGTATTTCATGTCCTTTGTGAAAGTCGCGGTGATTATTATATTTATTATGTTGGGTGCTTTTACGATTTATCAGCAACCACACTTTGGCACGCAACTTTGGGTGATGGGGGATGCGCCATTTCATCATGGTTTCGTTGGTTTTATATCAGTATTTTTGTTTGCTGGATTTGCTTTTCAGGGAACAGAGTTAGTAGGTGTGGCATCAGGAGAAACGAAAGATCCTGCTGTGAGCATCCCAAAATCCATTAAATATGTTTTTTGGCGGTTGTTGTTATTTTATATTTTATCGATTTTAGTCATTACTTTATTATTGCCATATAATGATCCACGATTAAGTTTTCAAAATGATGTGACCGCCAGTCCTTATACGCTTATTTTTAGTAAATATTTTTCTACTTATGCAGCAGATATTGTCAATTTTGTGATTCTTGTGGCGGTCTTGTCAGCTGCCAATGCCAGTATGTATACTTCTACGCGTATTTTGTGGTATTTAGGTAAGAGCGGACAGGCGCCTAAGGTTTTCAGTAAGGTTAATCCTTATGCGGTTCCGCTGGTGGCCTTATTGACATCTGCGGCGGTTGGATCCTTAGTTTTTCTTTCATCGTTTATTGGAAATGGGGCGTTGTTTTCCTATTTAGTCCAAATCTCTGCGTTGTCAGGATTTATTGCATGGTTTGGTATTGCATTAAGTCATTATAAATTTAGAAAAGATTATTTACCTATGCATGGTGGTTTAGTCGTTTTACCTTATAAAGCGAAATTTTATCCTTATGCACAAATCATTTCTATGGTAATGATAGGATTGATTGTGATAGCACAATGTTATCCTATTATACAAAATGCCAAATATAGTGTGCTGGATTTAGTTGCAACATACTCTTCTGTGATTTTATTTTTTGTATTCTTTTTTATACACAAATATTGCGCTAAACGTCATACCATATTGCAGTAAAATGAAAAGCAATTTATGATGTTGGTGGAATGTTTATAACCCATGGAGAGGATTTATGAAAAAATGGATTATTTGTTTGAGTTTATTGATGGGGCTTTCTAGCTTAAGTTATGGCGCAAGCATGCAATCATTAGATAAAGAAAAAGTTAAGAAATTATTTGAAAATCACACGCTAACTACCATTTCTACCGTCACTTTAAATGGAAAAATGGCAAAAAACACTTTTACAGGCTATTTTGCAAAAGACGGCAAAATGACAGGACAGCTAGCTTCTAAACCAGATAGCTTGCCACAAGGTGATAAAGGTGAGTGGAAAGTAAAGGATAATGGTGAGTTATGTGTAAAATGGGCACACTGGGAAAGCGCTAAAGAAGTTTGCATGGATATTTATGAAACAAAAAATATGCTTATTTTTATTAATGTAGGTACGGGTAA
>CAZHMQ010000105.1:0-6799 GCA_964533645.1 uncultured Coxiellaceae bacterium
CAAAGTATAATGTTCATCAATTGGTTTACTATGAGGAACATCAAGATATTATGGAGGCAGCTAAACGCGAGAGACGACTGAAGAATTGGTGCAGAGAATGGAAATTAAATCTCATAGAACAATTTAATCCAACATGGCGTGATTTATACGAAGACCTGCGCAACTAACTGGATCCCGCGGACAAGCCGCGGGACGACGTGGGTGGGGGTTAATTGACGACAGACCCTAGTTTGGAATAATGTTTTTTTACGATAACATCAATTTCTTGCAAACAACTTAACAAATTTTCTAGCTTATCCAAAGGCCACATATTCGGACCATCCGATGGTGCTTGATCTGGATTTTCATGCGTTTCCATAAATAAGCCTGACACACCCGCAGCAACAGCCGCCCTTGCTAACACAGGAACAAATTCGCGTTGACCGCTAGACGCATGACCCAAACCACCTGGTAATTGCACCGAGTGAGTCGCATCAAATACCACAGGACATCCAGTATCACGCATAATAGCCAAAGAACGCATATCAGAGACTAAGTTGTTATAACCAAAACTCGCCCCGCGTTCGCACACCATAATAGTATTATTCCCGACTGCACGAGCTTTTTCTGCGACATGTTTCATATCGGAAGGCGCAAGAAACTGACCTTTTTTGATATTCACAGGCAAACCCAGTTTCGCGACGTTTTGAATATAATTCGTTTGTCTACATAAAAACGCGGGGGTTTGTAATACATCCACTACCGATGCCACTTCTTCTAAAGGGGTATCTTCATGTACGTCAGTCAAGACAGGAATATGTAAGGTTTTTTTAACTTTTTCTAAAATGCGCAAACCCGTTTCCAAACCAGGACCACGAAAACTTTTACCTGATGACCGATTAGCCTTATCAAAAGAAGATTTATAAATAAAATTTATCTTCAAACGCGATGTCATTTCTTTTAAACGACCGGCAACATCCAGTGCATGTTGCTCACTCTCTATGACACAAGGACCCGCAATCAAAAAAAAGGGTTGGTCTAAACCCACTTCAAAACCACATACCCGCATCTTTTTTCTCCTGATATTCTTTAGAAGCTTTCACAAAACCGATAAATAAAGGATGTCCATCACGCGGTGTAGAAGTGAACTCGGGATGAAATTGACAACCTATAAACCAAGGATGATCTGCTAACTCTATCATTTCAACTAAATGATCCGATGAACGTCCCGCTATTTTTAATCCGGCTTTTTCTATCGCGGGTAATAAATTATTATTCACTTCAAAACGATGGCGATGACGTTCAATAATTTTATCTTTTGCATAAATTTTTGCTGCGAGAGAATTTTTATCCAAATGACAAACTTGACCGCCTAAACGCATGGTACCACCTAGATCTGATCCTGCATGTCGGGTTTCAACTTCACCAGACGCATTCGTCCATTCTGTTACAAGTGCTACGACCGGATGTTTTGTACTCGAATCAAATTCGGTACTATTGGCATCAAGCATATTAGCTTTATGACGAGCAAATTCAATGATGGCAATTTGCATACCCAAACAAATACCGAAATAAGGAATTTTATTTTCTCTCGCAAATTGTGCCGCTAAAATCTTACCTTCGACGCCTCTTTTACCAAAACCGCCCGGAACGATAATCCCATCCATACCTTTCAGCATGTCTGGACCTTTTTTCTCTATCTCTTCAGAATCCATATAATTAATATTGACGCGCGTACGAGCTTGAATACCTGCATGCAATAAGGATTCGGATAAGGATTTATAGGATTCCGTGAGATCCACATATTTTCCAACCATGGCGATGGTGATTTCAGAATCAGGATTGCGAAATGCATCCACCACATTATCCCATTCGGTTAAATCAGCATCTTTTGCTTCAATACCAAGGATATCAATCACAATTTCATCAAGTCCTTGCTCATGAAGTTCTCGTGGAATTTGATAAATAAAGTCAACATCTCGTAATGGAATGACTGCACGTTGTTCGACATTAGTGAACAATGCAATTTTTGAGCGTGCTTGATCTGCCAAGGGTCGGTCGCATCGACACAATAAAATATCAGGTTGAATACCAATCGAACGCAATTCTTTAACTGAGTGTTGGGTAGGTTTGGTTTTGATTTCACCCGCTGTAGCAATATAGGGAACCAAGGTAAGATGAATAAACAAAGCGCGTTGACGACCTAATTCAACTCGCATTTGACGAATCGCTTCTAAAAAAGGTAAGGATTCAATATCACCCACCGTT
This sequence comes from uncultured Coxiellaceae bacterium, assembly GCA_964533645.1. Lineage (GTDB taxonomy): Bacteria > Pseudomonadota > Gammaproteobacteria > DSM-16500 > DSM-16500 > JABDBK01. Next base: position 2,248 of record CAZHMQ010000105.1, read on the forward strand.
CCACCAATTTCAACTAAAGCAACATCGACACCTTCTGAAGCTTCTTTAATACATTTTTTAATTTCATCGGTAATATGAGGAATAACTTGAACAGTACCACCCAAATAATCACCACGCCGCTCATTGCGTATCACATTGGCATACACACGACCACTGGTAAAATTATTCTTTTTGCTCATCGTCACACGAACAAAACGTTCATAATGACCTAAATCAAGATCCGTTTCTGCACCATCTTCAGTAACAAAAACTTCACCGTGCTGTAAGGGATTCATCGTGCCTGGATCGACATTAATATAAGGATCTAGTTTTAACAGCGTGACCTTAAGACCACGCGCTTCTAACACTGCGCCCAAGGAGGCTGATGCTATGCCTTTTCCTAATGACGAAACCACCCCACCAGTAATAAAAATATATCGCGTCATAACGGTTCTTCTTTGCTCATTGTTTTAAAATTACTAAGAAGGATGCGACTGTAACAAATTCAACCGATTGCTGCAATGGACTTATTCATCATACCTCACCCTTTGATTGAATAGTTGTTAATAATCAATATATTATATTTATTGTAAGACGTAATTAATATATTAACTTGAGCAAATCAAAAATTTACATGATACTGCGGGATAAAATCACAAATAACGAAGGAAAACTCATGCAACGAGACCTACCTGAAAATAAAGCATTTCTATCATCCGAACTGGATTCACTTGATTTTGATTTATCCGACTATGATACAGACATGAGTTTTGACGAAATCAACCCTTTCGCGTGCGATGATTACGATAATAAAAAACCATCCATGCTGGATAAACAAGAAGAGGAAGAAAGGACTTTTAGAGAAGTAAGAAAGATTTTAAACAGTCAGCGCCTTCACGATCCTTTTGTTGGCGAGAGAAAACAACACCATGACAAAGAAAAAAAGCAACAAAATACTCACAAACAGCATAAAAAAGAGACAAAACCAAAACCTGTTGAAAAAATACCTAAATCTGAAAAAGTACTAGCCGACGAAGAAACGAAAAAACGACAAAAAGAAATCAAAGACAAGATTCGAAAGATACGAAATACCATTAAAGATGGTTACAAAACGATAAAAAGTAATGAACAGTACGAAAAAAATTTTCCTTCTAAGGAGATGAAAAACACCATTAAAGTTAATCGACAAAGATATGTTGATTTGCTGCTATTTGAAATGGCAGGAATCCACAAAAATCACCCTGACTACTCAAAATTTTGCAGTATCCATTATATCATACTTACAAAATATATGGTTGACTTTATTAATGCAAGTACAGAACGACGACTTGACAGATTCATTTGTTTTTCGGTAATACAGTTTGATTTTAAAAATTTTATAGAAATCAAACAGCAATTTAGAAGTATACAAATTAAAATTAACGATTTTTACCAATCGCAAAAAGCTAGTGCTAGCTGTCAACAGTTTGTTGATTATCTTCTATTTGAAATGGCAGGAGTCCAAAAAACTCACCCTAACTACCCCGAGTTATCCATCATTAATGATATGATGCTTATAAAATACATGGATGATTTTTTCACAAAACATAGCCTTGATAATTTCACTTATTTTTCAGAGATACAGTTTCATTTTAGAAATTATATATTGGAAAATTTAGCCGATAAACTATCTGAGATTGTAGATGCAGTAGCTGAAATAAAAGTGGACACATCCCAATCTGTTGCTGCTACACCTCCTCGCGTAACTCACGCTGAAGCACAATCAGGCATGCTCCAGTGTTTAAACAGCCTATTACACACGTTACACAATATTTCGATACAGCTGCGTGTATGTTTAAGTCATATCAAAATGCCGTCTTGTGTTTTTTTTAGGCGTAAACAAGAAGATCTTGATGATGGGATGGATCATAAACATACTGACGATGAAAAACCATCGCAAAAAGTTTAAGATTGACTCAAAGAGCATCTGCCTTTAGGCTGTATTGTTCAAGCTTTTTATCTTAGGAGATGGATATGTTATTAAGGTTATTTATCGGATTAATCGTGGTCGTGGGTGTAGTGGTAGGTGTACTTGCTCTGGCTCTACCAAGAGAACAAATTGTGCATCTCATCATGTTCCGCGACTTTTTTGATGTTTCATTACCCATTTTGGCGTTTGGTGCGCTCATTAAATACTTGTGCACTTGCAAATCTTGTCCGAGTTGCGATAAAAAATAAATCATTTCTATCATATCTGCAGTCTACCCTGTCATGCCAGCATGCTTTTAGCTGGCATCAGAAGCGGTAAGGATAACAGGAATGATGAGGATCAAGACAAGGCAATAATGTTGCCCATTTCGCCTTCTTTTGCCACATACTCAGCATCAATATGATATCCCACCACTGCAATTAATTTATCTTCAACAAACAACAAAGGCACCCGAGCCCGTTCCCAAGGAGGCACGCCCCATTGCTGAAATAATTTTTTTAAATCATGATGAAAATCACGGCCAGGCAATCGACAATACTCACCACCTTGACGAAAACGTACTGTCACTTGTTTAATGTCGCTTCTTAAGCCCTGGCCTATACTAGCCTCTGCTTGTAATACACCAATATTAGGCAATACTAGATTTTGTTCCAAATCCCACAAATAACTCTTTTGCTCATCATGCATCAAAATTTTATGCATAGCATAAAGCGTATCTTGATAACGCCGCAATTCGACATGCCCCCACATCATATGCGGCATTTTATCTTCTGCTGCTAACAGCAGGGATTGCTGAATTTGCTGCATTTTCACTGCTGAAGGAATAGGAAAACGCAAATGAGAAAACCAACGACGTAGCACATGCCGTTGTTCAGCTGACGATAACGTTAAAAGAGCTGAAATCGAAAGACCCGATCCACTTTGTACAAAAGCCAGATGATCATCCATCGCAAGATCAATGACACTTTGTGCTTCTGCACAATGCTCCGCAACACGTGACAAAGTTTCAGAAATAGCAGGCCAACGTTTTTTTAATAGTGGGAACACGTCATGTCGCACAAAGTTACGACTAAAAGCTACATTTTGGTTCGACTCATCTTCTATCCATAGAAGCTTATGCTCACAAGCATAAGCTTCTATGGTTTTTTTTGGGATTTCTAATAATGGACGGCCGAGAAATCCTTGTGCAAATGATTTAATACTCGGCATGGCAGACAAGCCTTTAGGACCTGCACCTCGCATCAATTGTAAAAAGACTGTTTCTGCTTGATCTTCTTGGTGATGCGCCGTTAACAAGACATCGTTTTTATCAAGACATTCAGTGAATGCTTGATATCTAAGTTCGCGAGCAAGAGCCTCAAGACTATCGCCATGATTCGGTAAAATCCTAATATCTTGGCTGATAAAATCGATTTGCAAATCAGCACAAATCATTTTGCAATGTTCTGCCCAAACCTGTGCGTTCGGGCTTAAACCATGATTAATGTGAATGGCTTTACATGTTAAAGCATGTTCCACACTTAATTTCGCGCAAATATGCAATAAAACATGTGAATCCACCCCTCCACTATAAGCTATCCAAAATGTATGATCAGTGCCCTGTGTTAGACAAAAAGTCTTAACACAATCAAATAGAGATTCCATAGGACATTAACCGTTCGTAGCGTGCATGCAATAATTGCGCTGGCGTCATGAGTTGTAACTCAGCCAGCTTTTCTGCCAGAACCGTTTTTAAATTAGCTGCCATTAAATCGTAATCACGATGTGCACCGCCCAAAGGTTCTGGAATAATTTGATCTATCAATTTTAAACGTAAATTTTGTTCTGCTGATACACCCATAGCTTCTGCGGCTGACGCAGCCTTGTCAGCACTTTTCCATAAAATCGATGCGCAACCTTCAGGCGTAATCACGCAGTAAATAGAATATTGCAACATTAATACTCTATCACCCACACCAATCGCCAAGGCACCGCCTGATCCACCCTCACCGATGACGGTACAAATGATAGGGGTTTTTAAGCGGGATAATACAAATAAATTGCGCGCTATGGCTTCACTTTGGTTATGCTCTTCGGCAATAATCCCAGGATAGGCACCAAAGGTATCAATAAAGGTAAAAATAGGTAATTTAAACTTTTCTGCCATGCGCATTAAACGTAGTGCTTTTCGATAATCCTCTGGATTTGGCATACCAAAATTACGTTCAATTTTTTCCTGTGTTTTACGGCCTTTTTCATGACCAATGACCATCACAGGCTGACCGTTAAAACGTGCAATACCTGCCATTATCGAAGGCCCGTTAGACAACATACGATCGCCTTGCAACTCATCAAAATCGGTAAAAATACGTGCAATATAATCAGTGGTATGCGGTCGTTGCGAATGCCGTGCAATTTGTGTAATTTGCCAAGGTGTTAACTTTGAAAAAACATCTTTAGTAAGTTGCTTGCTTTTATGCTCTAAGCGCGAAATTTCATCACTGATGTTAATATCACCATCTTTGTCAACCATACGCAATTCTTGAATCTTAGCTTCAAGTTCTGCCATAGGTTGTTCAAAATCAAGAAAGTTTAAATTCATAGTTATGTTCATTTAACCTATAA
>CAZHMQ010000106.1:0-6767 GCA_964533645.1 uncultured Coxiellaceae bacterium
TTTCGCCACCACCCCCTCAAGATGGCGTGTCTACCAGTTTCACCACTCCGGCATATCTCTACAGGTTATTTAACCCTAAATAAAACTATTTGTTACTTTCTTTACCAGGCTCTGCCACACTGCTCGGCATAGCAGGAATACTACTTGGCGTCACTAAAGGCGCATCAGCCTGCTTTGATTCGGCAGGCGCCGCAGGCAACTCAATTGGCAAATTCATGTGCGATGCTTGTTTAACCGCTCTTGTTGCCATATTGTTAAGCACAATACTGGTTCCAAAAAATAACACAGCCAAACCTATCGTCACTTTTAATAAAAACGACCCTGAACCACGGCTACCAAATACAGTCTGGGAAGCACCTGCGCCAAAAGCAGCGCCTACGGTTGCACCTTTACCTTGTTGCACTAGGACTAAACCTACGATGCAAACGGCTGCAAGCACATGTATTATCAATACTAATTGGTACATATTTAACCTACTTTACTCATAAAATCTGTCATTCTCTGTCTTACACAGCTGCCCTGCAAATCTCTATAAAATTCTTAGCATCTAACGATGCGCCGCCCACTAAACCACCATCAATATCGGGCATAGCAAATAAACCTTTAGCATTATCCGCTTTAACACTACCGCCGTATAGTATACGCACAGTGCTCGCAACATCAACATTATATTTAGCTAAATGACCACGAATAAACGCATGCACTGCTTGCGCTTGCTCGGGTGTGGCTGTTAACCCTGTGCCTATTGCCCAAACAGGCTCATAAGCAATCACCGCATGCTTAAACAAATGAATACTTACCGTATGTATCACGGCATCAAGCTGATCAATAAGGACAGACTCTGTTTCGCCACGTTCGCGGCTTTGCAACGTTTCGCCTACGCAAAGCACTGGCTGCAACCCAAACTGAAGAGCGGCCTTAAATTTAGAGGCCACCTGCATTAAATCCTCATAAAACAACGTGCGTCGTTCCGAGTGACCCACTAACACATACTGGCAACCATAATCCACTAACATAGGCCCTGAAACTTCACCCGTGAATGCACCGAACTCACCTGTATGCAAATTTTGAGCACCCCAGCACATCAAGCTATCGGCTAAAATTTCCTCAACCAAATGTAAATGGACAAAACTAGGGAACACAACGAGATCTACATTTGAAAGACCCTGCACCCCTTCTTTGATCTCGCGCAACAATGGCAACACACTAAAGCGTGAACCATGCATTTTCCAGTTGCCTGCGACCATTTTCTTACGCATAAAACATGACTGCCATTTAAGAGGCGGTGATTGTAAACAAAGAATAGCACGATGACAAGACGACTTGGACAAAAAAATGATTCTCTTGACATATGGATCACGTAAAGTAATAAATAAAGTCAAAGGAAACTTAAAATCAGGACAAGGAGAACACGATGGCCTATAACAGAACATTATTTTCCCATGGCTTCAAAGTATCCCCGCTTAAGGATAAAGATCACTATCTTCGTTACACGTATTTTGTACGCCCCCCGCGCTTTCGTGCCGTTGTTTTCAAAGGAGGCGGCGGACGTACGTGGGTTTATCAAAACCTTTTACACATGCTCGAAGACAATGGTTTAATCGACAATGTCAAAGAGTATGGCGGAAGTTCTGCTGGCGCTTATTTTGCTGTGCTTGCGGCTATGCCTTTAAAACAAAAAGAACGTTCGCGCATTATAGAAGGGCTTAAGTTTCACCATGATATACTTGATGATTCCACTGCATCAAAGCTATATCAATGCTTCACTTTTCCACTTTACCTCATATCAAAACCACTTGCTTGGATATCCGATGCTTTTTCTTTCGCAGCAGAGCAATGTTATAAAGTACGAGGAGGATCTTTATTGGGCGTTCCCCTTGATATGATGTCGAGCATCGTTAAATTTGCATCGGGCATCACACATCCAGAATGCGCTGCGGGTATTTATAATTTACTCACCCGAGGCGGCGTTTATCGCGGCAACGAGTTACAAAAGTATATAAAAAAATCGTTATACTATGGCACTAAAAAGTCCATAGAACGATTTTTAAATGGTATAAAAGATAAACAAACCCAACAAAAAATGATACATAAACTTCTCACCATGGATGAAAAAAAATGTCATAAACTTATTTTAGATATCACAAGAAATACGAAAACTCAAAGGATACAACTGCATCTCAGCACTAAAAACATATACCATAACGCCAAAAACCTGTTAGAACAGCTCTTAAATCAAATAGAAGATCCAGAAGCTCAAGATGAGATGATAGATAAACTTCTAGCTATGGATAAATATGAGCAAAAAATTCGAGTCATGGATAAAGAGAAGAAAAAATTTATCACCATGAAGAAAATGGAGCAACTTATTTTAGGTTTCGTCAGAGATCCTCTTACGAAAAAAATCAGCCTTCAGCTTAACAGTAAAAATACTCTTAATAAAACCAAAACCCTACTCGAACGACTTTTAAATACAACAGAAGACCCTCAAACACAACAAGCCATGATTAACACATTATTAAACATTGACCAAGAGCATACAGCGGTTAAAGATAAAAAGATTCCAAAGAAAAAAGATTCTAAACTTATTTCACACATTACAAGACATCCAACAACCAAGAAGCTTCAAGTAGGTCTTACCACTAAAAACATTACTTTTAAACATTTTCATCAATTAGCTACCATTAAAGGTTTAGGATTTAAAGATGTTTTTTTAACTGCAACACGTTGTAAAGAAACACCCAGAGGTCGTTTAAAAATACTTAACCATAAAAAAACCCCGAATAAACCTATACACCTAGCCGTGCGCATGTCCATGTCAGCACCGCTTATCTATCAAACGGTTTATGACAACGGAAAATACTATATGGACGGTGGTTGTGCCGATAATTTTCCTATGCAACACACCAGTCATAGATCGTACGCCAACTTTTTTGAAAAAGAATATTTGCGGGGCAAACATCGCCAAGATCTTGATGTATTGGGTGCGCGAGTCGAATATGCAGAAGATCTCGATTTTATTCATCATCCCATTTACACGATCACCGGCTGGTGGAATAAATTAAAAAATCGCGCTCAAATGGCAATGTTCAATTTTATTTGTGGCATGGATATCTATACCCCTGAAAACAAAAATCGTCACATTATTAAAAAGAAATACCCTTTGCGCGTCTTACAACTTTATGATCATGGCGTAGGGTTTACTGAAGTCGGTATTGATGCTGCACGCAAAAATGTCATTCTTCAATGTGAAGAAAAACGCATTCAAAGATTCTTGAATGCACACAGCGCTGAACTCACGTATGTTAATAATTATGATTCATTTTCACGCGACAAATTAGATGACAAAAACACCATGAGCCTCAAACGTCAAAAAAAATTCTTACATTTTTTATGTAATAAATCAGTGCCCGATGAACAAATTTTTTCGCCTGAATTTTCAGAAGAAGAAGCGACTGCTTGCCGGCAACGATTGATACATGAACTGAATGTTAATCTTAAAGGCAGTAAGAGCGCAATGCACGAAAAAAAGAGAGATGCGGTTGTGGAAAATAAAGTTTCGTTTAAGCTTCAAAGATAAGCTCCATCATTCCCGCGCAGGCGCACTACAAAAGATGTTAATTGTATTTAAAAGGTGAAAGTATATCCGTATTTTTTATATCATAACTGGTATCAGCTTGAATTTGGTTATTTAAAGCGTCTTTCCTCATCATTTGAGCATCATCGGTGTTAACTATAGAAGCCACCGCAGGTACAGCATATCCGCCTTCCATATACAGCGCGGTGGAAGTACCCGATGTTTTTTTAGCAGGAACCACACTGTCGCTCGTGTTTTTCATGTTGTCTGCATCCGCGAGTTCTTTTCTTGTCTCTTTTATATTATGCTGCAATTTACTTTTTCTTTGTTTTACATAAACGGCTGCGCCTGCACCCATTCCTCCACAAAAACCACCTATCGCCACTCCCACAATCGTTCCTACACCTGGTGATATAGCAGAACCCGCGATAGCGCCTAAGATGGCTCCTACAAACAATCCAAGACCTATCTTTGCGCCCCCGGATATATCTTTAGACTCCTTGCACTGCATACTCCCATCGTGTTCTGCACTGTTTTTCAATAATGTCTTTATGTTGTCTAAAACTATTTTTTGTTTTTTCTTCAAATCATGCATGTGTAGAACAACATATTGAAACACTTTACTAAAATGAGCGCTTACATTTTGTGACACATAAGAACCACCATGTCCATCAAAAACACCCACCGTCACGGCGGGTTTTCCTGCCTCTAAAGGAACAACCGTAGCCGTAATATTATCCATGGAGCCTTTTTTTAAAGCATAATTTACTATTTTCTCTGCCAACCTTTCAGGGGAAAGCGTATGGTGTCTTTCAAAGAGAAGACCTAGTTCTTCCGCATAGGCAGCAGCACTATCGATTCCTTTACAATGTTCCATGGCCCCATCGCAAGTGGCGACCATATACACTTTATCATCAGGGTTAATGTCTACCGTAATGTCAGTCGTTTCAGGAGTATGCAGAAGACCGTAATTGAAAAAAGCATGATCGCCAAATGCTCTTGTGACAGCCAACATCCCATCATTGAGACCCGCACAAAGCCTATTAGCCTCTATCACTCCTTTCTCTCGTCCAATGCCTTTCGTGATAGTCACGCGTTCTACAACATTATTACCATCATGCAACGCGGGATTGCAAGGTGTTGACGACTTTAACTTTCCATCGGCAGAGAGCACCACAAGAAATGCAACGCTATCGCCTACATAGCTGGTAAAAACAGTAGCTTTGTTATCTTTCACTTGACCCGTTGCAACACACGCACAACTTCCACAGCTGGTTGCAGCAGAAGAATCTAGATTATCCTGTAAAGCTGCAAAAGTGGTCTCCATCACACGTTTTTTATCTTGTAACTCCAACGACATAAATGCATCAGACGTTGTACTTGGGATATCTACAGCTACAGCATCTTCCTGGTTTCTTGCTGGATTGTTGCCATTGACTTCGCAGATTCCTACATTTTCATCCGTCGTGGCGAGGTAGTCGCTTTCTTTTCTGTATTTAGATTCTAAGTATTTTAATTCACGTTCCTCTATGCTTCTTCTATTTGTACCCATCATCACATCCTCTTTAAATACAAAGCTAACTATATGTCCTATTTCATTTTTTTCAAACGGATTTATGAACTCGATGCCCAATCTTCTATTTTTAAATGAGGAACACGAGAGAATTCTTTAACATTATTGGTAACTAAAACCAGATCCAAGCTTAATGCTATAGCTGCGATCATCGTATCCAATGATCTTATAGGCGCACCCTTTTTTTCAAGATATGCTCTTACTTGGCCATAATGATCCACTGCATTTCCGTCAAATGGCACAATTTCAAGCGGTGCTGCAAACCCTTCTAAGGCGATTTTATTTTGCTGTTGATGCTGGCTCTTATATGCACCATACATCAGTTCGGCAAGCGTAATAGATGAAATACAAATATCACCAACATCCAATGTTTTAAATTTTTTTAATACATTTTCGGGATGCTTTTTAATGATATAAATGCACATATTTGTATCTAACATATATTTCATAAAAAAAGATCTTCTCTTTCTTGTTGTTTCGGCTGTTCTCTCGTATTCATAAAATCATCAGAAAATTTATGAATACTCTCAAAAAGAGACTGCCAAGAGTTTTTAACCGGCATTAAAATAGTCACCTGCCCTACTTTTTTAATAAAGACTTCCTCTCCTTCAAAACGGAATTCTTTAGGTAGGCGCACTGCTTGACTTTGACCATTTTGAAACAATTTAGCTATTTTCATCATGGTACCCTCCATCATTAGTATATATTAATAAGTATATACCAACTAGCCGTTTTTTGCAACATGGCTGTTTTTTAAAAAGCTTTTACCTGAAGTTTCAGCGCTTTTGCCGCTGAAATCATCACCTCATCAGCGCTTGCAAGGATTTTAATATGGTGTTTTAAAACAATCGCTAAATGTAATGCATCTAAGGTACGTAATGGAATATCTGGAAGCGCAGCAATGAGGTGTGCCGCTTCTTCAAAATAATGATTTTCCATGGGTTCAACGATCAAAAATCCCTGATCAATGTCCATTAAAAATGTAGAAAATAGCTGCTCTTCTAAGGATGGACTCAATTCTTGCATTCGCCGTCTGCGTGATAACAACGAACGCATTTCAGTCATCGTTAAACCACTAATCACAGCTCTTGAGATCGATTTAAGATAGCTCACAAAATCATCTGAATGAGGTTCATTTAAGTACCATTTTGCCAAAGCACTGGTATCAATATATACACTATCGCTCATCTCTTTCTTGCCTTACATAAGTTGAAGAAGGCGTTTTTAATAATGGCATCTTACTTCGCAGATCTTCATGATCAGGGCGCACGTGTTTACCATGCACAGGCAAAACACGCAAAATAGGCTTGCCATTACGCGTAATGATAACTTCACCAGTTTTTTCAACGAGTTGGTCGAGCTGACCCACTGATGCCCTGAATTGACGAATGTTTAGTGTTTTCATATAGCCTCTTAGTCATCATAAATGTGCTACAGTTTTAATTAATGTAGCACATTTAATCCAAAGAAGCAAGGAGTTGAGAAGAGAGAGGTGGGGTCACGTCTCATCATATATCAACCGTGATAGATATCAATAACGTGTAATGAAGAGTTTAAAACTTAGAAACCGTTTGGTTAAAGTTTCGCATTTTTACCGAGCCGCGACCGAAAGGCGAG
>CAZHMQ010000107.1:0-6764 GCA_964533645.1 uncultured Coxiellaceae bacterium
TCTAAAAAGAAATCAGCGGCTTTAAATAAAGAAAATCACAAAAAAAAAAAATATACTGCGCCGCGCGGTAAAAAATTTGAACAATTTTGAGCCCGATCGCCCTGTACACTATACCCATTGCACCCCATAAATTCCCCGCTCACGTTGTCCCGCGGCATATTCTTACCCATAAGCCTAGGTAATGATATGACCATCTTTCCAGCAGTAAGCATCATTATTACGATTAAAAAATAATCAGTTAAATGTGTTAATAGTAAAATATATGAACAGAAAAACTAATTCACGCAAATAATGGTTCATTTTATAATTCTTTTATTATACAATTCATGCATTATAGTTCAATTACTAAACGAGGAGTTGTATATGACTGCGCGAAAAGATTTAATAAAAAATGAAGTGATTAAAGAAGAAGATGTTGATGTTTTTATTTATCAATCAGCAAAAGCAAATAAAAAAGAAACATTAACCAGGGCTGTGAAAGATAAGATAGTCGATGTTTACGATCTTTCAAAAGCAGCTCAACAAATCGCTTTAGAAAACATTGTTGATACTCAAGCATTGGACCTTCTTATAAGTATAGGAGCTCATCCAAATTATGCTGTAAGTGGAGCGGCATTTGCTGGTCATGCTGATCTAGTTAATAGTTTAATTAGTCGAGGAGCCAAGGCAGATTTAGCTACAGAGGCCGCGGCATATGGCGGACAGTTTTCTTTGGTTGAACAATTAGTGAAACGTCATACTATTTTGTTATTTTTCCCTATAGAAGGCGCATTACGTGGAAATCAACTGCAGAGTAAGCTGCAAGCTCATAAAGCTTTAATGTCTTTTCAAGACCCTAAAGTGCGATTAAGGTTTGCAAAAGAAGTGGATAGTAGAGAGTGTTTGGATTTTAAGTTGTGTTCGCTTCTTGTTGCCGATAGCATCAAGAAACCAAAGTATAGTTTTGTGAACAATATAGCTGCATTTTTTCAGTATAAAGATCCTTTAATATTTGCAAAATTCCGGAATATGAATTCTGATGAAAACCCGAGTGCGGAGTTTCTGAGACAAATCTAAAAAGCAAATAACACTCCTTTTTGATCGATCACATAAACACTACCATTGGGACTCATTGCTGGTGTAGACATGCCGCCAGCAATATCACCATTTTTATAAACGTTTTTTAGATCTAAAGAAAAGCTATAAAAACCCTCTGTAGTACTTACATAAATATGATTAGCTGACAATGCCAAAGAGCCGAGACATTTACCTGATAAAACGTAACGCTTTTCGATCTTAACATTTGCATTAAGCATCATAAGTTCATTACCCGCTACAAAATAGATTTTACCTTCGCATAGCACAGGAGGACTTACCACAGAATGATCTGCTTGATACCAAGGCTGATGTATTTTTCTACCACTTTTTACATCATAACAACTTACGGCACCCTCTTGATCACCTAATAACACTTCATCATTTGAAAAAACAACAGGAGATGTTCGTTGACACGCCACATCTAAACTGCTGGACCAAAGCGGCATAAGAACGGGAAAATTCCATCGATAAGCAAGCAATGTTTTATAATTATCTACTATTACAATAATAGGTTGATGATTTAAATCAACCATGGCAAGTGTGGGCTCAGGCCAAGCGGGCACTTTTTCAATATCAAAATTTTCCGAACATGCCATGAAATCCGCATTCATAGGCAATGGGATATCATTCGTCACTTCTGTTCTATTAACTAAATTACCTGATTGATTAAGGACTAATATTTCAATGCTACTTGTTGTTCCGGTATAAAGTGCAGGCACAAAAATAAAAATATTCTGATCACCCCAGACTTTAGGAGAAGAAGCTGTATAGGCACCTAGACCTGATGTATTAGCTGGAAAACGATATGACCAACGTCGATTACCTGCCGGAGTAAAACTATGCAAACTACTGCGGCGTACCTGAATCATCTGTGAAGCCTCATTTCTGCGATCCCGCCTTGTTATATCTACCGTGGTGATAATATAAATATTTCCATCTTTACCTATAGCAGGCGAACCCATAATCATACCAGGGTAGTCAGGGTTTCCCTCCAAGGTAACCGCTCGTCGCCACTTTATATTTCCATCAGAGTGAACAGCAACAAGCTCTCCATTTAACAAACCTACGTAAATGACTCCATCGGACCCGATCACAGGAGAAACATAACCTACAAGACCTACATCAACCCACCATTTTGGTTTTGAAGCAACCGAAGTATGCACAAGCATTAATCCCTGATTCGCACTATTTCCGTGATACTGCATCCAGCTATGCATACAATCCTTCCTAAGACATATCGCACTTGAAGACGAATATTATATCATAATGCTATGCTATAACGACTATTCAATATTAAAGGAATAATATGGGTACTAATAGATTCATGTTTTCATTAGGCGATGGGATAGACTCTATCACAGGAGCACATAAAGGTTGTGGCATCATTATACCGCAAGCATCCAACACTCACGATAAGCCTATATTATCCGAGAAAGCAAGTCTTATCAAAAAATTCGTTGATACTCAATCAACTCCCATACAGAGCGGCGATACACATTACGAAGTTTCTATCGTCAGCGATTATTCCGACCTTTCTCAAGCACTTGATCTAAAAGCTTACTTAACCACTTCCATTAGCCAGAATAATGTATCTTACGAATCGGAATTATTTAAAAAAGCTAAATTATGCAAGCAAAACGTGACTCTTTTAATCAAGGGAAAAAAAATTGGTTTTGTGCAAACGCTACCCCCCGACACCAAAGCGTCAGAAGAATGTATGGATCATTTAATCCATAGACGAAGTACATTTGTGGAAGCCTATGGCGATAAATACGTGAGTCAAGTCATGTATGGCAAGGTCATTTATGCACTTATTAATTTCGTTAATACGAATCAAGAAGAAGCAATACAAATTAAACAAACCTTAGAAGCCAAATTGGCATCTCATATAAACCTTTCAGCCCCAGCCTCATACACATCAAGTACGACGAAAAAACATACCTTGACTGATATTAGCTTAGAATATTCGGGTGTTGAGCTTGGCTTACCTGGTGTCGCTAGCAGTATAGAAGATTTGTTTGCTTTTATTGATCAATTCAATAAAGCAGAGCTTATAGGCACGCCCATTGGTTTTGTGTCACAACCTTATGTGACACTGATTCATATGCGAGAATCCGCCGAGTTATCTAAACAAATGGATATGATACAAAGCTTACTATCCGAATTTGATAAAATCTATAATAGGAATCGCATTCTTATTCCTAGTATTGAAAAGTTGGTTTATGGTGTAAGATATTTTTATCTTGAAGACTCTATTTCAAAATATGATATCCATCGGTTACAAGAATTTTTAGATACTTCGCATAAATTTAAACGAATCATGGAGGATTTAATGTTAGAAATCAGTTTAAATAAAACTGATTTAACTTGCTTACCTGAAAAGTTAACAGACCATATTACACTTGATATTCCAGCACCTCTTAGCAATCAAGAAAATTTAGATGATGATAAAAAAAGTTCTAACGCTCATCATAGGCAGTATTATGTAAGAAGCCAACTCAACACTATTCTTAAATTATGTACTGAATCCATCAGCAATATGGAATCCGAAATTGATATCATATCTAGACAACTATGTGCTGAAGTTGTAAGAATCACACCCACTGATGATCATGTGCATCTTAACTTACCGCCTGGAGGTTCAGTTATTCAATGGACTATTTTCTCTGATAACATCCATAGTTTTTCTCTTAAAGTGAAAGACACAAAAAAATGTATATCATCCTATGCTACCATATATGAACGTATTGCATCCGGCATGGAAGAAAAACTCAACATCACGCCTAGTCAAAGACTAAAAATTACCCCCCATGGAAAAGGCGAATACGTTATCGTAGGAAGCATAGTAGGTCTTCAAGCATTAGATCCTAGCATTCCTAGGCATGCTACGTCATGGAAATCAAAAGAATGGCAGAGCACTAAAGCTAAAGAACCTTCTAAAACAGGAGCTATTATTGAATTTAATGGTAAATCATCTCTTGCTACAATGTCTGTTCCATGGTTAGAACATAATCCCTCGTTTTTTTCCTCGACAGTGAAGCAGGATACACCTGATAATAATCTTATCGATAATGTTAACATACCTTCACAATCTTTATAAGAGACATGCAATGAAAAAAACAGCTTTAATAACTGGCGCTTCAAAAGGAATTGGCAAAGCACTTGCCGAAGTATTTGCTAAAAATGGATACTCTCTGATTTTGATCGCCCGCACAACTCACGAATTAGCAAATGTAAAAAATGATTTAGCAAAGCGTTATCAATGTGATTCGAAAATATTATCTGTGGATGTTAGCGAATCAAATAGCGTAGATATTATTATGGAAGCATTCAAAGATGACATACCCACACTTGATGTTTTAGTAAATAACGCAGGCTATGGCATCTCTCAAAAATTTACTGACATGCAAGAAGAAGATGTCCATGGCATCATGGCAGTTAACATACAATTTCTTACCCATTTGACCTATGCTATTTTGCCTTACATGGTAAAAAATAACCGAGGAAAAATTCTTAACGTTGCATCCATTGCGGCTTTTGTTCCTGGTCCTTTTATGGCTATGTATTATGCAAGCAAAGCTTATGTTTTATCGTTATCAGAATCCCTTCATGAAGAATATAAAAAGAACGGCATAAGCATTTCAGCACTTTGTCCGGGTGTCACCAAATCTTCATTTCATAAACGTGCTGGGCACTCTAGCATGACGAGTGGTTCCATTCCTATTATGTCCGCAGAAAGCGTTGCTGAAATTGGCTATCAAGGCTTGATGAAAAATAAGCGCGTTGTAGTGAGCGGTTTATTAAACCAATGGATGGTTTTTTTAATGAAATTTGTGCCGAATGCATTGCTCATTAAGATCACTGCAAAAATGGATGTCTAATTAATCCGCATAATGTAGACACATAACTACTTTATACGCTATACTATGAAGGTATGTTGCTACATTATATGTTTTTAAAACCGCCCTGCTAGAAGTTTCTTGTGTATGCATTTTGTCGCCGTTAAAAAGACTGTGCAAGATAACCTACATAAAGTAATACCACACCAAGCATCAAACCAAATAAGCTAAATAAAAAAGGAATTTGCTGTATATGCTGTGAAACTAAGGCTGCCCAAGAATCTGGGAAAAAGACCCTAAATATACCCATGGCTAACATCCCCCCCCCGACAAGTGTAATAACCAAGGTCCAAGCAATCTCAAAACTATCGACAAACATGAGTGATAAAGAACCAAAAATCACTGGCAGCACACCGCCCAAAATATAACCTGACTCGGATTTAACCAAATGCTTAGCCATTTCTCTAGCATTTTCTAAATTAAATAAAATTCCTAGCGATAAAATGACGGAAACTACACCAAACCAACGAGCAAACATGAGATAAGTCATAAAAAATCATCCTTTTTTGAATATATTTTGCTTAAATCCATTTTTACACTTCTTAAAATACTAACACTATATTAAAATGCCGCCTAGTAAAAAACAGAGAGGCTTATATGCACGCCAATATGCGGAAAATAACAATTTATATGTCTGCGACAAAGAGATTAATAAATGCTTTATTAATCGTCATAACATGCTTATTAATGCTAAATCTAACAGGCTGTAAGGATTATACTTATTCTTTAGGAATGCTAAATCCTAAAGGACTGGTCACTTATCAAGAACGCAAGTTATTCTTTGACACGTTAGCTCTGATGTTAATTGTTGTAATCCCCGTTGTGATCATGAGTTTTGCGTTCGTATATCACTATCAGGTATCCCATAAAATCCGAGACTATAAACCTAACTGGAGCCATAGTTATTTCTTAGAAGCTATCTGGTGGACTATACCTTGTGTCATTATTGTTGTGCTTGCCATTTTAACGTGGAAAAAAACACATGATTTAGATCCTTATACTAGACTTCCAGGCTATCAAGATAAACAGCCTATGCTCATTCAAGCCATTGCACTACCCTGGAAATGGTTATTCATTTATCCTGAGCAAAAAATCGCCACGGTGAATTATCTTGAAATACCTGTGGGTCAACAAATAGAGCTCTGGATAACAGCAGACAATGTTGCGATGAGTGCATTTTTTATCCCGCAATTAGGCAGCCAAATTTTTGCTATGGCAGGAATGCGTACACGTTTGCATTTAATTGCGGATGAAGTCGGAATCTATGATGGTCTGAATACCCAATACAATGGCGCTGGTTTTTCTGATATGCATTTTGCTGTTAACGTAGTACAACCTGACGAAATGCAAACTTGGATAAAACAAATCAAACAAACTCCCTTAAGTTTATCAGAAACGAATTATGATAATTTATTAAAACCGTCTATAGGCGACAAACCACAATATTTTTCAGGCGTTGAAGCTGAATTATTTGACAATGCCATCATGACTTATATGCATACATTTAGCGCGAATCACCCACGTGGAAATAACGCTATTACTGATACTGAGAAGGAGTAATCATGTTACAAAATTTATTCTTTGGGAAATTGACGTTAGACGCTATCCCGTATCATGAGCCTATTCTTATAGGTGTCATGGTATTTATGGCGTTGGGTGCTTTGGGTATCGTTGCCGCACTTACTTATTATAAAAAATGGACTTATCTTTGGACTGATTGGATTTGCACCATTGATCATAAAAAAATTGGTATCATGTATTTGATACTCGCTTTTGTGATGTTATTCC
>CAZHMQ010000108.1:0-6738 GCA_964533645.1 uncultured Coxiellaceae bacterium
TGCATGTCATTGGCTTTGATCCTACGATTACCGTGAGTCGTGCATGGGAGTTATCTTCTAAAGTTAAGCAAGCCCATAATTTAGATGATTTGTTAATGGAATCTGATGTTATAAGCTTTCATGTGCCTTTGACATCTGAAACTAAAAACATGATAAGTGCATCTCGTTTACATCTCATGAAAGATGGTGTTGTGTTGTTAAATTTTGCCCGTGATGGCTTAATCGATAAAAATGCATTATTAGAAGCACTGAATAATCAAAAAGTTTCAGTCTATGTTAATGATTTTCCATGTGCTGATTTTAACAATCATCCAAATGTAATAAGTCTTCCACATTTAGGAGCCTCTACTAAAGAAGCCGAAGAAAATTGTGCGGTCATGATAGTGAAACAAATGCGTGATTTTCTTGAAACTGGAGCTATATCGAATTCAGTTAATTTTCCCTCCATAGAAATGTCTGCTAATCCTGGTGCGGTACGTTTAGCTATTTCAAATGTCAATATCCCCAACATGGTTGCGCAAATTTCGTCGAAATTAGCATCTGCTAAATTAAATATTGTAAGTCTGATGAATAAATCACGTGATGATATTGCTTATACATTGATTGATGTAAGTGCGGATGTGAATGATGAGTTAATGAAAAATATTGCAGGTATTGAAGGTGTGTTGCAGGTGAGGAAAATAGGTGGTTTTTAATAAAATGATGAGTTAGACCGCGGCGATTTTTTACTGGCCATTAAAATATAAACATGAACTACTCTCGACAGTCTTACGATATGGCGGAAGTAGTTCATAAATATCGTGCTATGAATTCAGCCTAACTATAGCTTCAACTCAGAAACGTAATTATACAGGTGCTAGTTTCGGCAATGGAGAAGTATTTTTGCCTGTTTTAAGAGGTGGTATTTTCGGCAAAAACAGACCTAGGCTGAAACCCTCCGAAATCAATTTCCTACAATGTTTTTGAGCATAATAGATGGATACTGCCGTCACAAGCATAGTTCCTATGAAAACCAACGGTGGACATGCCACAAAGGAAGATACCGCTAACAGCGTCATGCCAGTAAAGCTAACAAATTTAACCGCCCAATTTGTCAGACTTTCATCAAGTTTTTTACTGAGTTCTTTTTGGATGTTAGCATTCATTTCTTTGTCGTTTTTTGTGGGCGCACCAAATAATTGTTGTCCTACATCTTGGCCAGCACGTGCGAAAATCTCTTCGATAGCCTCTTTTCTCTTTTTCTTTGCCTTATATTTACAACCCTCATAGCCTTCTGCATAATAAACGCGACAGCGTGCAGCAATATCTTCTTCTAATTTATTTTTTTTCGTTAAAATGACCGCTTTTTTTTGTGAATCGCTTTCTTCTGCTATTCGTTTTTCTAAATGACGCATTTCTAATAATCTTTCTTCTAACCATCCCTCAAACTTTGCTTCCTTTGCTGCGCAAATTAAATCAATGGTAAGATTCAGTAAATCGCATAACATCGCAAATGCAAATGCAGGGCTCGCTAAAGCAGTAGCACCGGCTAACGCAGCGCTGCCAAAATTGGTTAATCCATAATTATCCGAAAAGATCAGCAACTGGGTTCCAGACACTATATTCAAAGCTGCTTTTACTCTATTGCGGTTTTTGTGATAAGTATCTTCTGAAAGAAGTTCATGTGCAGCAATAAAGGCATCAAGGGCATCCGAATAATTCCAGCCAACAGTGATACCTCGTGATGCAGGCGTTGGCATAGTAAACAAAGGTTGATAAAGTGTAGTATTTGGAGCTGTAGAGTTAAATATAGGTGCGGGTGTTGGGTTATAGAAGTGACTTAATGTTATGCAGGCAGCATACACCAGCTCCGGTTTTGCTTCTGCCATTTTATATGCGAATGGTCGCGGAGACTTTTCAGTGGGCTTGTTTAATTCTTGATGTAGCATGCTAACCCCTTGATTTGTATTAAATATGCTTTATTATTCTTATAATGTTCATATTATATACATTTTTATGGAAAAAGCAAGTTAAATCAGGTTACTATGAAAAATCGAACTGGGCGGTACGGCGCAGTTTTTTGCGTCGTCATCCACCCATGGGCAACAGACTTTTTAAGTTTGTTCAGTTTTGCGAAGATTACTAGCCTTGCTATAGGCATAATAGAGGATGATTCCAGCGGCTGTCCAAAGTGTGAAGCTAAGCCATGTGACCGCTGGTAGAGTGATCATCAAATATAGACATAATGCTATACCTATCATGGGAAAATAAGGGCTCCATGGGGTTTTGAAAGGTCTAGGCATATGTGGTTTAGTGACGCGCAAAACAATCACACTGATACAAACCGCAATGAAAACAGCCAGGGTACCTATGTTTACAAGATTTGCAATTTGCATAATAGGTAAAAATCCAGCACAGATGGACATCACAATCGCTGCCGACCAGATAAGTCGTCTTGGTGTTCCACTTTTTATATGAAGTTTTGCGGCTGACTCAGGCAAAAAACCATCGCGTGACATAGCAATATAAACGCGTGTGAATCCATAATAAAAAGCTAAAGTTGCTGTCGTTAAACCTGCAATTGCGCCAATCGCTACGACTTCTGCAGTAAAATAATGGCCGTAATTGATTAATGCAGTGGCTACAGGCGAACTAATATTTAATGTTGGATACTGCATAAGACCGGTTAAAATGCCAGCCACAATGACATAAACAAGTGTACATGCTACTAAAGAAGCTAAGATTCCAATAGGTAGATCGCGTTTAGGATTTTTTGCTTCATCGCCAGCTGTAGAAACCGCATCAAATCCTATGAAGGCAAAGAAAATTAAACCTGCACCATTCACTATACCTTGCACTCCAAAAGGTAAAAATGGATGCCAGTTTTCAGTATTAACATGGGTCATTCCAACACCAATAAATAAGGCAATCACACCTAATTTGATATAGACAATGACATTATTAAAGAGTGCGCTGCGTTTGGTTCCTATGGATAAAAGACTTGCAAGTGTAATAAGGATAGCGATAGCAGGTAGATTGACAATTCCACCATGGAAAGGATCAGCGACTAAGAATCTCGGTAATACTATGCCAATAGCAGATAGAAAATGGTCGACATAACCCGACCAGCCAATGGAGATGATAACGGCATTCATGCCGTATTCCATCAACAAATTCCAGCCAATGATCCAGGCTGTAAAACGACCAATACCTGCAGCATAAGCATAACCATAAGCACTGCCACAGCCACCGACACTGGAGGCTAATTCGGCATAAGCAAATGCACAAAATATGCATGCGATTCCAGCTAAAACATACGATAAAACAATACCAGGACCCGCTTGGGTTGCGGCAGCAATACCGGTAATGACAAAGATACCCGCGCCAATAATTGCTCCTATTCCTAATAAGGTAAGGTCAAGAGCAGATAAACAACGGCGAAGTTCAGCAGGCTCGCTGTTTTTTTGAATAAGTTGTATCGACGAAGCTGTTTGCATAGTATAACACCTTGTTTGTATTATTAAATTTTTTATAAATTAAAAGTATTTTTATACAAGAAAAAAATTGTTATATAAATCAGTTAGATACCTTTTATTTTAGCTATTCTATGATGCTACGAAAGATATTAGCATTGTTTTTGACCTTTGTACAATAAATTTCCGCTATTTTTATAGCCAAGAAGCCTAAGATCTTGAACAAGCTCTAAATGTTGCTTGCTATTTTCTGTATAAACAGCGATCATACGCACGCTACTAGATATGTAGATATATCATTTCCAATGCTTTCAACCTCCAACACACTAAATATGAAGCGAGGCTGTGCTACCTGAAGTTATTATTGGGTTTACGTTGGCGATGATTTTTAAGCCGCCAGCTAAACCAGGTTTTCATTTTTGCTCATGCAAATATAGCCTGTTGGCTTGCATTTGTATATTGATCGAGGAAAAATGAAAATGTTATTTTCACAATTAAATTTAAGTTCTGAAATTTCTAAAGCGCTACATGTGTGTGGATATACCACTCCCACTCCTATTCAATCAGCCGCCATTCCTGAAGTGTTAAAAAAGAAAGATATTGTTGCATGCGCTCAAACAGGAACAGGTAAAACAGCAGCATTTATGTTACCTGCATTACATCAATTGAGTCTCTCCCCCACTGGCGGCAAGCCACGAATACTTGTGCTAACCCCTACACGTGAACTTGCAACGCAGATTAGTGACGCTGCTCGTAAATATGGAAAATTTTTGCGTTTTAATATGGTGAGTTTAGTCGGTGGTATGCCTTATCGTCAGCAATTAAAAGGGTTGTCACGACCCGTCGATGTCATTATAGCAACTCCAGGTCGTCTTATGGATCATATGGAAAATAAACGTTTGGATTTATCTAAAATCGAAATGTTAATTCTTGATGAAGCAGATAGAATGTTAGATATGGGATTTATCGATGATGTTAAATATATTGCGAAAGCGACTCCCCGACATAAGCAAACCTTATTATTTAGTGCTACTGTTGATGAAAGATTAAATGGTGTCATCAAACAATTATTGAATAACCCAGTACATGTCGATTTATCAGAAAAAACAGCGGCTCCGACTAAGATCAAACAAGAATTATATATTGCTGATCACGCCCAACATAAAACAAAACTATTACAACATTTCTTGAATGAAAGTGGTATTTTTAAAGGTATTATTTTCTCTGCTATGAAAGTCAACGCAGATAAATTAGCTAAACAATTACGTGATCAAGATATATCGGCTCTGCCTTTGCATGGCGATTTAAAACAAAGCGTGCGTAATAAAACCATTGAACAATTCCGTCGTGGCAAAGTTCAGTTTATTGTTGCAACCGATGTAGCAGCACGTGGATTAGACATCAACGATGTGAGTCATGTGATTAATTTTGATTTACCAAAGTTCTCTGAAGATTATGTGCATAGAATAGGTCGTACCGGTCGTGCAGGAAAATCAGGTGTTGCGATATCGTTCGCATTACCTAACGAAGGGCGTCATGTACAAAAAATTGAAAAATACATAGGTGAACGCATTGAGCTATCTACGATTGAAGGTTTAGAACCGAAACAAAGTTTTAGCCAAATAGCTCCTAAAAAGAAAAAAGGTGGTCGTAGAGGCGGTAAATCGGGTGGATTTAAGAAAAAAAGTGATTTTAAATTCAGTGATAGACATGCCGATGATCGTAAAGGCAGAAGAGACGAAAAAAATCACGAGAAACGTTTCAAAAGCGATCGTGCTCCACAGAGTGAGAAAAGCTTCCGAAGTGAAAGACCTCCGTATGGTGAAAAAAAATCTAAAAGTGATAGAGCTCCGCAAGGCGAAAAGAAATTTAGAAATGATAAAGCGCCTTATGGTGAAAAGGGTTTTAAAGGATCTGGTAAAAATAAAAGTCATAGCATAGATAGGGCTCCTGGTGGCGGTCGGAATGTTAGAAATGATAAAAATGCCAAAAGTAATAGGAATGAAAAAAGCAGACATTATTAAAAGTATATTTTTCTTGCATCTTAATGCAATTTTTGATATTTAGAAAGAAGAATATTTGGAGGAAAAAGTATGGCAAAGGCAAAAGATACAAAGAAAGAAACGAAGAAAAAACCACAAAAATCTTTGAAAGAAAAGCGTGCAGCTAAAAAAGAAAAACGTGGTAAATAGTTTTTTCTCATTCTATCCCTTCTTGTTTTTTTAAAACTCGAAGGGATTTCTATTTTTATATTATCAAACTAAAGAAGTCATATGGCACAATTCATTTATACTATGCAAGGTGTGGGCAAAGTCGTTCCACCTAAACGAGAAATTTTAAAAAATATATGGTTATCCTTTTATCCTGGCGCAAAAATTGGTGTATTAGGTCTCAATGGCTCAGGTAAATCATCACTATTAAAAATCATGGCGGGTGTTGATAAAGAATTTAATGGCGAAGCAAGGCCTCAACCTAATATTAACATTGGTTATCTACCCCAAGAACCTCATTTAGATCCGAATAAAAACGTAAAACAAAATGTGGAAGACGGTATAGGCGAAGTGATGGATCTACTTCAACGCTTTAACGACATCAGCATGAAATTTGCTGAACCCATGACTGATGATGAAATGACAAAATTACTTGATGAGCAAAGTAAATTGCAGCATGACATCGATGTCAACGGCGGTTGGGATATTGAGCGTAAATTAGAAGTTGCAGCAGATGCATTACGTCTTCCGCCTTGGGAGGCTGATGTCACAAAATTGTCTGGTGGTGAACGTAGACGTGTAGCTTTATGTCGTTTGTTATTATCCAAACCTGATATGCTATTATTAGATGAACCCACTAACCATTTGGATGCGGAAAGTGTTGCTTGGTTAGAACATTTTTTACATGAATATCCAGGAACAGTCGTGGCAGTGACGCATGATCGTTATTTTCTTGATAATGCTGCGAGCTGGATTTTAGAACTGGATCGTGGACAAGGTATTCCTTATGAAGGTAATTATTCTTCTTGGTTAGAGCAAAAAGAAAAACGTTTAGAACAAGAAGAACGTCAAGAAACGGCTCATCAAAAAGCCATGAAAGCTGAACTTGAATGGGTACGTAGTAATCCAAAAGGCAGACAAGCTAAAAGCAAGGCGCGTATGGCGAGATTTGATGAACTTTCATCAAAAGAATATCAAAAAAGAAGCGAAACTCAAGAATTGTATATTCCACCTGGTCCACGACTTGGCGACTTAGTGATAGAAGCTGAAAATATCAGTAAACGCTTTGGCGATAG